>NZ_JBFBIL010000026.1:7814-100202 GCF_040685575.1 Kitasatospora sp. NPDC088351 | reverse complement strand
CCGAGGCCGGGGATGTCAACATATCTGGCGTTGACTTTTGGCACGCTGTTGAGTTCTCAAGGAACGGACACTTCCTTCAGGCCGCCTTCCAGCGGACCCTCCGGGCGCTTCGTTCTTTCGTGTTCTCAGCTTATCAGATGTTTTCCGCTCCGTTTTCCGGAGTTTCACTCACCCAACTCGCTGCTGTCTTCCGCGACCTGACGGCCCGTCCGACGTTCCAAACTCTAGCCGATCCCCGCTCCGAAAAGCGAATCCAGCCACAATCCATATAAACGCGCACGCCAAATTCACCCCGAGCCGCGACCCGAAAAGCAGACGCGACCCGGCAGAACCGGGAAGTGGTGTTTCGTGGATTGGCCGCCCCGGGACCGTCCGCGCCGATGCGTGTCCGGTGCTCCCTGTCGAGCGACTAGAGAACACTACGCCCATCGGCGGAAGGAAGCAAACATCGCGCAAAGAAGCCGGCCGGACCCCCGGGGGGAAGGGTCCGGCCGGCTGCTCGGGGCGCCGGTCGAGGCTCAGCTGTTGGTCGGGAAGCCGAGGTTGATGCCGCCGTGCGAGGGGTCGAGCCAGCGCTGGGTGACGGCCTTGCCACGGGTGAAGAACTGCACGCCGTCCGGACCGTACGCGTGCGCGTCACCGAACAGGGAGGCCTTCCAGCCGCCGAAGGAGTAGTAGGCGACCGGCACCGGGATCGGCACGTTGATGCCGACCATGCCGACCTCCACCTCGAACTGGAAGCGCCGGGCCGCGCCACCGTCGTTGGTGAAGATGGCGGTGCCGTTGCCGTACGGGTTGGCGTTGATCAGGGCCACGCCCTCCTCGTAGGAGGCGACGCGGACCACCGACAGCACCGGGCCGAAGATCTCGTCGTTGTAGACGGACATGCCGGGCTTCACGTGGTCGAACAGCGTGGGGCCGAGCCAGAAACCGTCCGCCGTCGGCGCACCGTTCCTGTCCTCGGCGGTGATCGGGTGCTTCCGGCCGTCGACGGCCAGCTCGGCGCCGTCGGCGACACCGGACTCGACATAGGAGGTGACCTTGTCCCGGTGCTGGCCGGTGACCAGCGGGCCCATCTCCGATTCACCGTTGCAGCCGGGGCCGACCTTCAGGGTGGCCATCCGCTGCTTGATCTTCTCGACCAGCTCGTCACCGATCGGGTCGACCGCGACCAGCACCGAGACGGCCATGCAGCGCTCGCCGGCCGCGCCGAACCCGGCGTTGATGGCGGCGTCGGCGCTGAGGTCCAGGTCGGCGTCGGGCAGGACCAGCATGTGGTTCTTGGCGCCGCCGAGGGCCTGCACGCGCTTGCCGTAGCGGGTGCCGGTCTCGTACACGTAGCGAGCGATCGGGGTGGAGCCGACAAAACTGACCGACTTGATGTCGGGGTGCTCCAGCAGCCGGTCCACGGCGGCCTTGTCACCGTGGACGACGTTGAAGACACCGTCGGGGAGACCGGCCTCCTTCCACAGCCCGGCCAGGAAGTTGGCGGCGGACGGGTCCTTCTCCGAGGGCTTCAGGACGACCGTGTTGCCGGCCGCGATGGCGATCGGGAAGAACCACATCGGCACCATCGCCGGGAAGTTGAACGGTGAGATGATCGCGACCGGGCCGAGCGGCTGGCGGATCGAGTAGACGTCGACGCCGGTGGACGCCTGCTCGGTGAAGCCGCCCTTGATGAGCTGCGGGATGCCGCAGGCGTACTCGACGACCTCCAGACCGCGGGCGATCTCGCCCAGCGCGTCGGAGTGCACCTTGCCGTGCTCGGAGACGATGATCGCGGCCAGCTCGTCCCGGCGGGCGTTGAGCAGTTCGCGGAAGCTGAAGAGCACCGTGGCGCGCTTGGCGACCGAGGCGTTGCGCCACTCGGTGAAGGCCGAGGCGGCGGCCGCGACGGCCTGGTCGACCTCGGCGATCTCCGCGAAGTCGACGTGTCCCGAGACCTGGCCGGTGGCCGGGTCGAAGATGTCGCCGCGCCGGGGCGCGGCGCCGGCGGTGGCGACGGGCGCGCCGCCGATCCAGTGCGTGATGTGCTTGCTCAAGGTCGTCTGCCTCCGAAGTCCCGGGCGGCGTCCTGCCGCCGGTCCCTTGTCTGGCGCCGCCCGTGTGCGGGCCGGGCGACGGGATTCACGGGGCTACCGCGCTCATCTCCCAGTCTGCTGGCCTCCACGGCCCACCTCAACGAACAGGCTGACGGGGATCGGGGATTCAGCCTTACAGGTCGTCGGCCGGATCCGCCGAACGGGCGAAGCCCCGCCGGCCCTCCCTCAGACCGCCTCCGTACCGTCCGTCTCCTCGGCGCCGTCCGTATCCTCCAGGTACGGGTCGTGCAACCCGTCCGCCGCCTCCTGGGTCTCCAGCAGATCCAGTCGCAGATCCTGGGACCACGCCAACGCCCACCGCTTCAGCCCGCCGACCGCGCTGCCCGGGTACCCCCGGGCCCGGAACCGTCCGTCGGCGGCGTCGGCCAGCGTCTCCAGCCGGTCGGCGAGCACGGCGGGCTGGAAGTCCGCGTCCAACGAGACTGCCAGTGCGAGCAGTTCGCCCTCCCGGTACCAGGCGGTCAGGGCGTGTACGTCGATCAGGTCGCGCGGCAGGCCGCGGTCGGCGAGCAGCGCGGTGGCCAGGGCGGCCGCGTCCTCCAGGGCGACGGCCGTCAGCGTCAGCGCGGGCCCGCCGGGCACGGGCGCACCGAGGTCGAGCCGGACCGGTCGGTGGCCCAGCGGTTCCTTGCGCAGCTCCACCGCGTGGGTGCGGCCGCCGAGCGTGAGCCGGACGGAGAGCTGCTCCAACCGGGGCGTGCCCGGCCGCTCCGCGACGCCGCCGCCGACCGCCCGGTAGGCGGCGGCCAGCTCGGCCGCGGCCTCCGGCAGATCGGTGCCGCCGCTGGTGACCAGGGTCAGCCCGTCCTGGGGGCAGGCCGGTACGCCGTGGGCCCGTAGGGCATGGCCGCCGGCGAGGGCCAGTCCGAGCCGGTCGCAGACGGGCCGGGCCAGTTCGGCGAGCCGCAGCTGGGCCGGGCCCGGGCGAAGGGACGCGTCGACGGCGTCCGGGACGGTGGTCACGCCTCCAGTCTGACGCGACCGCCCGCCCCACGCCCCCACGCGCCCCTTCCACCCTTCAACCGACGCGATGCCGCCCTCGACCTCCGGTGCCCCGCCGGTGGCTCCCGTCTCACCAGTCCCGGAGCCGGGCCGCGGCCTCGTGCAGGGCGAGCTCCAGCAGGGCGGGGTCGTTGAGCCGTCCGGAGCCGTCGGGCGGGACGAGCCAGCGCGCTCCCCGGCTGCGTGGCCGGGGGTGCGGGACGACGATCCAGGTGCCGTCGCCCGCGCAGCGCACGCCGGTGCCGATCCACCGGGCCGCCGTGCCGACGGGGACGAGGAAGCCTACGCTCTCGCCCCCGAAGTCGGTGAGGACCGGCCCGCAGAGGCCGTCACCGAGGATCTCCAGGGCCGGCCGGCCGAGTCGGCCGGGCACCGAGAGGACGTCCCACCTCCGCCCGGCCGGCAACAGCATCAGTCCCAGTCCGGTGCGTTCCCACTGTTCCCTGAACGCCTCCGGGTCCGGTGCCGCCTGGGCGAGCCAGTGCAGTCCGGTGCTCTCCATGTGCCGTCCCCGTTCCTCAGCGCTGACGCTGCTCGCGGCGCGGCGGGAACCGAGACCCGCCGTCACCAACGAGAGGCGGACGGCGGGTCTCTCTTACACGGATCACCCGATCGGATGCGTCACCCGGCCGAAAGTCGCCGCAGCGGACGCATCACCGCGGCGGACGCGCGACCGGAGGCGCGGCGGTCAGCTGTCGAAGCCCAGCCCCAGCCGGTCGAGCGTGCGCAGCCAGAGGTTGCGGTGCCCGCCGTTGCGGTCCGCGCGCTGCAGGGACCGCGTGGTGATCTCGATGCCGGCCCAGCGCACCGGCTCCGGCGGGAACGGCAGCGGCTTGCTCCGCACCATCTCCAGCGTGGTGCGCTCGGTGCGCTCGCCCGCCAGCAGGTCGAGCATCACCTCGGCGCCGAACCGGGTGGCCCCGACGCCGAGCCCGGTGAACCCGGCCGCGTAGGCGACCCGGCCGCGGTAGGCGGTGTCGAAGAAGGCCGAGAAGCGACTGCAGGTGTCGATGGCGCCGCCCCAGGCATGGGTGAAGCGCACGCCCTCCAGCTGCGGGAAGCAGCGGAAGAAGTTGTGCGCCAGCGTGCGGAAGGTCTCCGGCCGCTGGTCGTACTCGTTCCGGACGTGGCCGCCGTAGTGGTAGACCGCGTCGTAGCCGCCCCAGAGGATCCGGTTGTCGGCGGAGAGCCGGAAGTAGTGGAACTTGTTGGCGCTGTCGCTGAGCCCCTGCCGGCCGCTCCATCCGATCGCGGCGAGCTGTTCCTCGCTGAGCGGCTCGGTCATCAGCGCGTAGTCGTACACCGGGACGACCAGCGGGCGGACCCGCTTGACCAGGGACGGGAACACATTGGTGCCGAGCGCGACCCGGCGGGCGAAGACCCGGCCGTAGGGAGTGCGGACGGCCATGCCGCTGCCGTACTCACGCAGGTCCAGTGCCCTGGTGTGCTCGAAGATCCGCACGCCCTGGCGCAGGCAGGCGTCCTTCAGACCCCAGGCGAGCTTGGCGGGGTGGACCATCGCCACGCCCTCCTTGTCCCAGAGCCCGCCGAGGAAGGTCGGCGAGTCGACCTGGGCGCGCAGCGCGTCGGCGTCGAGCACGGTGATGTCGAAGCCGTACTCGGCGACGGCCTCGGCGATCTCGTGCAGTTCGGCGAGCTGGTGGGGCTGGGTGGCGACGTCGATCTCGCCGGTGCGCTCCCACTCGGCGTCGATGCCGTAGCGCTTGAGGGTGGCCTCGATGCCGTCCAGGTTGGCGGCACCGAGGCGCTCGAGTTGGCCGAGTTCGGCGGGCCAGCGCTGCAGGCCGTTGCCGAAGCCGTGGGTCAGGCTGGCCGCGCAGAAGCCGCCGTTGCGCCCGGACGCGGCCCATCCCACCTCGTTGCCCTCGACCAGGACGACGTCCAGCGAGGGGTCGCGCTCCTTGGCGATGAGGGCGGTCCAGAGGCCGGAGTAGCCGCCGCCGACGACCAGCAGGTCACAGGTGGCGTCGCCGACCAGGGCGGGCAGCGCCTCCGGCCGGCCCGGGTCCTCCAGCCAGAAGGGGGTGGGCCTGGCGTCACTGAGCGCGCGGGCGGAGTCCATGCATTATCAGCCACTTTCTGCACATAGGTGATGGTTGGGCGGCCACCCCGACGGTAGGTCAGGCGGTGGCCTTGCGACGGTTGCCGAGCCACTGGCCGGCCACCGTCAGCGCGACGGCGGCGATGAACATCGCGGTACCGATGACGTTCACCTGCACCGGGATGCCGCGCTGCGAGGCGCCCCAGACGAACATCGGGAAGGTGACCGTGGTCGGGCCCGAGTTGAACTGGGTGATGATGAAGTCGTCGAAGGAGAGCGCGAAGCTGAGCAGCGCGCCGGCCGCGATGCCGGGGGCGGCGAGCGGCAGGGTGACCCGCAGGAAGGTCTGGGTCGGCGTCGCGTAGAGGTCCTGGGCGGCCTGTTCGAGCCGGGGGTCCATGCTCATCACGCGTGCCTTGACCGCCGTCACCACGAAGCTCAGGCAGAACATGATGTGCGCGATGAGGATCGTGGTGAAGCCGAACGGGATGCGCATGTTGAGGAAGAGCGTGCCGAGCGAGGCGGCCATCACCACCTCGGGCATGGCCATCGGCAGGAAGATCATCGCGGTGGTGGCCGAGCGGCCGCGGAAGCGGTAGCGGGCCAGCGCGAAGGCGACCATGGTGCCGAGCACGGTGGCGCCGATGGTGGCGAGCACCGCGACCTGCAGGCTGAGCGAGAGCGACTGGCACATGTCGGCCACACCGCAGGGATTGGTCCACGCGTCGGTGGAGAACTCGGACCACTCGTAGTTGAACTTGCCCACCGGCTTGTTGAACGAGAAGGCGAGGACGACCAGGTTGGGCAGCACCAGGTAGGCCAGGGCCAGCAGACCTGCCAGCACCACCAGATGGGCGCGGACCCATGTGAGCACTCGGGACATCAGACCAGTTCCTCCGTCCCGGCCTTGCGCATGTAGACCGTCACCATGCCCAGGATCAGGGCCATCAGGATGAAGCTCAGCGCGGCCGCCGTGGGGTAGTCGAGCACGTTCAGGAACTGCTTCTGGATGCCGTTGCCGACCATCTGCTCGCTCGGCGAGCCCAGCAGCTGGGCGTTGATGTAGTCGCCGGAGGCCGGGATGAAGGTGAGCAGCGTGCCCGCGACCACACCCGGCAGCGAGATCGGGAAAGTGACCTTGCGGAAGGTGGTGAACGGCCGGGCGTAGAGGTCGCCGGCGGCCTCGTGCAGCCGCGGGTCGATCCGCTCCAGCGAGGTGTACAGCGGCAGGATCATGAATGGCAGGAAGTTGTAGGTCAGACCGCAGACCACGGCGAGCGGCGTGGCCAGCACCCGGTCGCCGGAGGTGAGGCCGATCGCGCTGGTGACGTCCAGGATGTGCAGCGCGTTGAGGGCGCCGACCACCGGGCCGCCGTCCGAGAGGATGGTCTTCCAGGCCAGCGTGCGGATCAGGAAGCTGGTGAAGAACGGCGCGATCACCAGGATCAGGATGACGTTGCGCCACCGCTTGCTCGCCTTGAAGGCGATCGTGTACGCCAGCGGGTAGCCGATGGTCAGGCAGAGCACCGTCGCGGTGGCGGCGTAGCCGAACGAGCGGACGAAGTGCCAGCGGTACTCGACCAGGGCGCCCCAGTAGGTGGCGAAGTGCCAGGTGACCTTGAAGCCGTCCTCCAGCGAGCCGGTCTGCAGCGAGGTCGACCCCTGGTAGACCATCGGCACGGCGAAGAAGACGACCAGCCAGGCGATGCCCGGCAGCAGCAGCCAGTACGGGGTGAGCTTGCGCTTCGGCTTCCGGGCGGCCTCCGGGAGCGGTATGACTTGCGGCGGCGCCGCCGGGGTGGTGGTGGTCATGCCGCCTCCTCCCCGGTGCCCGCGTCGATCGCCTGCGCGGCGTCCAGGGCGAAGGAGTGCGCCGGGTTCCAGTGCAGGACGACCGGCGCGCCGGGGACGATCCGGGCGTCGCGCTCCATGTTCTGCTCGAAGACCGTCACCTCCTGGCCCCCGTCGGTGCGCACCAGGTACTGGGTGGAGACGCCGATGAAGCTGGAGTCGACCACGGTGCCGGCCAGCCGGTTGCGGCCGTCGGCGACCTCGGCGGAGGCGTGCTCGATGGTGATCTTCTCCGGCCGGACCCCGAGGTGGACCTTCCTGGCGTCGGTGGCGCAGCGGGCCCTGGGCACGGCGAGGCGGGTGCCGTCGGCGGTGAGCAGCAGGTCGCCGCCGTCGGCGCCGGTGACATCGGCGGGCAGCAGGTTGGACTGGCCGAGGAAGTTGGCCACGAAGGTGGTCGCGGGGTTCTCGTAGAGGTCGGCGGGCGCGCCGAGCTGTTCGACCCGGCCGCCGTTCATCACCGCGATGGTGTCGGCCATGGTCATGGCCTCCTCCTGGTCATGGGTGACGTGGACGAAGGTGATGCCGACCTCGGTCTGGATCCGCTTGAGCTCAAGCTGCATCTGGCGGCGGAGCTTGAGGTCGAGGGCGCCGAGCGGCTCGTCCAGGAGCAGCACCTGCGGGTGGTTGATCAGGGCGCGGGCGACGGCGACGCGCTGCTGCTGGCCGCCGGAGAGCTGGTGCGGCTTGCGCCGGGCGTACGGGCCGAGTTCGACCAGTTCCAGCATGTCGTCGACCTGCTTCTTGACGTCCTTGCGGCCGCGGCGGCGCAGGCCGAAGGCGACGTTCTCGAAGATGTCGAGGTGCGGGAAGAGCGCGTAGCTCTGGAAGACGGTGTTCACCGGCCGCTTGTACGGGGGCAGGGCGGTGACGTCCTGGCCGCCGATCAGGACGGCGCCGGAGGTGGGCTCCTCCAGACCGGCGATCATGCGCAGGGTGGTGGTCTTGCCGCAGCCGGAGGCGCCGAGCAGGGCGAAGAAGGAGCCCTGGGGGACGGTCAGGTCGAGCGGGTGGACGGCGGTGAAGGAGCCGTAGGTCTTGCCGATGCCGGTGAGGCGGACATCGCCGCCCGTGGCCGCCGCGTCGCGCAGCTGGTCTGTCATGGGTGTCTTCCTGGTTTCTGCTGTCTCTGCCGTCAGTGGGGAGGTCAGGCGCCGATGAGTTTGGAGAACTTCTGCTCGAAGTCGCTCTCCTCGGTCTCGGTGAGGGTGCGGAACACGTGCGCCTTGGCCGCCATCTCGGGGGTGGGGACGACGAGTGGGTTGGCCGCGGTGTCCGGGGCGAGGGCGGCGAGCTCCTCCTTCATCCCGGTGACGGCGGAGACGAAGCCGATGCCCGCGACCAGCTGCGCCGCGATCTTCGGCTGGTAGTAGAAGTCGATCAGCTTTTCCGCGTTCGTCTTGTGCTGGGCCTTGGCCGGGATCAGCATGTTGTCGGTCGAGGAGACGAAGCCCTTCTCCGGGATGACGAACTCGATGTCCGGGTTGTCGGCACGGAGCTGGATCAGGTCGCCGCCCCAGGCGACGCAGGCGGCGATGTCGCCGGAGGAGAGCTCCTGGCCGTAGTCGTTCCCAGTGAAGCGGCGGATCTGCTTGCTGTCGACGCCCTTCTGCAACCGGGCGACCGCGGCGTCGTAGTCGTCGGCGGTGAACTTCGCCGGGTCCTTGCCGAGGTCGAGCAGGGTGATGCCGATGCTGTCGCGCATCTCGGAGAGGAAGGTGACCCGGCCCTTGAGGTCGGGGTCGTCCAGCAACTGGGAGACCGAGGCGACTTCCTTCCCCTTGGTGGCCTTCTTGTTGTAGGCGATCACCACCTGGATGCCGGCCCACGGGTAGGAGTAGAGCCGGCCCGGGTCCCAGTCGGGGGCGCGGAAGCGGGAGTCGATGGTGGTGATCGCGGTGGTGACGTTGGCCTGGTTGAGCTTCTGCGCCCAGCCGAGGCGGATCATCCGGGCGGCCATCCAGTCGGTGAGCACCATCAGGTCGCGGCCGGTGTCCTGGCCCGCCGCGAGCTGCGGTTTGACCTTGCCGAAGAACTCGACGTTGTCGTTGACGTCCTCGTTGTACCTGACCTTGATACCGGTGGCCGCGGTGAAGGCGTCCAGGGTGCCGTGCCGCTCCTTGTCCTTCTCGTCGGAGTCGATGTAGAGCGGCCAGTTGGAGAAGTTCACCTCCTTCTGGCTGTCCGAGAGGTCCTTGGCGGCGTTCGCGGTCGAGTCGCCGGTCCCGGCGGTCCTGGCCGCCGGGATGCCGCAGGCGGCCAGGGTGCCCGCGCCGGCGGTGAGGGCGGCGGCGCGCAGCAGCGCCCGCCGGCCGAGGGAGGCCCGTCCGCTGGTCAGACTGCGTTCCCAGGCCTTGCGGACCGGTTCGGGCAGACCGTCGGTGAGCTCGTTGAACGCCATGGAACGGGCCTCCTGGGGGCGAGAGGTCGGGGCGGCTGGGGGGCGCCCCTGGGTGAGGGTTATCTGTCTCCGAAGACGGTGCGGTGCCAGTCCTTGCGGGCCACCGCCGTGGTGTCGAACATGACGTGCTTGACCTGGGTGTACTCGTCCAGCGAGTACTGCGACATGTCCTTGCCGTAGCCGGAGGACTTGTAGCCGCCGTGCGGCATCTCGCTGATGATCGGGATGTGGTCGTTGACCCAGACGCAGCCGGCCGCGATCTCCCTGGTGGCCCGCAGCGAGCGGTGCACATTGCCGGTCCAGGCCGAGGCGGCCAGGCCGTACGGGGTGTCGTTGGCCAGCCGCAGGCCCTCGTCGTCGCTGTCGAAGGGCAGCACGACCAGGACCGGGCCGAAGATCTCGCCCTGGACGACCTCGCGGTCCTGCGCGGCGTCGGTGATCAGGGTGGGCAGGTAGTAGGCGCCGCGGGTGAGGTCGGTGCCGTCGTGGCCCTTCTCCGGGGCGCGTCCGCCGGTGACGACGGTGGCGCCGTAGGAGCGGGCCCGCTCGACGAAGCCGGCCACCCGGTCCCGGTGGGTGTGGGAGACCAGCGGCCCGAGGTCGGTCCGCGGGTTCAGCGGGTCGCCGAGGCGGATCGCGCCGTACAGTTCGGCGACGCCGGCCACGAAGGCGTCGTAGAGCGGGCGCTGGACGTAGGCGCGGGTGGCGGCGGTGCAGTCCTGGCCGCCGTTGATCAGCGAGGCGGCGACCGCGCCGTGCACCGCGGCGTCCAGGTCGGCGTCGTCGAAGACCACGAACGGGGCCTTGCCGCCCAGTTCCAGGTGGGTGCGCTTGACGGTCGCGGTGGCGAGTTCGGCGACCCGCCTGCCGACCGGGGTGGAGCCGGTGAAGGAGACCATCGCGACGCCCGGGTGGGAGACCAGATGCTCCCCGGCGGTGCGTCCGGCGCCGGTGACCACGTTGACCACGCCGTCCGGGATGCCCGCCGCGGTGCAGGCCCGGGCGAACATCAGCGAGGTCAGCGGGGTCAGCTCGGCCGGCTTGAGGACGATGGTGTTGCCCGCCGCGATGGCCGGGAGGATCTTCCAGGCGGCCATCTGGAGCGGGTAGTTCCACGGGGAGATCGAGCCGACCACGCCGATCGCCTCGCGCCGCACGTAGGAGGTGTGGTCACCGGAGTACTCGCCGGCCGCCTTGCCCTCCAGATTGCGGGCCGCCCCGGCGAAGAACGCGGCGTTGTCGATGGTGCCGGGGACGTCGAACTCGGTGGAGAGCTTGACCGGCTTGCCGGTCTGCGCGGTCTCCACCCGGGCGAGGTCGGCGGCGGCCCCGGTGAGGACGGCGGCCAGCCGGGTGAGCGCCTCGGAGCGGGCGCCGGGGGTGGCGCCGGACCACTCGGGCAGTGCGGCCCGGGCGGCGGCGACGGCGGCGTCCACCTGGTCGGTGGAGGCGAGGGAGATCTGCTCGACCACGCTGCCGTCGGCCGGGTTGACGACCTGGAAAGGATCGCCGCTCCCCCGGCTCTGCCGGCCCGCGATGTACTGCGCGCCCGCTCCGAAGTCGGTCAGGTCCATCTGGTTCCTCCAAGTGCCGGTGGTTCGGCTGCCCGCATGGCGTCCGATCGTCCGATCGTCCGGTTCCCGTCATGCCGCAGATGCCGGTGGGCGGCGGTCCCGTACCGGCGTCGTCCGACTGATCGAGTCGCCGCGTCTGCGGTACGGGGGAATCCGGCCCGGTTGATCTTCCGGGATGGCGCGATCCTGGCAGCCCTGCGGCGTCCCGACAAGGGATTCCGCCGTCGCTGCCCGGTGACACGACGGATTCCGCCGGTGATGTTGGTGTCTCGCCACAGCCGACCCGCTGACCATGCCTGTTGCCGCCCCGGCGTGACAAGGGTCACTCCGACAACCTCGACGCGAAGGGCCTTACAGGGTGGAAGGGTTCACGGAGGGCAACAGATCGTCGCCAGGAGGGATGATTTACCTGACACTCTGATCCCTGGAGGCCCCGCGATGCTCCCCACCGTCGCCCGCGTGCTCGATCTCGAAGTGATGCGGCGGGGCCTGCCCCAGGTCGTCGCCGGCGCCGACCGCCTGGAGCGCCCGGTCCGCTGGGTCCACGTCAGTGAGCTGCCCGATGTCGCCGGGGTGCTCCAGGGCGGCGAACTGGTGCTGACCACCGGTATCGCGCTGCCCGAGGACCGCGACGGGCTGGCCCGGTACGTCCGCGAGCTGGACGAGGTCGGCGTGGCCGGGCTGGTCGTCGAGTTCGGCCGGCGCTACTTCGACTCGCTCCCCCGCGCCCTGGTGCACGCCGCCGAGCAGCGCGGGCTGCCGCTGATCGTGCTCCGCCGCGAGCTGCGCTTCGTGGCCGTCACCGAGGCCGTGCACGCCCTGGTGGTCAACGCCCAGCTGGAGCAGCTGCGGACCTCGGAGGCGGTCCACCAGGTCTTCAACGAACTGGTGGTGGAGGGCGCAGAACCCGGTGAGGTGGTCCGCCAGGTGGCCCGGATGGCGGGCGCGCCCGTCGTGCTGGAGAACCTGGCGCACCAGGTACTGGCCCATGACCCCGCCGGCCGGCCGGAGAGCGAACTGCTGGAGGACTGGGAGCGCCGCTCGCGCGGGGTGCGTCCGCCCGGGCGCACCGGCCACGACCCGCGCAGCGGCTGGCTGGTGACCACGGTCGGCGCCCGCGGCCAGGACTGGGGCCGGCTCGTCCTGGTCGAGGACCCGGCACCGCTGCCGGAGGGCGAGGCCCACCCGCACACGATGCTGCTGGAACGCGGGGCGTCCGCCCTGGCCCTCAACCGGCTGGTCGTCCGGGACCGGGAGAGCCTGGAGCGGCAGACCCACCGCACCCTGCTCTCCGGCATCCTCACCCACGCGCTGACCGTCTCCGAGGTGGCCCTGCGCGCCCAGGCGCTCGGCGTTCCGCTGGAGGGCCGCCGGCTGGTCGGGGTGGTGCTGCGGCAGCGGCGCGGGCCGATCCCGGCCGCCCTGGAGGCCCAGGCCAGGCTGCGCGACTTCACCGAGCTGGCGGCCGGCGCGATCCGCGGCTGCCGGCTCTCCGCCCTGGTCGGAGCGCTGGACGACGAGGGGGTGGGCGTCCTGATCGCGCTCGGCACCCAGCAGGACGAGCACACCGCGCTGGACACCTTCTCCGCCGCGCTGCGCCGGCTGACGGCGGACGCCAACCGGGACGCCGCCCCCGTACCGGCCCCCGTCGTCGCCGTCGGCTCCTCGGTGGGCTCGGTCCGCGACGCCCGGCGCACCCTGCTGGAGGCCACCCAGGTCGCCGACGCCGCCCTGCACGACTCCCCCGGCGGCCGCGCCGCCGCCTACTACCGGCTGCCCGACGTCCGGCTGCGCGGTCTGCTGCACCTGCTGCGCGACGACGCCCGGCTGCAGACCTACGTCGAGCGCGAACTCGGCCCGCTGCTCGCCTACGACGCCGAGCACAACGGCCAGTTGGTCCAGATGCTGCGTATCTACCTGGAGCACGGCCGGAACAAGTCCGCAGCGGCCGATGCCGCGCACCTGTCCCGGCCCTCCTTCTACGACCGGCTGCACAAGGTCGAGCGGATCCTCGGCGTCGATCTCGACCAGGTCGAGTCCTGCCTCTCCCTGCACGTGGCGCTGCTCGCGCTGGACGCCGTCCGCCGGTGAGTACCGGGGCCCGGTGACCGCCGGGCCCGGTCCCGCTACACCCCGGTGATGCGGCCCCAGACCTTGTGCAGTTCGGGCCGCTCGGCGGAGGTGACATCGCGCATGGTGCGCAGCCGGGCGCGCATCTCCTCGGTCGGGAAGACCAGCGGGTGCTCCGCCAGCTCGGCCTTCTCCTGGTCCCCGCTCGCGGCCAGCACCTCGCGGGCGGCGGGCACCGGGCAGATGTACTGCACGAAGGCGGCCAGTTCGGCGGCCACCTCGGGCTGGTAGTAGTGGTCGATCAGCAGCTCGGCGTTGCGCTTGTGCCCGGCCCGGTTGGGGATCAGCAGGCTCTCCGCCCAGAGCTCGCCGCCCTCCTCGGGCACCACGAACTCGATGTCCGGGTTCTCGGCGGTCAGCTGGACGGCGTCACCGGAGTAGGCCTGACAGGCCAGCGCCGCGCCGGAGGCCAGGTCGCTGGTGTAGTCGTTGCCCGTGAAGCGGCGGACGTGCCGGGCGTCGACCATCTTCTGCACCAGGTCCATCGCCCGGTGCGCGTCGTCGTCGGTGAAGGCGGCGATGTCGGCGCCCTGGGCGAGCATCAGCAGGCCGAGCGCCTCGTCCAGACCGGCGAACAGGGTGACCCGGCCCTTGAGGTCGGGTGCCCAGAGGTCGGCGGTGGACCTGATCTCCCGGCCGAGCGCCTTGCGGTTGTAGGCGATGCCGGTGATCCCGGACTGCCACGGCACGCTGCGCTTGCGCCCGGGGTCGAAGGCGGGATCGGCCAGCTGCGGGTCCAGCTGGGCGGTGACGTTGGGCAGGTTGGCCCGGTCCATGGCCTGTACCCAGCCGAGCGAGACGTACCGGCCGGCCATCCAGTCGCTGACCACCATCAGGTCCCGGCCGGGGTCGGTGCCCTGGGTCAGGACCGGGCCGATCTTGCCGAAGAACTCGTCGTTGTCGTTGATGTCCTCGGTGTAGGTGACCTTGATCCCGGTCTGCTCGGTGAAGGCGTCCAGGGTCGGGCGCCGGCCGCTGTCGTCGACGTCGATGTACTGGGTCCAGTTGGAGAACGCCAGCCGCTTCTCCTGCTCCGAGCGGTCCGGGGCCGAGCGGCGGTCCTCGTCGACATAGGCGGCCGGGATGCCGCAGCCGGTCAGGGTGCCGACGCCGAGCAGCCCGGCGGTGCCGAGCACTGAGCGGCGGGTGAGCCGGCCGCGTCCGCTGCGGCGGCCGTCGAGGGGGCGGCGGGTGAGGGTGGTGCTGGGCATGGATGGGCCTTCCGGGCATGCGGCGGCCCCGGGCGCACGAACAAGACCCGGGGCCGTCCTTGTCGGTTCCTCAGACAGTGTGCGCGTCGGTCAGCGACAGCACCTCGTCGAGCACCGCGAGGCCGGTCTTGGCCTCCTCCTCGGTGACGGTGCACGGCGGGACGACGTGGAAGCGGTTCATGTTGACGAACGGCCAGAGCCCGCGCTGCTTGCAGGCGGCGGCCAGCTCGGCCATCGGCGCGTTGGCGGCGCCCGCGGCGTTGTACGGCACCAGCGGCTCGCGGGTGGTGCGGTCCTTGACCAGGTCCAGCGCCCAGAACACGCCGAGGCCGCGGACCTCGCCGATCGAGGGGTGGCGCTCGGCCAGCTCGCGCAGGCCCGGGCCGAGCACCGTCTCGCCGATGTGCCTGGCGTTCTCGACGATGCCCTCCTCCGCCATCGTGTTGATGGTGGCGACGGCCGAGGCGCAGGCCAGCGGGTGGCCGGAGTAGGTGAGCCCGCCGGGGAACGGCCGCTCCGCGAAGGTGGCGGCGATCTCCGCGCTGATCGCCACGCCGCCCAGCGGCACATAGCCGGAGTTGACGCCCTTGGCGAAGGTCAGCAGGTCCGGGGTGACACCCCAGTGGTCGGCGGCGAACCACTCGCCGGTGCGGCCGAAGCCCGCCATCACCTCGTCGAGGATGAAGACGATGCCGTAGCGGTCGCAGATCTCCCGTACCCCGGCCAGGTAGCCCGGCGGCGGGATCAGGATGCCCGCGGTGCCGACCACGGTCTCCAGGATGATCGCCGCGATGGTGCCGGGGCCCTCGAACGCGATCACCTGCTCCAGGTGCTGCAGCGCGCGCTCGCACTCCTGCGTCTCGTTCTCGGCGTGGAAGTTGGAGCGGTAGGCGTACGGGCCCCAGAAGTGGACGACACCGGAGACACCGCTCTCGTTGGGCCAGCGGCGCGGGTCGCCGGTGAGGGCGATCGCGTTGGCGGTGGCACCGTGGTACGAGCGGTACGTCGACATGATCTTCTGGCGACCGGTGTGCAGCCGCGCCAGCCGGATGGCGTTCTCGTTGGCCTCGGCACCGCCGTTGGTGAAGAAGATCTTGTCGAGGTCGCCGGGGGTGCGCTCGGCGATCAGCCGGGCGGCCTCACTGCGTGACTCGACCGCGAAGCCGGGCGCGATGGTGCAGAGCTTCGCCGCCTGCTCCTGGATCGCGGCGACCACCTTCGGGTGCTGGTGGCCGATGTTGGTGTTCACCAGCTGCGAGGAGAAGTCGAGGTAGCGGTTGCCCTCGTAGTCCCAGAAGTACGAGCCCTCGGCGCCGGCCACCGCGAGGGGGTCGATCAGCGCCTGGGCGGACCACGAGTGGAAGACGTGCGCGCGGTCGGCGGCCTTGACGGCCTGGCCGGCGGCTGAGTCGGCGGTGGGGATGCTCATGCCGGTAAGGCTAGGGAGTTCCACCCGTGAAGTGCAGGTTCATCGTGTCAGGCGGTCATGCGAACGGCCGACAGGGTGACAGGGCAAGGGCCCGGGTCGAAACGACCCGGGCCCATTGTCAGATCACACGATCAGCGTCAGATCGCGGTCATGACGTGCTTGACCCGCGTGTAGTCCTCGAAGCCGTAGGAGGAGAGGTCCTTGCCGTAGCCGGACTTCTTGAAACCACCGTGCGGCATCTCGGCGAC
Source organism: Kitasatospora sp. NPDC088351 (assembly GCF_040685575.1). NCBI lineage: Bacteria > Bacillati > Actinomycetota > Actinomycetes > Kitasatosporales > Streptomycetaceae > Kitasatospora > Kitasatospora sp. NPDC088351. Next base: position 84,192 of record NZ_JBFBIL010000026.1, on the reverse strand, counting down.
CAGCGGGATGTGGGTGTTGATCCAGACGCAGCCGAAGTCCAGCCGGCGCGACATCCGCATCGCGCGGGCGTGGTCCTTGGTCCACACCGAGGAGGCCAGCGCGTACTCGACGCCGTTGGCGTAGCCGACGGCCTGGTCCTCGTCGGAGAACTTCTGCACGGTGATGACCGGGCCGAAGACCTCGTTCTGGATGATCTCGTCGTCCTGGTTCAGGCCGGAGACCACGGTCGGGGCGTAGAAGTAGCCCACCTCGCCGACCCGGTGGCCACCGGCCTCGACCTTGGCGTGCGCCGGCAGGCGGTCGATGAAGCCGGAGACCTGCTTCAGCTGGTTGGCGTTGTTCAGCGGGCCGTAGAGCACGTCCTCGTCGTCCACGCCACCGGTCTTGGTCTCGGCCGCGGCCTTGGCCAGCGCCTCGACGAAGGCGTCGTGGATCGACTCGTGCACCAGCACGCGGGTGGCGGCGGTGCAGTCCTGGCCGGCGTTGAAGAAGCCGGCCACCGAGATGCCCTCGACCGCCTCGGCGATGTCGGCGTCCTCGAAGACCACGACCGGGGCCTTGCCGCCCAGCTCCAGGTGAACCCGCTTGACGTCCTTGGCCGCCGACTCCGCGACCGAGATGCCGGCCCGGACCGAGCCGGTGATGGAGGCCATCGCCGGGGTGGGGTGCTCGACCATGGCCTGGCCGGTCTCGCGGTCGCCGCAGATGACGTTGAACACGCCGGCCGGCAGGTCCAGCTCCTTGAGGACGCCGCCGATGATCTCGGCCAGCAGCACGGTGGAGGCCGGGGTGGTGTCCGAGGGCTTGAGCACGACGGTGTTGCCCGCGGCGATCGCCGGGGCGAACTTCCAGACGGCCATCATCATCGGATAGTTCCACGGGGCGACCTGCGCGCAGACGCCGACCGGCTCACGGCGGACGATCGAGGTCATCCCGTCCATGTACTCACCGGCGGCCTTGCCCTCCAGCAGGCGGGCGGCGCCGGCGAAGAAGCGGATCTGGTCCACCATCGGGCCGATCTCCTCGGAGAGGGTCAGCGCGCGGGGCTTGCCGGTGTTGCGGACCTCGGCGTCGACGATCTCGTCGGCGCGCGCCTCGACCGCGTCCGCGATCTTCAGCAGCAGCTTCTGGCGGGTGCTCGGGGTGGCGTCGCGCCAGACCGGGAAGGCGGCGGCGGCGGAGGCCATGGCCGCGTCCACATCGGAGGCGCCGGACAGCGGGGACGTCGCGTAGACCTCGCCGGTGGTGGGATCCACGATGTCGAGCGTGCGGCCGTCGGCCGCATCGACGAACTCACCGTTGATGTAGTTGCGCAGCGCGCGAAGGTCGCTCACGGGTCTCTCCTCGGTCTGGTCCTGCGGCGTTGCAGAGTCCGGCGCCATGGTACGTCGACACACCTGCCGGTCGGCCGTCCTCCGATGCCGAGTGGCCGAGCCCGAAGCGGCACGGTCCACTGGTGGGGGAACGCGCGCTCCACTGCGAAGCTGCGCGCGTACCGGGCCAGGTTAGCCGTACAACTGCTGGAATCGACAGACCAAGCACGCCCAGGCGATGAAATCCGCATGCGATTTCCAAGATCGCGACGAAATCAGCAGCTGCCACGCTTGCGAACAGAGGTCCGATCGGGCACAGTGGCGGCGTGGCCAACCGCGACCGGAACGCCAGCGTTCCCCTCGACGCCGCCTCCAAGGCGATCATCGAGCAGCTCCAGGAGGACGGGCGCCGCCCGTACGCCGCCATCGGCAAGGCCGTCGGCCTGTCCGAGGCAGCCGTACGGCAGCGCGTCCAGAAGCTGCTCGACCAGGGTGTGATGCAGATCGTCGCCGTCACGGACCCGCTCACCGTCGGCTTCACCCGCCAGGCGATGGTCGGGATCCGGGTCGAAGGAGACATCGAACCCGTCGCCGACGCGCTGGCCGCCCTCGACGAGGTCGACTACGTCGTCTGCACCGCAGGCTCGTTCGACCTCCTGGCCGAACTGGTCTGCGAGGACGACGAGCACCTGCTCGAACTGATCAACAAGCGCATCCGCGCGCTTCCCGGCGTGCGGAGCACCGAGAGCTTCGTTTACCTGAAGCTCCGGAAACAGACCTACACCTGGGGCACCCGATGACAGCCGACCCGGCGCAGAAGGACCTTTCCAAGACCGCCTACGACCACCTGTGGATGCACTTCACCCGCATGTCGTCGTACGAGAACTCCCCCGTGCCGACGATCGTCAAGGGCGAAGGCACCTACGTCTGGGACGACAAGGGACGCAAGTACCTCGACGGCCTCGCCGGCCTGTTCGTCGTCCAGGCCGGCCACGGCCGCGAGGAGCTCGCCGAGGCCGCTGCCAAGCAGGCCAAGGAGCTCGCCTTCTTCCCGGTGTGGAGCTACGCCCACCCGAAGGCCGTCGAGCTGGCCGAGCGCCTGGCCAACTACGCCCCGGGCGACCTGAACAAGGTCTTCTTCTCCACCGGTGGCGGCGAGGCCGTCGAGACCGCCTGGAAGCTTGCCAAGCAGTACTTCAAGCTGACCGGCAAGCCCACCAAGTACAAGGTCATCTCGCGTGCGGTCGCCTACCACGGCACCCCGCAGGGCGCCCTGTCCATCACCGGCCTGCCGGGCCTGAAGGCCCCGTTCGAGCCGCTGGTGCCGGGCACTCACAAGGCCCCGAACACCAACATCTACCGCGCCCCGGCCTTCCTGGCCGGCCCCGACGGCACGGTCGACCCCGAGGCGTACGGCCGCTGGTGCGCCGACGAGATCGAGGTCGCGATCCTCAACGAGGGCGCCGAGACCGTCGCCGCCGTCTTCGTCGAGCCGGTGCAGAACGCCGGCGGCTGCTTCCCGCCGCCGCCCGGGTACTTCCAGCGCCTGCGCGAGATCTGCGACCGCCACGACGTGCTGCTGGTCTCGGACGAGGTCATCTGCGCCTTCGGCCGCCTCGGCACCATGTTCGGCGCCGACAAGTTCGGCTACCAGCCCGACATGATCACCTGCGCCAAGGGCATGACCTCGGGCTACTCCCCGATCGGCGCCACGATCATCTCGGACCGCCTCGCCGAGCCGTTCTACAAGGGTGACAACACCTTCCTGCACGGCTACACCTTCGGTGGCCACCCGGTCTCCTCCGCGGTGGCGCTGGCCAACCTCGACATCTTCGAGCGCGAGGGCCTGAACCAGCACGTCCTCGACAACGAGTCGGCGTTCCTGGGCACCCTGAACAAGCTGCGCGACCTGCCGATCGTCGGCGACGTCCGCGGCAACGGGTACTTCTACGGCATCGAGCTCGTGAAGGACAAGGTCACCAAGGAGTCGTTCAACGACGACGAGGTCGAGCGCGTGCTCTACGGCTTCCTGTCGAAGGCGCTCTTCGACAACGGCCTGTACTGCCGCGCCGACGACCGTGGCGACCCGGTGATCCAGCTGGCCCCGCCGCTGATCTCCGACCAGTCGACCTTCGACGAGATCGAGCAGATCCTGCGGACCAGCCTCACCGACGCGTGGGCGAAGATCTGACCACCTGATCTTTCTTCCTCACCCTCCGCCGAAGGGCGGTCCCGCTCCCCGCGGGACCGCCCTTCGGCGTTCGCGGCCCCTCCCGGCCGCCTCCCTCCGGTTTTTTCGGACGATCTCCCCGACCAAACACGCCTGATTGCGGGCGATTTGCCCGTTATGGACCAGTGCGCCGCACCCGCGCCCGGCTCCAGTCGTTCTAATCTGACGAGTGTCATATCCCTGCGGCCACCCAGGATGGAACCTCATGTCAGCGGCCCCGCCTGACAACGACGTGCTGTGGGCCCGGGGGATCGTCAAGTCCCATCACGGCACCCCGGCCCTGCGCGGCATCTCGCTCGGCGTCCGGGAGGGCGAGGTACTGGCCGTGACCGGCCCGCGCGGCTCCGGCAAGAGCACCCTGCTCGGCTGTCTCTCCGCCCTCCTCCCGGTCGACGAGGGCGAGGTCTGGTTCAACAGCGCCCCCGTGCACACCCTGGCCCGGGCCGGCCGCGAGCGGCTGCGCCGCGACCGCTTCGGCTTCGTCGGCTCCGAACCGCACCTGGTCCCCGAACTGACCGCCCGCGAGAACGTCGCGCTGCCCCTGCTGCTGGCCGGGGCCGGCAACAAGGCCGCGTACACCGCCGCCGACGAGTGGCTGGAGCGACTCGACGTGGGCGAGGCCGCCAGGCAGCGGCCCGACCGGCTGCTCCAGAGCCAGCGCCAGCGGATCGCCGTCGCCCGCGCGCTCGCCCCGCTGCCGCCCGTCGTCTTCGCCGACGACCCCACCGCGCCGCTGCACCGCGAGGCCGCCGACCAGGTCCTGCGGATACTGACCAGCGCGGCCCGTTCCCACCAGCTCACCCTCGTCCTGGCCACCCACGATCCCGAGCTCGTCCGGTTCGCGGACCGCTCCGTCGCCCTCGTCGACGGCCGGCTGACCGCCCCCGCCGCCCCCGTCCCGCGCGGTCTCCCCGGAGCCCCTGGAGCCCCCGGAACAGTCGGCACACCGGGAGCGGCCGGAGCCGCCGCCGTATCGGCCACCCGCCGCTGACGCCGCCCCGCGGCTGAAAGAGTCGACGTGTTCTATCTCCGTCTGGCCCGGGGCTACCGGGTGCTCGACCTCGGCCGCTGGCTGCTCACCGCCCTGGCCGGCGCGATCGTCGCCGCCTTTCTGCTGCGCGCCCTCGGCCGGGCGCTGAGCGACCCGCTCGGCGGCACCGACGCCGTCGTCCGGCTGCTCTGGTGCCTGCCGCCACTGGCCGCCGTCGCCTGGTTCGCTTCCGTCGCCGCCCGCGCGGTACCGGCCCAGCGCCCCGAGCGGATCACCGGCCTGACCACCGCCGGCGCGGGTGTCGCCCGCATCCGGGCCCTGATCGCCGGCGAGGTCGCGCTCGCCTGCACCGTCGGAAGCGCACTGACCCTGCTGGTCTTCCTGGTCCTGCGCAATGACATCGCCGGTCCCTCGCTCGCCCCCGAGCTCGGCATGGGCGTGCCGCTGCCCGCCGCCGCACCGGTCACCCTGCTCGCCCTGGTCCCGCTCACCTCAGGGATCGCCGCGGCCGGCGCGGTGCCACTCGCCGAGACCCTGCCCGGCGTGCCCCGGCCCGCACGGTCCGGCTTCGGCCCGCTGCGGATCGCCCTGCCGATCGGCCTGGCCGTACTCGGCCTCGCCCTGGAGCTCATCGCCCTGCGGCCCGGCGCCGCCGCCGACGGCCGTCCGATCCACCTCCCGGCCGGGCTCGGCAGCACCAGTACCGCCGCGCTCGGCGGCTGGGCCGCCGTCGCCCTCGGCCTCGCGCTGCTCACCGGCCCGCTGCTCTCCTGGACCGGGCGGCTGCTGGCGGTCGGCCGGCCCACGCCCCTGCGGCTGCTGGCCGGCCGGGGCCTGACCGCGCAGGCCCGCCGGCTCGGGCCGCCGCTGGCCGTGCTCACCCTCGCGGTCGCGATGGTGCTCACCACCGTCCGCTACTGGATCGGCACCCCCGACAGCGCCGACGCGCTGCCCGCGATCGAGGCCTGCCTGGTGCTGGGCTGCGCGGCGGCGGCCGTGGCGGCCCGGCTGGCCGAGGTCCGCACAGCCCGCCGGGACGTCACCGCCGCACTGCTGCGGATCGGCACCTCGCCCCGGCTGCTGTTCGGCGCCGTCGCGCTGCGTACCCTCGCGGTCGGTACGGTCCTGCTGGTCACCGGCGGGCTGACCGCCGCGCTCGCGGCCGCCGGGCTGCGCTGACGCCTCGCCCGGCGGCGTTCGGCCCGCCGTGATTCAGGATCCGGTGGTTCAGCCCGCCGCGGCGAGCTGGCCGCAGGCCCCGTCGATCTCCTGGCCACGGGTGTCCCGGACGGTGGTCGGCACACCGTGCGACTGCAGCCGGCGGACGAACTCGCGCTCGTCCTCGGGCCGGGAGGCCGTCCACTTCGAGCCGGGGGTCGGGTTCAGCGGGATCAGGTTGACGTGCACCCGGTGGTTCTTGATCAGCCGGCCGAGCAGGTCCGCCCGCCACGCCTGGTCGTTGATGTCCTTGATCAGCGCGTACTCGATGGAGATCCGGCGGCCGGACTTCTCCGCGTAGTTCCACGCCGCGTCCAGCACCTCGGCGACCTTCCACCGGGTGTTGACCGGGACCAGCTCGTCGCGCAGCTCGTCGTCCGGGGCGTGCAACGACAGCGCGAGGCGGCAGCTGAGGCCCTCGTCCGCGAGCCGGTTCATCGCCGGGACCAGGCCGACGGTGGAGACGGTGATGCCGCGCTGGGAGAGGCCGAAGCCGTCCGGCGCGGGGTCGGTGAGCCGGCGGATCGCGGACAGCACCCGCTTGTAGTTGGCCAGCGGCTCGCCCATCCCCATGAAGACCACGTTGGAGAGCCGGGCCTCGCCGCCCGGGATCTCGCCGTCCTTCAGCGCGCGCATCCCGGCGGCGATCTGCTCGACGATCTCGCCGGTGGAGAGGTTCCGGGTCAGACCGGCCTGACCGGTCGCGCAGAACGGGCAGTTCATGCCGCAGCCGGCCTGCGAGCTGATGCACATGGTCACCCGGTCCGGGTAGCGCATCAGCACCGACTCGACGAGCGTGCCGTCGAAGAGCTTCCAGAGCGTCTTGCGGGTGGTGTCGTCGTCGCACGAGACGTGCCGGACCACCGACATCAGCTCGGGCAGCAGGCTCTCGGTGAGCTTCTCCCGGCTGGCGGCGGGAATGTCCGTCCAGCTCGCCGGGTCGTTCGACATCCGGCCGAAGTAGTGGTTGGAGAGCTGCTTCGCACGGAAGGCCTGCTCGCCCAGCTCGGCGACGGCCTCCTTGCGCTCGGCGGGGCTCAGGTCGGCGAGGTGTCGCGGGGGCTTGGCGCCACGCGGCGCGACAAAGGTGAGTTCTCCGGGCTTAGGCATGGTTGTTCCAGTGTCGCAGACGTTCCGGATGCCCCGAACGGCGCGAGCCCCGGACGCTTCGGCGTCCGGGGCCCGTCGGTCGGTTGTGCGGTGCTCAGCTGCCGACGAAGGCCGCGAGCAGCAGCCAGACCACCGGAGCGGTCGGCAGGAGCGAGTCCAGCCGGTCCATGATGCCGCCGTGGCCGGGCAGCAGGGTTCCCATGTCCTTGATGCCGAGGTCGCGCTTGATCATCGACTCGCCCAGGTCGCCCAGGGTCGCCGTGACCGCCGCGCAGCCGCCCAGGATCAGGCCCTGCCACCAGCTGCCGCCGTCGATGATCAGTTGCATCAGCAGGGCGCCCGCCAGCATCGACAGGCCGATGCCGCCGGCCAGGCCCTCGCGGGTCTTGCCCGGGCTGATGGTCGGGGCCAGCTTGGTCTTGCCGAACTTGTAGCCTACGGCGTAGGCGCCGGTGTCGCTGCAGACCGTGACGATCAGGAAGAGCACGATCCGCTGGGGACCGTCGTCGGCTGCCAGCATCATCGCCACGAAGGTGGCCAGGAACGGGACGTAGAAGGCGGTGAAGATCCCCGCCGTCACGTCCCGCAGGTAGTTCTCCGGCGGCGCGGCCATCCGCCAGACCATCACCGCCAGCCCGGTCAGCGCGAGCGAGGCCGCGGCCCACTGCACCCCGGCCCAGTAGCCGGTCGCGACCATCGCGACGCCACCCGCGGCCAGCGGGATCAGCGGCGCCTTGATCTCCTTGCGCTCGGCCAGCCGGCTGGTCAGCTCCCAGACGCCGACCACCACGGCCGCCATCACCACGACCAGGAACAGCGCCTTCACGACGAACAGCGAGGCGACGATCACCGCGCCGAGCCCGACGCCGACGCCTATCGCGGCCTGCAGGTTGCGACCGCCGCGCTGCTTGGGCGGCTGCGGCCGCGGATCGGGCTGGGCCAAAGGTGTCTCCTGCCCTGAATGGGACGTCGGCACGAGGTGGGGCTGCCCGGCCGCCGGGTGGCTCGGTGGCGGCGCGGGATGCACCGGGGCTCCCGGGTACGGCCGACCGCCGCGGCCGGGGGCGACGTCGTCGGTTATCGCGCGCAGCACGACCGTCTCCGCCGCGCCCGGCACCGGCGCCTCCGGCTGCTCGTCCCGGAACAGCGGGCCGCTCAGCCTCCCGGCCTCCCGGGCCGGCCCCTCCGCGGGGCCGGGCCCCGGGTCGGCCGGTACGGGAGCCATGACCTGAGTCTCCTCCGCGTCACCGCCCCAGTACACCGGAGGCTGCTGCGAGTGACCCGTTCGGTGTGCGGGGTCACCCGCAGCAGCAGCCGGCGCGACCGGGAAGGCGGCCTGGCCGCCCGGGTGGCCGGGGTACTCCTGAGCCCGCTGCGGCCCCGGCTGCTGCGGCCGCCGGTGCTGGTTCTGCGGCGGCTGCGCCTGCTGCGGCGGGCGGTACGGCTGGTACTGCTGGTCGGATGGGCCCCAGTAGCCAGGGGCGTCAGGGGCGTCGTTCATCAGACTTCGAGCAGCTCGGCTTCCTTGTGCTTCAGCAGCTCGTCGACGCTGGCCACGTACTTGGCCGTGGTGTCGTCGAGCTCCTTCTCGGCACGGCGGCCGTCGTCCTCGCCGACCTCGCCGTCCTTGACCAGCTTGTCGATGGCGTCCTTGGCCTTGCGGCGCACGGAACGGATCGAGACCTTGGCGTCCTCACCCTTGCCGCGGGCGACCTTGATGTACTCGCGGCGGCGCTCCTCGGTGAGCTCCGGCAGCACCACCCGGATGATGGAACCGTCGTTGGACGGGTTGACACCCAGGTCGGAGTCGCGGATCGCCTGCTCGATGGCCTTCAGCGCGGTCTTGTCGAACGGCGCGACGACCGCCATCCGCGGCTCCGGCACCGAGAACGAGGCCAGCTGGTTGATCGGCGTCACGGCGCCGTAGTACTCCGCGACGATCTTGGAGAACATCGCCGGGTGCGCACGGCCGGTACGGATCGCCGCGAAGTCGTCCTTGGCGACGGTGACGGCCTTCTCCATCTTCTCCTCGGCCTCGAGGAGGGTCTCTTCGATCACTGTGTACTCCCTGTCCGGTTCATCTGCTGTTGTCCCGACCGGTATCGGCGTCGAGGCCGGTCGTGGTGTCGACGTCGTCCGGTACGGCTGATTGCTGCTCAGGCCCGGACAGAATCCTGGCTGATGAGTGTGCCGATCTTCTCACTCTTCACCGCGCGCGCGATATTGCCCTCCGCCAGCAGCTCGAAGACCAGCATCGGGAGGTTGTTGTCCTTGCACAGCGTGATCGCCGTGAGGTCGGCGACCTTGAGGTCGCGCGCGATGACCTCGGAGTACTCCAGCGCGTCGAACTTGACCGCGTCCGGGTTGGTCCGGGGGTCGGAGTCGTAGACGCCGTCCACACCGTTCTTGCCCATCAGCAGCACGTCGGCGTGGATCTCCAGCGCCCGCTGGACGGCCGTGGTGTCGGTGGAGAAGTACGGCATGCCCATACCGGCACCGAAGATCACCACACGGCCCTTCTCCAGGTGCCGGACGGCGCGCAGCGGCAGGTACGGCTCGGCCACCTGGCCCATGGTGATGGCGGTCTGGACCCGGGTCTCGATGCCTTCCTTCACCAGGAAGTCCTGGAGGGCCAGGCAGTTCATGACGGTGCCGAGCATGCCCATGTAGTCGGAACGGGCCCGGTCCATGCCGCGGACCTGGAGCTCCGCACCACGGAAGAAGTTGCCGCCGCCGATGACCACTGCGACCTCGGTACCGGCGCGGACGACCGTGGCGATCTCACGTGCGATCGCGTGCACGACGTCCGGGTCGACGCCGAGCCCGCCGCCACCGGCGAAGGCCTCACCGGACAGCTTCAGCAGCACCCGGCGGCGGCTGCCGGCCTGGGGGTCCTGCGCGGTCTCCTGCGTCTCCTGCATGGACTTCTCCTTCTGCACCTACTGGTTCACAGGCGCGGGTGTGCGGATGCCCGGCCTGCGCGTACACGCGAGGAGGCCACTGCCGCGGGAACCGGTACGGTGTCCTGCACGGCAATGGCCTCCTCGTCGTTCATGGTGCCGACGCGGCCCGCCCATAGACGGATGACGCTGGGTGAGCCCGTTCGGCGCGTTCCTCCCGCCCTGGTCAGCGGGCGGGGGCGGTTCCCAGCCTAAGCGTGCTGGGAGCCCGGTGGAACGTGGCTCAGGCGCCGACGCGGAAGCGGGCGAAGCGCTTGAGGGCGACGCCGTTCTCCGCGAGGACCTTGGCGACGGTCTTCTTGCTGTCCTTCGCGAAGGCCTGCTCCAGGACGGAGTTCTCCTTCACGAAGCCGGTGACGCGACCCTCGACGATCTTCGGGAGGGCGGCCTCCGGCTTGCCCTCCTCGCGAGCGGTGGCCTCGGCGACGCGGCGCTCGTTCTCGAGCTCCTCGGCCGGGATGTCCTCGCGGGACAGGTACTTCGGCGCGAAGGCGGCGATGTGCTGCGCGACGTCCTTGGCGACCTCGGCGTTCTCCTTGTCCAGCTCGACCAGGACGCCGACGGCCGGCGGCAGGTCGGGGCTGGTCTTGTGCAGGTAGACCGCGACGAAGCTGTCGCCCTCGAACTGGGCGAAGCGACGGAAGACGATCTTCTCGCCCAGGGTCGCGTTGGCCTCGTCGACGAACTGCTGAACGGTCTTGCCGGCCTCGATCTCGGAGGCCAGGGCGGCCTCCAGGTCGGCCGGGGAGGTGGCGGCGACGTGGGCGGCGAGCGCCTCGGCGACCTCGACGAACTTGTCACCCTTGGCGACGAAGTCGGTCTCGCAGTTCAGCTCGACCAGAACGCCGGCCTTCTTGTCCTCGGCGATCAGCGCGGCAACGGCGCCGTTGGAGGCGTCGCGGCCCTCGCGCTTGGCAACGCCCTTCTGGCCCTTGATGCGCAGGAGCTCGACGGCCTTCTGGACGTCGCCCTCGGCCTCCTCCAGAGCCTTCTTGCAGTCCATCATGCCGGCGCCGGTGAGCTCACGGAGCTTCTTGACGTCCGCGGCGGTGAAGTTCGCCATGGTGTGAATCTCTTCTCGCGTCTCGCGTGTCTGCGTGGGGTTGCGCCGGGACCGCTGGTTCGGTCCCGGCACGGGAGAGAGGGGCACCTACCGGTGTCGTACCGGCGGGTGCCCCTCACCCTTGGTACGTCAGGCCTGCTCGGCCGGAGCGTCGGCGGCGGGAGCCTCGACGGCAGCGGCCTCAGCGGCCTCAGCGACGGGAGCCTCGGCGGCGGCGGGGGCCTCGGCGGCCGGAGCCTCCTCAGCCTTCTTCTCGCCCTCGATGAGGTCCTTCTCCCAGTCGGCCAGCGGCTGGTCGGCACCCGGCTCGGCCTTGACGTCGCCCTTGGCGACACCCGCGCGGGCCTTGAGGCCCTCGGCGACGGCGTCGGCGATCACGCGGGTCAGCAGGGTGACGGAGCGGATCGCGTCGTCGTTGCCCGGGATCTTGTAGTCGACCTCGTCGGGGTCACAGTTGGTGTCGAGGATGGCGACGACCGGGATGTTGAGCTTCCGGGCCTCGCCGACCGCGATGTGCTCCTTCTTGGTGTCCACGATCCAGACAGCGCTGGGAACGCGCTGCATGTCGCGGATACCACCGAGGGTCTTCTCCAGCTTGTCGTGCTCGCGCTGGAGGACCAGGAGCTCCTTCTTGGTGAGGCCGGAGCCGGCCACATCCGCGAAGTCCAGCTCGCCGAGCTCCTTGAGGCGCTGCAGACGCTTGTAGACGGTCGAGAAGTTGGTCAGCATGCCGCCGAGCCAGCGCTGGTTCACGTAGGGCATGCCCACGCGGGTGGCCTGCTCGGCGATGGCCTCCTGGGCCTGCTTCTTCGTGCCGACGAAGAGGACGCTGCCGCCGTGGGCAACGGTCTCCTTGATGAACTCGAAGGCGCGGTCGATGTAGTTCAGCGACTGCAGGAGGTCGATGATGTAGATGCCGTTGCGCTCCGTGATGATGAAGCGCTTCATCTTCGGGTTCCAGCGGCGGGTCTGGTGACCGAAGTGGACGCCGCTCTCCAGCAGCTCCCGCATCGTGACGACGGCCATAGCCGTACTCCTAAGGTGTTGCGCCCGGCTCTCACGCAGTCGACGTCGTGGTTCGCGCGGTGGCGCTCCCCGCTCGGTCGTCTGCGTACGGCCGGGTCAGGCTCGGTTTGTCCGTGGCAGCCAGGTGACAGCCACGCCTGACGCCCCGAACGTGCCGAGCTGCTTCTGCCCTTGCGGTCCGGGGACCGGGCGGGCTCGGCAGACCGAGCGGCACTCGCACCTGGCGAGGGCGGCGGCTGAGCCGCATCCGTCCACCGGTGGCGGGGCGTGCGAAGTCGACCCGGCGGACCGGGTCGCGTGTGAAGTGTACGGGAAGCGCCGAGCGGCGGGCGACTCCGCGGCGGGCGGGGGTGCGGGTGGGGCGGGTGCAGACGGGTGTTTGGAGGGGTGGAGCGGGGTGGCGGGTGGCTTCGTACGCCCGTTTGAGGGACGAATGTTTTCCACAGGGCCGGTTTGTCCACAGGAATCGGGACGCGAGTGGTCCGGTCACGGTCCGGCGGGGAGCCTCGTCCCCATGACAGCTCATCCCGGCTCTGGCGGCTCCTTCGCCGCGGCCAGCGCCGGCTCCCCCTCGGCCGGTTCCCTTCCCGTCGGCTCCGCGTCGGGGCGGCGGACCGGCCCCGTGCTGCCGCTTCCGCCGCCAGGGCCTGGTCCCACCCGCCGGGTGCTGCTGCTCACGCTGCTGGTGCTGACCGTACTTGCGCTGGTCGCCCTGCCCGGACGGGTGGGCCGCGCGGCTCCCCGGTCGGACCGGGCGTCGGAGACGGCACCCGGGGTGGGGACTGCGGCTGGATCGGGAGCGGATCCCGGCCTTGAGACCGGTCCTGGCCGCGGTCGCGCTCGCGGCCTCGGTTCCGACGCCGGGGCGCGGCGGGCATGGCCGACGGGCGGGCCGGGCTCGCTTGTCAGACGGTTCGAGGCACCGGAGAAGCCGTGGGCCGCCGGACACCGGGGCGTGGATCTCGCGGCCGGGCCCGGAACGGACGTGCGGGCGGCGGCCCCGGGGGTGGTCGCCTTCTCCGGCCTCGTGGCGGGCCGACCAGTGGTCACGATCACGCACCCGGCTTCCGGCACTCCCCCGTTGCGTACCACCTATCTGCCCGTCACCGGCACCGTCGCCGTGGGTACTCCGGTCGAGGCCGGCCAGGTGATCGGGCAGCTCGGCCCCGACCCCGGCCACTGCGCCGACGGTGGCTGTCTGCACTGGGGACTGCTGCGTGGCGAGCGGTATCTCGACCCGCTGGCCCTGTTCGGTGCGGGCGCGGCACGACTGCTGCCCCTGGTAGGCGGGCGGTGAAGCAGGTGGTGTGGCGGGCCTTGAGCCTGCCGTGGACCTGGTCCATCGGTCCGGACGCGGTGGACCGCGGTCCACCGCTCGGTCGCTGGGCACCGATCCGTGACCCGCGATCCCCGCCCGTACCGGCCGCAGTGGGTCAGCTCCGGCCCAAGCCGTGGAGGGCGAGGGCGACGGCGGCGTCCGCGACGACTTCCGGGCTCTCGGCGGGGCCTCTGGCGGCGCTCTGCTCGGCCCGCCGGACGGCGGCCTCCACGATTCCCTGGAGCAGCACGGCCGCCAGGCGGGGCTGCTCGTGACCGAGGTCCTCCAACGCCTGAACCACCAGGCCGACCAGCTTGCCGTGCGCGGCCCGGATGCGCTCGCGCGCCGCTTCGTCGAGCTCCAGCGCCGAGATGGCCGCCACCGCCCGGTGGCGCGGGTCCCCGGCCAGCGCCAGCTGGCCCCGGACGTACGCCTCGATCCGGCCGGCCGCGGTGTCGCAGCTTCCCATGCCTGCTTCGATCTCGGCCGCCCAGAGCGGGAAGTCCACCTCGCAGAGCACCTCCACCACTGCGGCACGCGACCTGAAGTACTCGTAGACCGAGGAACGCGCCAGGCCGGTGCGCGCCGCGAGCGCGGGGAAGGTCAGGGCCTCCATGCCTCCCTCGGTGAGGAGGCTGCGGGCAGCGTCGAGGAGGGCTGCCCGCTGCAGCTGGCGATGCTCGGCCAAAGTGGCCGCTCGGATCTTCGGCACGATCCCACTCTACGGAGCCCTACACACCGCCGATACGGCGCCGCGCATCCGGGGGGAGCCGCAGGAGCACGGCGCGGCGTATGCGGCACGCCCGGCGCCGCTCGCCACCCACCAGTCGCCACCCACCTACGGCGCGTTCTAGCGGATGTCGGACAGCTTGGCGCGCAGTTGCAGAACCGACTTCGTGTGGATCTGGCTGACCCGGCTCTCCGTCACCCCGAGGACCTGCCCGATCTCGGCAAGGGTCAGCCCCTCGTAGTAGTAGAGCGTCACCACGGTCTTCTCCCGCTCGGGCAGGGTGTTGACCGCCTGCGCCAGCAACCGGCGCAGCTCCCGGTCCTCGGCCACCTCCACGGGGTTGTCCGCGCCGTGGTCCTCCAGGGTGTCCACCAGGCTCAGCCGGTCGCCGCCCTCACCGACCGGGTGGAGCAGTTCGTCGAGCGCCACCACGTTGGCGAGGGACAGCTGGCTGAAGATGGCGTGCAGATCCTCGATCGCGATGCCCATCTCGGCCGCGACCTCGGGCTCGTGCGGGGTCCGGCGCAGCCGGGCCTCCAGCGTCGCGTACGTCCGCTCGACCGCCTTCGCCTTCTGCCTCACCGAGCGCGGGATCCAGTCCAGCGCCCGCAGTTCGTCGATGATCGCGCCACGGATGCGGCTGATCGCGTAGGTCTCGAACTTGATGGCCCGGTCGATGTCGAACTTCTCGATGGCGTCGATCAGCCCGAAGACGCCCGAGGAGACGAAGTCGGCCTGCTCGACATTGGACGGCAGTCCGACCCCGACCCGGCCCGCCACGTACTTCACGAGGGGTGAGTAGTGCAGGATCAGCTGTTCTCTCAGCCGCTGGTCACCCGTCCCCTTGTAGGAGCGCCAGAGGGCTTCGAGCGCCGTGCGTTCCTGACCGTCCGCCTCCCGGCGCTGCCCGGGCGCGCCCGAGGAAGAACGCGCCGGACCCGCCCCGGTCACGCCGGGCGCGCCGGGCTGGTCGGGGCGCGCGCCGGCTTGTGCCGCGACGTGCGCTCCGCCGCTCTGGTCCTCCCGCCCCGCCGAGGGGGGACAGACCGTCGACGAAGCGCCGGGCGGGGGGTCCGCCTCGGTGCCCGCTGCGGTGGCGGCCGCGTCGGCAGACTGGCCGGGCACCGACGCCGACCGACCGGCCTGCCGTGCGAGGCCCCCCATCGCGCCCGTCGCCTTGGGCGGGAACTCGGTCACGGGGCGCCGCTCGGTCCGCGGCCCGCCCGAGGACCGGGCGCCACCGGTCACTCTGTGTCCGGGAATGTGTGTGGGCATGCGTTGGTCTGCGCCGTTCTGCCGAGTCATGTGCTGATAGGGAAGACAGGGCGAGCGTAGCGTGACCGACTCACTGCAATGCGCTACCGCCACTCGGTCGTCCCCCGATCCGGTGGCGTTCCCCCTCCCCGGATCCCGGTGCCTGCGGCCGATCGGCCCGGCCACCGGGTCACCCCTCGTTGCCCCGTCTCCTGGCTCCCCGCGATGCCTCGCCCCGTTCCCTCACCGTGCGTCTGGTCCAATGCCCTCTCGTCCGTCTGGTCACCTCCTCCGCACCAGCCGCCAATGGGCGCCGTGCCGCTCCACGTAGCCGAGCGATCCCAACTCGTACAGCCGCTGGAGCACTTCGTCCGGCGAGAGCCCCGACTGCCGGGCCAACCGCTCCACGGGCGCCCCCTCTGCCGTCGCCGGCACGGCCTCCAGCACCTGTGCCACAGCCGGCTCCAGCAAGTCCCGGGGCAGAACCGGGCCGCTCCGCTGAGGCGCCAGATCGTCGCCGATCGCACCGATCAACTCGGCCACCTCCGCGGCGTCGGTGACCAGGGTGGCGCCACCGCTACGGATCAGGGCGTGCACTCCGGCGGAGAGTTCCGACGTCACCGGCCCGGCGACACCCATGGTGTACCGGTTGAGGTCGCGGGCGCGCCTGGCTGTACTCAGCGCCCCGCTGCGCATCGCCGCCTCGACCACCACCGTCCCCCGGGTGAGGGCGGCGATGACACGGTTGCGCAGCACGAACCGGAAGCGGTTCGGGTGCTCCCCCGGCGGGAGTTCGCTCAGCAGCAGCCCCTGGGCGGCGATCCGCCTGATCAGCTCGGCGTTTCCCCTCGGATAGGCCACGTCCACGCCACAGGCGAGGACCCCCATCGTCATTCCGCCGGCGGCCAGCGCTCCTCGATGGGCGGACGCGTCGATCCCGTACGCCGCACCGGAGACCACCACCCACCCGCGTTCGGCCAGTTGAGCCGACAGCTCCCCCGCGACATACGCCCCGTAGGCCGTACAGGCCCGCGAGCCGACCACGGCGACCGAGCGAAGAGCCAGCAGTCGCAGCGAGCCCGTCCCGGCCACCCAGAGCCCGATCGGCCGCCCGTCCCCCAGATCGTCCAGTTGGCTCGGCCATTCCATGTCGCCCGGAATGATGAAGCGCCCACCGGCCACTCGTACCCGTTCCAGGTCGTCTGCGGGGTCGACGTCCGCGAGTCTGGCCCGGTAGCCGGCGAGTCGGCCGGCGTCCAGCCCGGGGTGGTCGGGCACAGGACCGCCCCGGATCGCCTGAACCACGTCGGCGGCGTCGAGTTGGGACAGCCATCGGCCGAGGACGGCGTCTCCGGGTTCGCTGAGCCTGCTGAGCACGGCCCTGGCGCAGCGCTCGGGCTCGGTCCGCGAGGCGCTCTGGGAGGGAGGTTGAGGGTGGTTCATCGTCCGGTTCACTTGCGGTGTCCTCGTTCTCTGCACACTGGTCAGATGCCACGCTCGGCCGGGCCGGGCCGGGTGGGCTTCTCCTCGCCCCGCCCGCCTCCCTGCTCCGGGACGCGACTGAGCTGACGGAAGGAGCGCTCCGCCGGCAGCCCTTGCTCGACGCCGGTGCGCAGGACGAGGGCGGTCCGCACGTCCCGTTGGTCCGGGCGGTCTCGACCCGCGAGGTCGGCGACCGTCCAGGCCACCCGGAGCACCCGGTCCAGGCCGCGGGCGGTCAGCAACCCGCGCTCCAGTTGGCGCGCGGCGTCGTTGAGTGCGCCGGGCGCGAGCTGCCAGCGGGTACGCAGTTCATGACCGGGCACCTCGGCATTGGTCTGCCACGGGGTGTTCGCCAGCCGCGTCGCCGCACGCTCGCGCGCCGCCAGCACCCGGGCCGCCACGGTCTCGGTGGTCTCCGCCGTGCTGTCCCGCTCCATGAGTTCGATCCTGGTCACCGGGGCGACCTGAACCTGGAGATCGACCCGGTCCAGTAGCGGCCCGGACAACCTCCCCTGGTACCGGCTGACCATCACCGGGGTGCACTCGCACCCCTCGCCGCGCCGCGAGTGCCGGCCGCAGGGGCACGGATTCGCCGCCAGGCAGAGCAGGAACCTGGCCGGGAGTCTGAGCGAACCCGCCGAACGTGCGATCACCACCTCGCCCGACTCCAGCGGTTGACGCAGCGCGTCGAGCACCCGGACCGGGAACTCCGGTGCCTCGTCCAGGAACAGGACGCCTCGATGGGCCAGTGAGACCGCACCCGGTCGCGGCAGGCCGCTGCCACCGCCGACAATCGCCGGCATGGTGGTGGAGTGGTGCGGGGCGCAGTAGGGCGCGCTGTCGATCAGCGGCCGGCCGGCTGGGAGCAGTCCCGCCACGGAGTGGACGGCGGTGACCTCCAGTGACTCCTTCTGGGTGAGCGGCGGGAGCAGCGCGGGCAGCCGTTCGGCCAGCATCGTTTTGCCTGCGCCCGGCGGGCCTTTCAAATAAAGGTGGTGGCCTCCGGCGGCGGCGATCTCCAGCGCTCTCCGGGCCTCGTACTGGCCCGCCACATCGGCCAGGTCCATATAGGCCGACTTGTCATCGGGCAGGCCTCGCACACCCGCGCTGGGGAGCATGAGCCCGGCCATCAGGGGGTCGGGGCGGCCGCCGATGGGGTCGGGCGGTTCCTCCGGCTCGGGTGCCCCGGTGAGGACGGCGATCAGCTGGCGCAGGCTGCGCACGCCGATGACGGTCACGCCCGGGACCAGTGAGGCCTCGGCGGTCGTCTGCTCGGCCACCACGACCCGCTGGTACCCGGCGTCGGCGGCGGCCAGCACCGAGGGGAGCACACCGCGTACCGGCCGCACCCGGCCGTCCAGCCCCAGCTCGCCGATGATCAGCAGGTCGGCGATGGAGGACGGATCCAGCCGCTCGGCAGCGGCGAGGACGGCACACGCCACCGCGAGATCGAAGCCGCTGCCGCTCTTGGGCACCGAGGCGGGGCTGAGTCCGACGGTCAGCTTGCGCTGGGGCCAGGCCTCGCCACTGTTCACCAGGGCCGCACGCACCCGGTCGCGGGCTTCGGAGAGGGCCTTGTCGGGCAGGCCGACAAGGGTGAACGCGGCGACTCCTGGCTCCAGATCGGCCTGGACCTCGACGATCACTCCGTCGACACCGACCAGTGCCACGGAACAGGTACGAGCGAATGCCATCTCAGACCACCCCTCGCAGGTGGTCCACCAGGGCCGCGCCGCGGAACCGGTTGATGACGGCCACGAGGTCGATGCGGACGCCACCGGGTGGCACAGGTGGCCATGGCGGATCCGCAGGCCCGTTACCGGGCTCGGGCTGGTACTCGGAGCCGGCCAGCCTGGCGAAGTGGCCGGGCCAGCGCTCCGCCATCC
The DNA here is from genome assembly GCF_040685575.1 of Kitasatospora sp. NPDC088351. NCBI lineage: Bacteria > Bacillati > Actinomycetota > Actinomycetes > Kitasatosporales > Streptomycetaceae > Kitasatospora > Kitasatospora sp. NPDC088351. The sequence goes on along the minus strand of NZ_JBFBIL010000026.1, from coordinate 65,610 downwards.
AGCGCTCCGCGAGGCGCTGCAGCCGAGCGGCCTTGGCCTGGTCGATGGCCTCGCTGGGCTGTTGGAACCCCCGCTCGGAGCGGGTCTTCACCTCACAGACCGCCAGGGTGTCGCCGTCGAGGGCGACGATGTCCAACTCCCCCTCGACACACCGCCAGTTGCGGTCCAGGATGCGGAGCCCGTCCTCGGCGAGGCGGCGCGCGGCGACCCTTTCGCCATAGCGGCCGAGGCCGTTGTTGGTACTGCGCCCCGGGCTGTTCTTCTCCGGGCGCGGCGGAGCAGGCCCGACGGCGGTCGGCGACCCTCCGTCCGCCGGCCGCACTGTCTTCCGTCTGGGCTGCCCGTCCAGCCGGGCTTTCGCTGTCTGCTTGCGCGGGGAGCGCTTCGTGTCCTGCACGATGACCACCTCCGCTGTGGAGGTTGCCGCGCAGCCCGGGACCAGACCAGAGAGTTGTTATTTCCTGTGGATAACCAGGGCCTGTGGATAACTTCTGTCACCTGGAGGGGTGAGAATCCCGGAATACTCGGAATTCCTCTGGACACCACCGGCCCAGACGGTCCAACGTCAGTTCCCGAAGCCGGCGTCGTCCGAGGGCAGCTCCAGATCACTCTTCGCGAGCTCCTCGATGTTCACGTCCTTGAAGGTCAGCACCCTGACCTTACGGACGAACCGAGCCGGCCGGTACATGTCCCAGACCCACGCATCCGCCATCGACACCTCGAAGAAGACCTCGCCCTGGACCGAGTGCACCTGCAACTCGTAGTCGTTGGTGAGGTAGAAACGCCGCTCGGTTTCGATCACGTACTTGAACAGGCCGACGACGTCCCGGTACTCCCGGTAGAGCTTGAGCTCCATCTCGGTCTCGTACTTTTCGAGATCTTCGGCACTCATCCAGGCGTCCCCTCAACTTGTCACGTCCACCCATTGTGGACCACCGCACCCACCCTCAGAGCCGTACTGGAGTGACTGGCGGCCCCTCGGCCAACAGTTGCTCCACAAAGTCCGCCAGTCCGACCGGGTAGACCGTCTCGGCGGTTTCCCTGAGCTCCTCGATCGTCCACCAGCGCGCCGCGAGCAGTTGGGCGTGTTCGTCGTCGCCCATGCCCGAGTGGTCGAGCACCGTGTCCGTGGTCCGGGCCAGGTGGAACCACTGCTCCTGCTCGTAGTGCTGCCCCCGAAAGGAGAACGAAGCCGTGCCGTACGCCACCAAGGGCCCCAGCTCCACGCCCCGCAGTCCGGTCTCCTCCGCGAGCTCCCGTACGGCTGCCTCGCGCACGCCCTCGCCGGGCTCCAAGCCACCCCCCGGGGTGAACCACCAGGTGACACCCGGTACCGCCGGGTCGGACCCCCGGAAGAGAAGAAGGCGCTCCTGCCCGTCCAGCAACAGGATCCTCGCCGCTCTGCGACGCCGTGCCGTCATGGCAGATCTCCACACTCCTTCCGTTCGCCCCGGTGGCTCTCCCGATCCTGCCACCCGGCACGACCGTCCGGGGCGATGTTCGGCAGAGCGGGCAGGTCCAGGGCCGCGGCACCCGGGTTCAGGACGCGCGGCGGTTCCGGAGCCGACGGGTCAGGCCCGCCACGCCGCCCACCGCCGAGGTCACGACGATCAGCGCCGCGCCTACAACGGTGGCGTAGGCGGCCGGCTCCAGCGGGCCCGGTTCACCGGCCTTCGGGCCACCAATCACATCGAAGGCCGAGGTCCTGGCGAACATGCCCGCCCGACCGAACGGCAGGACGGTGGACTCGACCCGGGCCTGCACCTCGCCGGCCGGGATCGTTCCCCCGTCCACCTCGAGGTGGGCACGGGAGTCCAGCGATCCCTGCCGGTTGTCGCCGAGCAGGAACAGCCGCCCGGGCGGCACCTCCACGCTGAACGTGCCGCTCTCCGCGCTCTGCGCAGCCAGGTAGGGCTCGTCCACCGGCTTGCCGTTGACGGTCAGCCGGTGGTCGCCTCCGGTGATGGCCACCGTGTCGCCGCCCACCGCGACGACCCTCTTGACCATCAGCTCGCCGCCCCAGACCTGGTCACGGAAGACCACGACGTCACCGCGGCCGACGGCGCCGTCATCGATCTTCCGGGCCAGAACGGTGTCCCCGACCTTGAGCGTGGGGGTCATGGACGCGGTCGGGATGTTGTAGGGCCGGTAGTCCAGGGCCATGACCGCGAAGCCGCCGACCAGCAGGACCAGTCCCAGCGCGATCACCGCGCCCTGCAGCACGGCGGCGGGCCGGCGCCGAGGCCGGGCGGCGGCCGGCGGGCGGTCGGCCACCTGTTCCACGACACTGCTCATCGACACCGTCCACCCCTGCCCGACCTGGAAGCGCTCGCGACGCACCGGGGCCACAGGCGGGAAACCCGGCGGGCCGTGGCACGTCCGAGCAGATTACTCGTCGGTACCACGGCCCGCGCAAGACCCGGGGGCTACCCGGTAACGGTCAGGACTGCTTCTTTCGGTCCGCCCGGTCCCTCAGCCGGCGTACCACCGGGAGCAGACCGACCGCGCCGACGGCGCCGGCCACGGGGGGCACGAGCGGCGCGGCCCCCGACAGCCCCTTCTGGTCGAAGGTGTCTGGTACCGGCAGCGTCGACCAGTGGTTGACCGGCCAGGCCACCACGAAGGCACGCCCGATCACCTCGTCCACCGGAACCGTGCCGCCGCCCGGCTGGTCCATGTGGAAGCGGGAGTCCAGGGAGTCCGCGCGGTGGTCGCCCATCACCCAGATCCGACCGGGCGGCACCTTCACCGGGCCGAAGGGCTTCGTACCGCAGGGGGTGTTGCCCGCGAAGACGTACGGCTCGTCGAGCACGGCCCCGTTGACCTTGACCGGGCCCTCGCCCTCGCACTCGACGGTGTCCCCGCCGACCGCGATGACGCGCTTGATCAGGTCCTTCTCGTTCGTGGAGGGCATCAGGCCGACGAAGCTGAGCACGTCCTGGATGCCTCGGACGAAGGAGTTGCTGCTCTGCTGGACGGGCTCGTCGTTCAGCCAGCCGCCCGGGTCGTGGAACACCACGACCTCTCCGCGCTCGGGCTCGGCCCCGAACCACGGAGTCAGCTTGTCCACCAGGACACGGTCGCCTACCTGAAGCGTGTTCTGCATCGATTCCGACGGAATGGAGAACGCCTGGACGAAGAACGTCTTGATCACAAGAGCCAGGACCAGTGCGATACCGACCAGGATCGGCAGTTCCTTCCAGAAGGAACGCTGCTTGCGCTCCTCGCCGACGGACTTCTCGTCCGACGGCTCGTCCTCCGAACCCGGCTCGACCCGGAAGGCACCCAAGGAGTCACCCGTATCGTCGGCCGGTTCGTCTGCGGACGGGGCCGCCGTGTCCTCGGCGGGAGCCGAGGGCACCGCGGACTCGGCGGACCGGGCCGCCCGGCTGCCGGAGCCCTCGGGCTCTCCGGCGCCTGAGCGGGCGCCGATCACCAAATCCCCCACAACGTCTCCTCCCTGCTGTGCGGACGCCCGCGCGCCCGCGCTCACAGTGCCGCACAGCGGGCACCACACTCCACCATCGGCCGTGAACGTCTCAGAGCCGCCCGCGTCGGGCACACCTGACACCAACACAGCCGCAGAACACAACCGGCCTGGTGCACCGGTCACTCCAGCACTTCTCTATCACTCCCAGGCATCCGGCTCGCGATCCCACACGCGTGATCTTGCTGGTAGCCGACCGGCACGGCCTACTCCCGTGGTCGTGCCGATCGACGGACGACAAACGGAAGAATGCCCAACACACCCATAACGAGCGGAGGTTCCATCGGAATCGGCCCAGCGCCCGGCAATCGCGAAGCTTCTCCGCGAGCCGCCGGAGCCCGCGCCACTGAGGAGAGTGAACCCGGTGCATCAAGTTGATGGAACCGGTCCAACGGCCACGCGATCACAAAAGCCCGGCCCACCACACCGCTCAGCGGGATAGTCCCCTGCCCCGGATTCGCCATGTGGAAGCGGGAGTCGGCGGACACGTCCCGGTGGTCGCCCATGACCCAGAGCCGCCCCTGCGGAACCTTCACCTTGAAGGGCTGGCGGGACGGCGGGTTCCCCGGTGCCAGGTACGGCTCGTCCACCACGGCGCCGTTGACGCTCACCCGCCCCTGCGCGTCACAGCACTCCACGGTGTCCCCGCCGACACCGATCACGCGCTTGATCAGATCCTGCTCGCTGTCGGACGGCAGCAGCCCGACGAAAGTGAGGACCTGCTTGGCCCCGCGCAGTACCGGCCCGTCCGTGGACGGCTTGTGGTCAGCCTCCAGCCAGCCACCCGGGTCCTTGAACACCACCACGTCACCGCGCTCCGGCTCATTGCCGAACCAGGGGGTGAACTTGTCCACCAGTACCCGGTCCCCGATCTGGATGGTCTGTTCCATCGAACCCGAGGGGATCACGAAGACCTGCACCATGAAGGTCTTCATCACCAGTGCCACCAGCAGTGCCACCACGACGATCAGTGGAAGCTCGCGCAGGAGAGAACGTCTGCGACGGCGGGCCGCCCGGCGGGCGGTGCGGCGGCGCTCGGCCCGGCCGCGTACCGGTGGCGCCGCTTCCTGGGCGGGTGTCTCCTCCGGGCTGCCCGAGGGCTCGGGGGCGGGACGGTCGGCCAGCCGGCCTCTACCTCTGGTCCCCATGTCCACCCGTCCCCCCTGTCGCGGCAAACGCCGCCGGCCGGTCCAGGCTGGTCCAGTGGCCGATCGGGTAGACGACCCAGTCCGCCCGTCCGATCACCCTGCGCTCCGGGACAAAGCCTCCGCCGGGCTCGCCCAGGTGGTCACGCGAGTCGCGCGAGTCGCTCCGGTGGTCGCCCATCACCCACAGCTTGCCGGCCGGCACCACCACGTCGAAGGCCACGCTCGACGGCTCGTCCCCCGGGGCGAGGTAGGACGTCTCGTCGACCGGCACCCCGTTGACGGTGATCCGCCCACCCGGACCGGTACTGGTCACCCGGTCCCCGCCGACACCGATGACGCGCTTGACGTAGACCGAGTTCCCGGCCGGTGCCAGTCCGAGGTCCTGGCCGAGCGAACGAAGACCGTCCCAGAACCCGGCCGACCTCTCCGGCTCATGCAGAAAGGAGCCCGTCCCGTCGAAAACCACCACATCGCCGCGCTGGGGGTGGCCGCCGAAGGCGTAGGCCAGCTTGTTCGCGATCAGGCGATCGCCCGGGCGCAGGGTGTTCTCCATCGATCCGGACGGCACCGCGAACGGCCGCGCCACGAAAGCGTTCACCAGCAGCAGGGTGAGCAGGCAGATACCCACCAGCAGAAGCAGGTCACGCCCACGCGAACGCACCGGCGCCTCCGGCTCCGGCTCCGCGGTGGGTTCGTCCCCCGGCCCGGCGGTCTCCGGCCCGGCGCCCGTCTCCACGTCCCGCGCCTCGGCCGGCCCGGCGTCCGATACCTCGGCCGTCCCGGCCTCCACACCCGCTCCGGCCGGTTCCGCCCCGCCCCCGGAAACGGCCGCGGACCGCGACAGCGAGTCCGCACCGGTGGGTGCGGGACTGCCGTCGCGGTCCGCGAGTGGTTCGTGCGTGCTCATCGGGGGCTGAGCTTACCTTGCGGCAGCGGCGCCCCCTAGAGCGCTCCGATCCCCCGGCAGCGCCGGGGGCCGGTGGATCAGCGGTCGCGCTTCTCCTTGATCTTCGCGGCCTTGCCGCGGAGGTCACGCAGGTAGTACAGCTTGGCGCGGCGAACCGCACCGCGGGTCACGACCTCGATCTTCTCGACGACCGGGGTGTGCACCGGGAAGGTGCGCTCCACGCCGACGTTGAAGCTGACCTTGCGGACGGTGAAGGTCTCACCGACACCGGCGCCGTGGCGGCGGATGACGACGCCCTGGAAGACCTGGACACGGGAGCGGCTGCCCTCGATGACCCGGACGTGCACCTTCAGGGTGTCACCGGCGCGGAAGGCCGGAATGTCGCTACGCAGCGAAGCCGCGTCGACAGCAGCGAGCTTGTTGCTCATGTTGCTCTCCATCGCAGGCGCCACGGGCCGCCCACGGAAGTTCGTCGCAATGGGGTCTGCTGCGGGCCGCATCGGACCGAGGTGATCCCCCCGTGGCGAGGGCACCGGACCACGTGACCCCTACGAAAGGAGTCCAGCGACAGACAGCAGCGGCCTATTCTTCCACATCACCGGCCACGGACCGAAATCGGCCGAGCTGCTCGTCCCAGGCCAGTCCGAGGATGCTGAGGGCCTCACGGTCCTTCTTGTCGAAGGCGCCGTACTGCCAGCGCTCCACCAGGTCCGGCCGGTTGGCCAGGGTGCGGGCGAAGGCCTGCTCGCGTCGCCAGCGGGCAATGCGCCCGTGGTTGCCGCTGAGCAGCACGTCCGGCACGGTCCGGCCACGCCACTCGGCGGGCTTGGTGTAGACCGGGCCCTCCAGCAGGTCGGCCATCGCACCGGGCGCGAAGGAGTCGTCCCGGTGGGACTCGGCGTTGCCCAGCACTCCGGGCAGCAGCCGGGCGATCGCCTCGACCATCACCAGCACCGCGACCTCGCCGCCGGCCAGGACGTAGTCACCGATCGACACCTCGACCACCGGCATCCGGGTGGCCGCCTCCTCGATCACCCGCCGGTCGATGCCCTCGTACCGAGCGGGGGTGAAGGCCAGCCAGGGGCGCCCGGCGAGTTCCTGCGCGAGTTCCTGGGTGAACGGACGCCCGCTGGGAGTCGGCACCACCAGAGTGGGCACCTCGCCCTCGGGCCCCTGGGCGGTCACCGCGTCCAGGGCCTCGCCCCACGGCTCGGGCTTCATCACCATGCCGGGGCCGCCGCCGTACGGGCTGTCGTCCACGGTCCGGTGCACGTCGTACGTCCAGCCGCGCAGGTCGTGGATGTGCACATCGAGCTGGCCACGAGCGCGGGCCTTGCCGACCAACGAGATGTTCAGCGGCTCCAGGTACTCGGGGAAGATCGTGACGACGTCTATCCGCATCCCGCTCTGCACCGCGGCCACCGGCCCGGACTCCGGCCTCGGCTCCTGCGCCGCGCCCTGCCCCTGCCCCTGCTCACGTTCGTCGGAGCTCACTCCGCGGCCTCCGAACCGTCTCGCACACCGTCGCCCTGAGCACCGTCGCCCTCAGCAGCGTCGCCCCCAACACCGTCAGCACCGTCGCCCCGGGCGACCTCGGCCTGCTCGGAGTCGATCAGCCCGCCCGGCGGGTCGATCACGGCGCGCTGGTTCTCCAGGTCGATGATCGGCACGATGCGGGTGACGAACGGCACCAGCACCTCGGTCCCGTCGGGCTTCTTCACCGTGAGCAGGTCCTGATAGGGCAGGTGGACGACCTCGGTCAGCTCACCGACCAGGGTGCCGTCGAGCAGCACCACGTCCAGACCGATCAGCTGGTGGTCGTAGAACTCCTCCGGATCCTCCGGGCGCTCCTCCGGGTCGACCTCGGCGATCAGGATGGTGCCGCGCAGCGCCTCGGCGGCATTGCGGTCCTTGACGCCGGCGAAGCGCAGCAGCAGCCGGCCGCTGTGCACCTTGCCGGACTCGACGGTCAGCGGCCCGGCCGACGCGGGGTCGGTGAGCAGGACGGCACCCGGTCCGAGCCGGAGTTCCGGCTCGTCGGTGCGGACCTCGACGCTGACGTCCCCCCTGATGCCGTGGGCGCGGCCGATCTTGCCGACGACGAGCTGCACGGTGATCGTTCTCCTGGATGAGTGCTAGGGAAGGCAGAGAAAGAAGGCTGAAGAGAAGGAAGGCTGACAAGAAGAGGCTGGAACCGGAGAGAAAGAAAGGCCGGCCGGGACGACATACGTCCCGGCCGGCCTCAAGCCTGACGGCTGAACGAGCAGCCGCGTCAGCGGATGTTGTCCACGTCGACCAGGTCGACCCGGACGTTGCGACCGCCGAGGGCGCCGACCACGGTGCGCAGTGCGCGCGCCGTGCGGCCGCCCCGGCCGATCACCTTGCCGAGGTCATCGGGGTGCACGCGCACCTCGATGGTGTTGCCCCGCCGCAGGTTGCGCGAGCGCACCTGCACTTCATCGGGGTGCTCGACGATGCCCTTCACCAAGTGGTCGAGGGCGTCCTCGATCACGATCAGGCCTCGGCGGCGGCGTCGGCCTCAGCCTCGGCCTTGTCCGACTTCTTGGCCTTCGGGGTGATGGCGACACCGGTGGTGGCGTCCTCGAAGCCGGCGACGGCCTTGGCGAACAGGTGCGAGAAGTCCTCGACCTTCGGCGCGGCGACCTTCAGCGGCTCCGGAGCCGGCAGGCCCTTGAACTTCTGCCAGTCGCCGGTCAGCTTGAGGATGGCGAGCACCGGCTCGGTCGGCTGGGCGCCGACGGACAGCCAGTACTGGGCGCGGTCGCTGTCGACCTCGATCTTCGAGGGGTCGTAGGTCGGCTGGTAGATGCCGATCTCCTCGATCGCGCGACCGTCACGCTTGGTGCGCGCGTCGGCGACGACGATGCGGTAGTGCGGGGAGCGAATCTTGCCGAGACGCTTGAGCTTGATCTTGACTGCCACGGGAGTGGATTCTCCTGGTGTTGACGTGGGTGAGCAGCCCTGCCGTCGCGTGGGGTTGCGGGGCGGGCCGTTCAAGGGACACGCCAGCCGTAGGAGAGAGGGGTCCTGTCTCGGCTGCCGAGTACTCAGCTGTCCATTCTGCCATACCGGCGCGAACCGCCTTCACCCGGCCGCCACCACCAGGCCGTCTTCACCGCCGCCAGCCACCCGACGGCCGCCCGACGGCCCCGGCAACAGGCCCGACCGGGAGCCCTCGCCCCCGGTCAGCCCGACACACATCGGCCGCCCGCTCGGTAGAGCCGATCGGTAGAGCCACTCGACAACTCAATGGGCCGATCGGCCGATTGCTCCGGCCGGACGTGCTGCCCGCACAGCCGCCGGCCGGTTCTCCAAGCTATGCGATCTTGAACGGCTGCTGGCACGCGCCGCAGACGATGGACGCCTGCGCGAGCACCGACGGCACGACCCGGACGTTCCGCCCGCAGCCGCAGACCGCCTTGACCCGGACGCCGCCCCCGGAGGAGCCGTGCCGGGCGGCCGGACCGCGGAAGGCGCGCGTCACGCCATCACCGGCCACCGCCTCCTGGTGGGCGCCGAGGGCCCGGTCCAGGCGTTCGATGGTGTCGGCGTACCGCTCCTGCGTCTCCTTGAGCATGGTCACCTGGGAGAAGCCGCTGCTCGCGTGCGGTTCGACCGGGTGCGCCAGGCCGAGCTCGGAGGCGAGCAGCAGGAAGCGCCGGTTGTGGTAGCGGCCGGCGCGCGAGGTGTCCCGGATGTCCCGGGCCGCGGCCAGACCGTGGGCGGCCTCGTGGAGGAGCCGCTCGAAACCGAGCCGGGCGCCACAGGCCGAGGAGGATTCACCGATCAGCGCCTCGGGCGAGGCGAGGTCGGGGAGGTCCTGATGGAAGGCCTGGATGTCACTCCAGGCGGCGGCCAGTTCGGCCGCGAGAACGAGGGGCTGTGTCGTGCTCACGCTAGACCAACGATGCAGTGGGAGCCAATGTTCCGCGTGTTCTCGCTCTCCGGGAATTCCCAGGGAACTCTCAGGAATGCACGACCGCGCGCGAATTGCGCGTTCCGGATCTGACGCAAGACCAACCCCCTGCAGGTTTCGGCCCGTCGCAACTCGCCGAGCCTCGTATTTTCCGTCCGGGCGCGGGCTGTCGCCCCCAGGACGTACGGCCCGTGGTCCTGCCGAGTTGACAGGGCCACGGGCCGTACACCGTACCGCTATTCCGTTAATACTGGCAGTTGACTGGCCAGTAGCGATGTCAACAGGTGAGACGGTCTCTGGATACTTACAGCCCGTATTCTCAGCAGGCGTTGTCAGCAACCATCAGCACGCATCGGCGGCTGTCGACATCCGTCGGCTTCTGCCGGTTTCCGTCGGTTTCCGCTGTCAGTAGGCGCGCGCGACGATCGCGATATTGCCGTCCTGGTCGTCCGTCTGCGGCACCGATCCGTCGGCGGCGACAATGCAGCGCACCGAGACGCCCTGCTCGGCCAGCTTGGCCTCGCCCTCCGGGCCCAGCTCGGCCCAGGAGATCCGGCCCCAGCCGGTGGCGGCGGCCTCGACGGCCTCGTCGAGGTTGGTCACGTCCACCGTGCGGGCCTCGCGGCGCTCGCGGGACTGGCGCAGCAGCAGCGCCTGGTCCTCCTCCAGGACGCCGGGCACCAGCTCCGCCAGGCCGTCGATGGAGACCGGCTCCTTGCCACCGGGGATACGGCGGGCCAGCATCGCGGTGCCGTTCTCCAGGTCGCGCGGGCCGACCTCGATGCGCAGCGGCACGCCCTTGAGCTCCCAGTCGACGGCGCGGCGGCCGAACGGGGTGTCGGTGCGGTCGTCGACGACCACGCGGATGCCGGCGGCCTCCAGCCGGGCGCCGATCTCGCGGACCTTGGCGATCACCGCGTCGTCGCCCTTGATGGCGAGGACGACGGCCTGGACGGCGGCCAGGCGCGGGGGAACCCGCAGGCCGTTGTCGTCGCCGTGGGACATGATCAGGCCGCCGACCATACGGGTCGAGACGCCCCAGGAGGTCTGCCAGACGTACTCGCGCTCGGCGCCCTGGAGCTGGTAGGTGGTGTTGAACGCCTTGGCGAAGTTCTGGCCCAGCTCGTGGCTGGTGCCCATCTGCAGCGCCTTGCCGTCGCCCATCATGCCCTCGAGGGTGAGGGTGTTGATGGCGCCGGCGAAGCGCTCCTTGGCGGTCTTGCGGCCGAGCACGACATCGATGCCGAGCACATTGGTCATGAAGTCGCCGTAGACGTCCGTGTGGATCATCGAGGCGTAGTCACGGGCGTCCTCGTAGCCGGCGTGGGCGGTGTGGCCCTCCTGCCAGAGGAACTCGGTGGTGCGCAGGAAGATGCGCGGGCGCAGCTCCCAGCGGACCACGTTGGCCCACTGGTTGATCAGCAGGGGCAGGTCGCGGTGGCTCTGGACCCACTTGGAGAAGTACTCGTTGATGATCGTTTCGGAGGTCGGCCGGACCACGATCGGCTCGTCCAGCTGCTTGCCGCCGCCGTGGGTGACCACCGCGAGCTCGGGGGCGAAGCCCTCGACGTGCTCGGCTTCCTTGGTCAGGTAGGACTGCGGGATGAACATCGGGAAGTAGGCGTTCTGTGCGCCGGCCTTCTTGATGCGGGCGTCCATCTCCTGCTGCATCCGCTCCCACAGGCCGTAGCCGTACGGTCGGATGACCATGGTGCCGCGCACCGGACCGTTGTCGGCCAGCTCGGCCTTGCTGATGAGGTCCTGGTACCAGCGCGGGAAGTCGTCCGCCTGGGGGGTGAGAACGGGTGCCTTTGCCATGGGGCGAATGGTACGGGGAGCGAGGCCCTGACTTCGAATCCGTTCTGCGGGACCGGTCGGCCTCCGGAGCGCCCGGGCCCGCCAGGGGGCGCACGACCGCGACACGCGCGCACCACCCCGCACCCCTCTGGACGCCACGCCCGAGCCGCTGTTCGCTGGAGTGGGGCGGGACTTTGGGGGAGCCGTAGCAGCACACCGAAGGACCGGATGGGAGGCCGCGATGGCTTCAGCTCGGACGACCGGCACGACCGTACGACCCACGGGCGCACGCCCGCACGACCCGCACGACCCACCGCGCGCGATCGCGTGGCCCGCGCGGGCGCGCGACTGGGCGGAGATCCAGGAACGCATGCTGGTACCGCTCTACGAAGCCGTCTACAGCCGGTTGGAGGTCGGCCCGGCGACCAGCGTCCTGGGCCTCGGCTGCCGGTCCGGCCTGGCGCTGCTGCTGGCCGCCGGGCGGGGCGCGCAGGTCTCCGGTCTGGAGCCGCAGGACGAGCTGCGCGAGCTGGCCCGGGGCCGCCGGCTGCGGGTCGGAGCCGGTGCCCGGCCAACGACGGCCCTCCCCCACTCGGCCTATTCGCTGGTGACCGTTTTCGAGCAGTTGCCCGGATCCGCCGACCCGGCCCGGGTGGTGGCCGAGGCGGCCCGGCTGACGCTCCCCGGCGGGCACGTGGTGCTGGCCGCCTGGGGCCCGCCGGAGCGCTGCGAGAGCGCGTCCGTCCTGGACGTGGCCCGCCGGATGGCCGGCCGTACCACCGCGCGTGACCCGTTCGAGCTGAGTCCGCCCGGCGCGCTGGAGGATCTGCTCGCCGGCGCCGGTCTGCACCCGGCCGGCAGCGGCCGGGTGAGCTGCCCGTTCGCCTACCCGGACCTGGACAGCGCGGTGCGCGGGCTGCTCTCCACCGGCCTGTACGAGGCGGCGGCGGAGTTCTCCGGGCTGCCGCTGGTGGCCAAGGAACTGGAGGAGGCGCTGGCCCCGTACCTGCGCCCGGACGGCTCGGTCCGCATGGAGAACCTCTTCCGCTACCTGGTCGCCGAGCAACCCCGGTAGCCCGCCGAGCGATAGAACCCGCCGCGCGAACGAAGAGGGCGCCCGCCACCCGGCGAGCGCCCTCACTCGAACGGCTCACGCCTGGTCGAGCGACTTCCGCGGCACCCCGGCGGCCCGGTAGGCCGCCTCCTCGTCCAGCGTCTCGGCCTCCAGCAGCGCCGCCGCCAGCGCGTCCAGCCGGGCCCGCTGCTCGGTCAGCAGCCGCACCGCCTCCTCGTAGCACTCGGCGACGATCCGCCGGGCCTCCTCGTCCACCGCGTCCAGCGTGGTCGGTGCGGCGGACAGCCCGTACGCGCCCTGTGGGTCGGCGGGGACGGCGGTGAGCCGGCCGACCCGCTCGCTCATGCCCCAGCGGCCTGCCATGCCCCGGGCGATGTTGGTGACCTGCTCCAGATCGCTCTCCGCGCCGGTGGTGATCACGCCGTAGACGACCTGCTCGGCGGCCATCCCACCGAGCGCGCCGATGATCCGGCCACGCAGATAGGCCTCGGTGTAGGAGTAGCGGTCGGTCTCGGGGGTGGAGAGGGTGACGCCGAGCGCCCGCCCGCGCGGCACGATGGTGATCTTGCGGACCGGATCCGCGCCCGGCTGGAGCATCCCGAGCAGCGCGTGGCCGCTCTCGTGGTACGCGGTGCGCTCACGCTCGGACTGCGGCATCACCAGTGGGCGGACGGCGCCGAGCTGGACCTTCTCCAGCGCGTCCGAGAGGTCGCGCTCCCCCACCGCGTCCTGCTTCCGCTTGACGGCCAGCAGGGCGGCCTCGTTGACCAGGTTGGCCAGTTCGGCGCCGGTCATGCCGGGGGTGACCTTGGCCAGCTGGTTGAGGTCGGTGTCCCCGGCGAGCGGGACGGTCCGGGTGTGGATGCGCAGGATGGCGGCCCGTCCGTTCCGGTCCGGCGGGCTGACGGTGATCCGCCGGTCGAACCGGCCGGGGCGCAGCAGGGCCGGGTCGAGCACCTCCGCCCGGTTGGTGGCGGCGATGACGATGACGCCCTCGGAGCCGGTGAAACCGTCCATCTCGGTGAGGATCTGGTTGAGCGTCTGCTCGCGCTCGTCGTGGCCGCCCATGCCGCCGCTGCCGCCGCGCTGGCGGCCGATGGTGTCGATCTCGTCGATGAAGATGATCGCCGGGGCGACCTTGCGGGCCTCGGCGAAGAGCTCGCGGACCCGGCTGGCGCCGACGCCGACGATCATCTCGATGAACTCGGAGGCGGAGGCGGAGAAGAACGGCACGTTCGCCTCACCGGCGACGGCCCGGGCGAGCAGGGTCTTCCCGGTGCCGGGCGGGCCGGAGAGCAGCACGCCGCGCGGCATCTTGGCGCCGAGCCGACGGTACTGCTCGGGGTGTTTGAGGAAGTCGACCACCTCGGTGAGTTCGGCCTCGACCTCGTCGATACCGGCCACGTCGGCGAAGGTGGTGCGGGTGCCGGCGTCACTGGTGACCGGTTTGGGCGGGGCCTTGCGGCCGAGCGCGCCGGCGCCCATGCCACCGGCCATCCGGCGGGCGAGCAGCACCCAGATCAGGATCAGCAGCAGCATCGGGGCGAGCGAGATCAGCAGGTTGGCGAGGAAGCTGCGCTGCTGGACCACCGGCGAGGCGGTGACCTCGACGCCGTGCTGCTGGAGGGCGGTCCAGAGGTTGTCCCCGGCGAAGACCGGCCGCTGGGTGTCGAACTCGGTGTAGGTGCCCTTGGCGCCGTCCGGCTTGGGCTCGGCGCTCTTCAGGGTGCCCTCGATGGAGTCGCCCTTGGAGTAGATCTTGGTGACGTTGCCCTTGTTCAACTGGTTGTCGAACTCGGTGTAGGAGATCGTGGTGGCCCCGGCGTTGCCGAAGAAGGACAGCAGCAGGTCGGAGATCAGGAACACCACGAGCGCGGTGAGGACGAGGCCCGGCCAGCCGCCGGGCATCCTGCGGCGCGGAGGCGGCGGAGGCGGGGCGCCCTCGGACCGCCAGGGCTGGTCGGGGGTCTGGCGCGGCGGTACGGGATCGGTCACCCGTCGGACAATACGGACATCCGCTCGGGTGATCCAACCGCAACGCCGCGCCCGGACGCCGCTGAGCAGGCCCTACTCCCCCAGGCCGGGCCACTCCTCGGCGGTCATCGCGAACCGCTCGTGGTCCCGCCAGGCCCCCTGCAGGTACAGCATCCGCGGGGTGGAGCCCTCGTGCCGGAAGCCCAGCCGCCGGGCCAGCGCGATCGAGCGCTCGTTGTCCGGCTGCACGTTGATCTCCAGCCGGTGCAGGCCGAGCCCGCCGGAGGCCTGCGGGGCGAAGCAGCGGTCCAGCACCAGCCGCATGCCCTCGGTCATCCGGCCGGTGCCGGCGAACGGCAGGTACGAGTCGTAGCCGAGCGCGCCGTTGCAGAACCGGCCCATCACGATGTTGGCGACGTTCACCTTGCCGACCAGCCCACCGCTGGCCCGGTCCACGATCAGGAAGGTCCGCAGGCCGGCGCCCTGGCGCTCCAGGAGTTCCGGCAGCCCGTCCGGCTCGACCGGGTTCCACCGCCCGATGTGGTCGGCGGACCGTCGGACCGCCTCGGCGTACGCAGCTTCGTCCCCTGCCCGCGGGGCCCTGATCGTCACTCTCACGGCACCATCATCGGACATACGAACGGCCCACCGCCCCGGCGGTACCGGGAGGCGGGCCGTTCGCGGCGCCCTGGTTCGGGGAGGCGGGCCGTTCGCGGCGCCTCGGTTCCGCACCGGCCGCAGGGTCTACAGCAGGTCCTTGAACTCCTTGGGCAGCTCGAAGTCGGCCGGGCCCTTGCCCGCGCCGAGGCCGAACGCGCCGCCGCCGTCGGCCGGGGCCTGGCCGGCCCCCGGGCCCAGGGCGCGGCGCTGGGCGGCCGCGGCCTCCTCCTGCGCGCGCTTCAGCGGGTTGCCGCTCTTGCGCTTGCCCTTGGCCTGCGGGGCCTTCTTGGCGGACTTCTTCGAGCCGCCGCCCATGCCCGGGATCCCCGGCATGCCGGGCATGCCCTTGCCGGAGGCCATCGCGGACATCATCTTGCGGGCCTCGAAGAACCGCTCGACCAGGTTGTTGACCTCGCCGACGCCGACGCCCGAACCCTTGGCGATGCGCAGTCGGCGCGAGCCGTTGATGATCTTCGGGTCGGTCCGCTCGGCCGGGGTCATCGACTTGATGATGGCGCCGACCCGGTCGACGTCCTTGTCGTCGATGTTGTTGATCTGCTCGCGGATCTGGCCCATGCCGGGCAGCATGCCCAGCAGCTTGGAGATCGAGCCCATCTTCCGGACCTGCTCCAGCTGGTCCAGGAAGTCGTCGAGCGTGAAGTCCTTGCCGCCGCCCTGCAGCTTGGAGGCGATCTTCTCGGCCTCGGCCTGCGAGAAGGTCTGCTCGGCCTTCTCGATCAGCGAGAGCACGTCGCCCATGCCGAGGATGCGCGAGGCCATCCGGTCGGGGTGGAAGGCGTCGAAGTCGTCGACCTTCTCGCCGTTGGAGGCGAACATGATCTGTCGGCCGGTGACGTGCGCGACCGACAGGGCGGCACCACCGCGGGCGTCGCCGTCGAGCTTGGAGAGCACCACACCGGTGAAGTCGACGCCGTCGAGGAAGGCCTGCGCGGTGGTGACCGCGTCCTGGCCGATCATCGCGTCGACGACGAACAGGACCTCGTCCGGGTTGACCGCGGCCCGGATGTCGGCGGCCTGCTGCATCAGCTCGGCGTCGATGCCCAGGCGGCCGGCGGTGTCGACGATGACGACGTCGTACTGCTTCTGCTTGGCGTACTCGATCGAGTCCCGGGCGACCTGCACCGGGTCGCCCACGCCGTTGCCCGGCTGCGGGCCGTAGAAGGCCACGCCCGCGCGGTCGGCGACGACCTGGAGCTGGTTGACGGCGTTGGGGCGCTGGAGGTCGCAGGCGACCAGCAGCGGGGTGTGCTTCTGCGTCTTCAGCCAGTGGCCGAGCTTGCCCGCGAGGGTGGTCTTACCGGCACCCTGGAGACCTGCGAGCATGATCACCGTCGGGCCGTTCTTGGCGAACTTCACCCGGCGCGTCTCGCCACCGAGGATGGCGATGAGCTCCTCGTTGACGATCTTGATGATCTGCTGCGCGGGGTTCAGCGCGCCGGAGACCTCGACACCGAGTGCCCGCTCCTTGACCTGCTTGATGAAGGCCCGCACGACCGGCAGCGCAACGTCCGCCTCCAGCAGCGCGATGCGGATCTCGCGGGCGGTGGCGTCGATGTCCGCCTCGCTGAGGCGGCCCTTGCCCCGGAGGTTCTTGAACGTCGCTGCGAGGCGATCGGAAAGGGTGTCGAACACGTCGTCGCGGGTCCTCTGCGGCATCGGTATCGGTACGGTCGTCGCCCCCCAGGGTATCCGGCCGCCCCGGGTACGGTCTCCACCCGGGTTCACCCGGTGTTCAGTACGCCGTTCGGCCGGTGCTCGGCCCGGAGTCCCGGCCGGTGCTCGGCCCGGCGTCCGGTCCTCGGACCAGCGCGGCCCGCACGGCCGCCGCCACCTCCCCGGCCCGCCGGGCCGAGAGCGGCCGGCCCGCCACGTCGGTCAGGTAGAAGGAGTCGACGGCGTCCGCGCCGAGCGTGCTGACGTACGCGGTCCTGACCCGGACACCGGCCCCGTCCAGCGCCCGGCCGATCCGGTGCAGCAGGCCGGGGGCGTCATGGGCGCGGACCTCCAGCACCGTCGCGGTGGCCGAGGCCGCCGCGGGCGCGACCGCGACCAGCGGCGGCGGGGTGGGGATGCCGGGTCGGCGCGGGGTGGCCGCGTCGCGCTCGGCGAGCCGGCGCGAGACGTCCAGTGAACCGTCCAGCGCCCGGCGCAGATCGGCCCGCAGCCGGGCTGCCTCCGGCAGCTCGCCGAACTCGGCGGCCACCGTCCAGGAGAGCAGCAGCACCGCGCCCGCGCCGATCGGGTCCAGCTCGCGCAGGCCTGCCGAGCGGACGGTCAGCCGGTGCAGCGCGAGCACCCCGGCGACCGTGCCGAGCAGACCCGGCCGGTCCGGTACGGCCAGGGTCAGCCGGACGCCCATCGGTTCGGTGCCCGCCGGCCCGGCACCCTCCCGGCCCGGCCCCGGGACCTCCGGCCCGGCCTGGGCCAGCAGCGTGAGCGCCGGCCCGCCGGTCCGGGCGGCCTCCACCGCGAGCCGCTCCTGCTCCGCGGTCGGCTCGGCCTCCGCCCGGCCCGGCTGCCCGCCGGCCAGCTGGGCCGCGGCCCGGGCGGCCAGGCCGTCCACCAGCGAGGCCCGCCAGCTGCTCCAGGCGGCGGGGCCGGTGGCGGTGGCATCGGCCTCGGTCAGCGCGTGCAGCAGCTCCAGCCGCGCCGGGGTGCCGACCGCCTTGGTGATCGCCTCCACGGTGGCCGGGTCGTCCAGGTCCCGCCGGGTCGCGGTCTCCACCAGGGCCAGATGATGGCGGACCAGCACCGCCAGGGTCTCCGTGTCGTCCTCGTCGAAACCCATCCGGACGGCCACATCGCGGACGATCACCTCACCCGCCTCGCTGTGGTCGCCGGGCAGGCCCTTGCCGAGGTCGTGCAGCAGCGCGGCGACCAGCAGCAGGTCGGGTCTGGCCACCCGGCGGGTCATCGCGGCGGCCCGGACCGCCGTCTCCACCAGGTGCCGGTCCACCGTCCAGCGGTGCACCGCGTTGCGCTGCGGCCGGCAGCGCACCCGCTCCCAGTCCGGCAGCAGCCGGGTGATCAGCCCCTCCGCCTCCAGCGCCTCCCAGACCGGGATGCACGCCTCGCCCGCGCCCAGCAGGGTGACCAGTTGCTCGCGCGCCTCGTCCGGCCAGGGCACCGGCAGCGGACGGCACTCGGCGGCCAGCCGGCGCACCGTCGCGTACGAGACGGTCAGCCCGTTCTGGGCGGCGGCGGCCGCGGCGCGCAGCGGCAGCACCGGATCGGCGGCCGGGCGGGCACCCTGGGCGAGCACCGCCTCGCCGTCCTGCTCGACCACGCCCTCGGCGAGCGGGCGGCGCCGGACCGCGCCCCGGGCCACCGCGCCGGCGCCGCGCCCGGCGCCGGTGAAGGGGAAGGAGAGCCGCGACGACCGCAGGCCCCGGGCGGAGCGGGCGGCGAGCACCCGGTCCACCGCCCGCCAGGTGACATCGCTCGCGTAGGCGACGGTGCGGGCGGCCTCGTACACCTGGCGCAGCAGGGTGTCGGCGTCCAGCACCCCGAGCCGCTCGGCCACCTGGTCCTGGTCCTGGAGGCTGAGCCGCTCGGTGGCCCGGCCGGTGGCCAGGTGCAGGGCGTCGCGTACGTCGGCCAGCCGCAGCGCGGCGGCGTCCAGACCGTCCCGGGGGGCGTCGGCCAGCCAGCTGGCGGCGATCGCGTCGAGTGTGACCACGTCGCGCAGGCCGCCCCTGGCCTCCTTGAGGTCGGGCTCCAGCAGGAAGGACAGCTCGCCGTGCCGCTCGGCCCGCTCCCGGGCGAGTTCGCGCAGCTCGGGCAGGCGCCGGGGGGCGCTCGCGCGCCAGTCGCCGAGGACGGCGGAGCGCAGGGCCTCGGTGAGCGCCGGGTCCCCGGCGATGTGCCGGGCGTCCAGCAGGCCGAGCTGGGCCTTGAGGTCGGCGGCGGCGACGGTCCGGGCCTGGGCGAGGGTGCGCACCGAGTGGTCGAGGGCGGCGCCACTGTCCCAGACGGGGTACCAGATGCGCTCGGGCAGCTCCGGGTCGAGCGGGCCGTCGTGCAGCAGCAGCACGTCGAGGTCGCTGCGGGGCGAGAGTTCGCCGCGTCCGTAGCCGCCGACGGCGACCAGGGCGACGCCGGCCGGGGCGCCGGCCGCCGTGAGCAGGCCGCCCAGCCAGTCGTCGGTGAGCGCGGCCAGCGCGGTGCGGCGGGCGTCACCGGTGGGACCGGGGGCGGCCAGCAGCCCGGCCCGGGCGGCGGCGTAGTCGGCGGGCGGGCCGGTCCCCTGGTGCCCGTCGCCGGGTGAGGGGGGAGGAGAGGTCTCGGCGGTCATACGGGTCCCCGTCCGTCGTCCTGGACTGATGCGCCGTCAGCGGACCGGCGACCACCGGGTGGTCGCGGGCCCGCCCGCGGGTTGATCGAGCTGAATGCTAGAGGGCGTCGGGGCCGCGCTCGCCGGTGCGGACCCGGACGGCCGTGTCGACCGGGACGCTCCAGACCTTGCCGTCGCCGATCTTTCCGGTCCGGGCGGCCTTCACCAGGACGTCGATCAGCTGATCGGCGTCCTCGTCCTCGACCAGCACCTCGATCCTGGCCTTGGGCACCAGGTCCACCTGGTACTCCGCGCCCCGGTAGACCTCGGTGTGGCCGCGCTGGCGGCCGTAGCCGCTGGCCTCGATGACGGTCAGGCCGTGCACTCCGAAGGCCTGCAGGGCGGCCTTCACGTCGTCCAGGCGGTGCGGCTTGATGACTGCGGTGATCAGTTTCACTGGGCATCGGCCCCGTTCTTCTCGGCGGCCTCGGCGACGGACTCGACCGCGGCGACCACGGCCGCGGCGGGGGCGGGAGCGGGAGCGGTCCTGGCCAGACCGGCGACCACGGCCGCGGCGGGCGCCGGGGCGGGGGAGGTCCGGAGCGGGTCGGCCACCACGACCGCGGCGGGAGCGGAGACAGCGACGGAGACCGGTACGGAGACGAAGGCGGTCCTGGCCAGGCCGGCGCCCATCGCGCTGAAGTCGTAGGCGGATTCGGCGTGCTCGGCCTGGTCGATGCCGGCGAGCTCGACCTCGTCGGCGACCCGGAACCCGACCGTGCGGTCGATCGCCTTGGCGAGCAGCCAGGAGAGCACGAAGGAGTACCCGCCGACCACCGCCACGCCCATCGCCTGCTTGCCGAGCTGTCCCGGGCCGCCGCCGTAGAACAGGCCCTTGGCGGTCTGGCCGACCGTGCCGGTGGCGAAGAGGCCGACCAGCAGCGAGCCGATCGCGCCGCCGACCGCGTGCACACCGACCACGTCGAGCGAGTCGTCGAAGCCGAAGCGGTACTTGAGGCTGATCGCGGCGGCGCAGACCGCGCCCGCGACCAGACCGATCGCCACCGCGCCGAGCGGGCTGACCGAGCCGCAGGCGGGGGTGACGGCGACCAGGCCGGACACCGCGCCGGAGGCGGCGCCCAGCGTGGTGAACGCGCCGTGCCGCAGCTTCTCGTAGACCAGCCAGCCGAGCAGCGCGGCCGCCGTGGCGACCTGGGTGTTGACCAGCGCCATCGCGGCGACGCCGTTGGCGGCCAGCGCCGAACCGGCGTTGAAGCCGAACCAGCCGAACCAGAGCAGCCCGGAGCCGAGCATCACCAGCGGCAGGCTGTGCGGGCGCATCGGGTCCTTCCGGAAGCCGATCCGCCTGCCCAGCACCAGACAGAGGGCCAGACCCGCGACGCCCGCGTTGATGTGCACGGCGGTGCCGCCGGCGAAGTCGATCACGCCGTTGCGGTCGCCGAGCCAGCCGCCCTTGCCGCCGTCGAAGAAGAACACCCAGTGCGCGACCGGGAAGTAGACCACGGTCACCCAGAGCGCGATGAACAGGCCCCAGGCGGCGAATCTGGCGCGGTCCGCGACGGCGCCGCTGATCAGGGCCGGGGTGATGATCGCGAACATCAGCTGGAAGGCGGAGAACGCGGTGACGGGGATCGTCCCGGTGAGGTCGTTCAGGCCGATGCCGTGCAGGCCGAGGAAGTCCAGGTTGCCGATCAGGCCGGCACCCGCGTCGGGGCCGAAGCTGAGCGAGTACCCGTAGAGGACCCAGAGCACGCTGACGATGCCGAGCGAGAGAAAGCTCATCGCCAGCATGTTGAGCGTGCTCTTGGCCCTGACCATGCCTCCGTAGAAGAAGGCCAGGCCCGGGGTCATCAACATGACCAGGGCCGCACTGATGAGCACGAAGGCGGTGTCGCCCGCGCTGAAGCCGTCCGGCATCGGCGTCTCCTCATGGTGGAAGCCGCTCCACACCCGGGTTACCCGTGTACCCGGGGTGTCGGCGATGAGATGGAGCGTGCCGAAGGCCGGTTTCAGCCGGTGCGGCCCGTTGTTTCGCGGCCGTGACGACGGCGACGCGGGGGTTACGCCTGCGTGAACCGCGGCCGCGCCGGGCCTCCGGACCGGCTATCGTGCCGCGCGCGGCGGGCCCGGGCGGTGCGGCGCGCCGGGCGCCGTGTGCCCGTGCGCCATGTGCCGGACATACCGCCGGAGCCGCCGGACATGCCGCCGACCGTGACGGCGGCGGCCGTCACGGTCGGCGGGGCGGGCGGGGCCTCGACGGAGGCCCGTGGGGGGGGTGGCCCGGCGCGGGTCAGACCACCGAGACGTACTCCGGAATGTCCTGGACCACCCGCTCCTTGAGCCGGCTGACCGCGTCCACGCCCCTGAACCGGGAGGCGGCGGCCTCGGTGGTCTTGCGCACCCGGGAGTTGAGCCGCTCCGAGCGCACCTTGGTGGCGATGTCCACCGCCTGCTCGGCCATCGCCGCGGCCTGCTCCGGCTCCTTCTGCAGCAGGTGCACGCTGGCCATGCCGATCAGGTTGAAGGCGTACGAGCGGACGTGGTCACCGTCCTGGCGGAAGAGGTCCACCGCGCGCTCCATCACCGGGGCGGACATCGAGGCGTACAGCTCGGCCTGGTCGGAGTGGTAGGCGAGGTCGCGGAAGGAGTGCGCGTTCTCGGCGTTCAGCTCGGCGGGCGAGAAGAACTTCAGCCAGTCCGGGTCGCCGTCGCCCTCGCGGATGTCGGTGAAGGTGTCCTCGGCCAGCCGGACGGCCCGGGCGCAGCGGTTCACCTCGCCGATGGTGGCGTAGGCGCGCGCCTCCATCGCGTACAGCAGCGACTGCTGGCGCGGGGTGGCGGTGTCGCGGCTGCCGTACTGGGCGAGGTGGATCAGCTCCAGGGCGTCCTCGCCGCGGTTGAGGTGGATCATCTGGCGGCTCATGTCGGTGAGGATGAGCGCGCCGAACGGGCGGTCGCCGGCCTCCTTGGCGGCGTGCAGCGCCAGCACGTAGTACTTCTGCGCGCTGGGGTGCATCCCGACGTCGTACGACATCCAGCCGGCCAGGTGGGCCAGTTCGGCGGTGAGCCGGAACAGCCGCTTGGTGGTCTGCTCGGGGTACGTCTCCTGGAGCAGGTCGGTGACCTCGTGGAGCTGGCCGACGACGGCCTTGCGGCGCAGCCCGCCGCCGTTCTGGGCGTCCCACTGGCGGAACATGACGGTGGTCTGCTCCAGCAGTTCCAGCTCGGGCTCGGAGAGCCGGCCGGTGAACGGCTCGCCGCCGTTGGCCGCGGTGAGGATCGGGGTGGGCACGCCGCTCGGGCCCGGGGCGAGCCAGCGCTGCATGGGCTCGATCAGCGCGGCACCGGCGGTCAGGGCGAGCGAGGTGCCCAGGAAACCCCGCCGGTTGAGCATCAGGTCGCTGCGGGAGTAGTCGCTGATCAGCTGAACGGTCTGGGGCGCGCTCCACGGCAGGTCGACGCCGCCGCCCACGGTGGAGACCGGGATGGCGGCGCGCAGGCCGAGGTCCTCGATGGAGACCACCGAGCCGAAACGCTCGGAGAACAGTTCCGACATGATCTTTGGGATAGGTTCTCGGGGCTGCTCACCGTCGAGCCAGCGGCGCACCCGCGAGGTGTCCGTGGACACATGGTGGGCACCGATCTGGCGGGCCCTGCGGTTGACCTGGCGGGCCAACTCGCCCTTGGACCAGCCGCTGCGGCCGAACCACGTGGTCAGCTTCTCATTGGGTTGCTTCTCTGCCATGGGAATGTCCCCATCCCGCCCGGCCCCTGCTGAGGGGCCCCCGATCGTGTCCGCCCGACGGTTGCGGGCTCTTGCCAGACGTGCCGTATCCGAGGTTGCTGCCGTATCAGTTGTCGTACTGGTGCGCCATCGCCACGGACGGTTCGTCAGTTCTCCCAACTCCCGTCCGTAGATGGCCCGGAGCGGACTCCCCGACGATGTCCGTGTGCTGAACGTAATGCCCCGCCGGCTGCCCGAGGGAGCGGCCCTGGCGAAACGCCACCTTTCGCCACCCCCAGGAGTGAACCGAAGCCAGGCCCCGCACGCTTCACTGGAGAGGTCCGACCGTCCGGCATATGCAGGCCGCCAAGTCCGCCCCGGCATACCCCGAAATCATCGCAACCCACAACAACCACAGGCGAGTTTGACACCCGACTCCTCGCCGGCCGCCCCACCCTCCCGACGATCGGGCATCGACACCGCCGGCCACAAGGCGGCGCCCGAGGCACACCGTCGCAACAGGCGCACGCCACGCGCTGCGCGCCGCTACCGCACCACGCACGACGCAACCATCACGCAACACACAGTCACCATCCCGTAACCATCGGCTACCTGAATCTGTTGGGGGAGGCATGGACAACCTGTTCGGCGAACTTCGGCTGGGACACCTGCGGCTGACACAGCTGGGCGCGCGCCGCCGCACCCGCGTCACCGCGTCCCGGGCCGCCGCGGAGTACACCGGCCGCTGGGGCTGGGCGGTCGCCGTCGGCGGCCCGGCCGGCTCCGGCAGCGCCCCGGCCCGCTGCCAGTGCGGCACCCCCCGCTGCGGCGCGCCCGGTCTGCACCCCGGGTCCGGCCGTCGGCCCGCCGGGCGGCCCGACGCGGACGACTCGGTCCTGTTCCCCACCGGCCGGGCCTTCGACGTCCTGGACGTCCCCGAGCAGGCCGGCCTCCAGGCCCTGGTCCGGCTGGAGCGGATGGGCACCCAGATCGGCCCGGTGCTCGCCGCCCCCACCGGCCGGCTCCAGTTCCTGGTCGCGGCCGGCACCGCCCGCCGGCTGCCCGACCTGCTGTACCGGATGGGATGGGACGACGCCGCCCTGGACCTCACCTGCCACGGCGAGGGCGGCTATGTCGCCGCGCCGCCCACCGTGCTCCGCGGCCTCGGCCCGGTGCGCTGGCTGCGCCGGCCCACCCGCGACAACGCCGGCTGCCCGCCCGAGGCCCGGCTGCTGCTCGGCACGCTCGCCTACGCCTGTCACCGCAGCCGCGAGCGCACCGCCGAACCCGCCTGGCTCGCCTCCTGACCGGGCGCCGGGCGCTCCGCTCCCCCGGGCGCCCGGACCGCGCCGAGGACGTCCGGACGGGCTCGCCCTGGTCCGGACAACGCCGAAGGGCCCGCCCCTCGCGGAGCGGACCCTTCTTCACCGAGACGGGGGTCAGTCCCCGATCAGCGCGTCGACGAACGCGCCCGGCTCGAACGGCGCCAGGTCGTCGGCGCCCTCGCCGAGACCGATCAGCTTGACCGGGACGCCCAGCTCCCGCTGCACGGCGACCACGATGCCGCCCTTGGCCGTGCCGTCCAGCTTGGTCAGCACGATGCCGGTGATGTCGACCACCTCGGCGAAGACCCGGGCCTGGATCAGGCCGTTCTGACCGGTGGTGGCGTCCAGCACCAGCAGCACCTCGTCCACCGGGCCGTGCTTCTCGACCACCCGCTTGACCTTGCCCAGCTCGTCCATCAGGCCGGTCTTGGTGTGCAGTCGGCCGGCGGTGTCCACCAGCACGGTGTCGGCGCCCTCGGCGATGCCCTCCTTGACCGCGTCGAACGCGATCGAGGCCGGGTCACCGCCCTCCGGGCCGCGTACGGTCCGCGCGCCGACCCGCTCGCCCCAGGTCTGCAGCTGGTCGGCGGCGGCGGCCCGGAAGGTGTCGGCGGCGCCGAGCACCACCTTGCGGCCGTCGGCGACCAGGACCCGGGCCAGCTTGCCGGTGGTGGTGGTCTTGCCGACGCCGTTGACGCCGACCACCAGGACCACGGCCGGGCCCTCCGCGTGCCTGGTGGAGTGCACGGTGCGGTCGGCTTCGGTGCCGATCAGCTCGACCAGTTCCTCGCGCAGCAGGCCGCGCAGGTCTTCCGGGGTACGGGTGCCGAGCACCTTCACCCGGGTGCGGAGCCGATCGACCAGCTCCTGGGTGGGGGCGACGCCGACGTCGGCGGTCAGCAGGGTCTCCTCGATCTCCTCCCAGGTGTCCTCGTCCAGGCGCTCACGCGAGAGCAGCGTGAGCAGGCCCTTGCCGAGCGAGTTCTGCGAGCGGGAGAGCCGGGAGCGCAGCCGGACGAGTCGGCCTGCGGTGGGCTCGGGGACTTCGAGGGCCGGAGCCTCCTCGGCCTCGGCCGGCGCGGGGACGGCCTCGGCCTCGGGGAGCTCCACCTCCTCGACGGTGCGTCTGGGCTCCTCGGTCGGCGGCGCGGACTCGTCGCCGACCTGGGGCTCCTGCGGGGTCGGGGGCGCCGTGATGACCGGCGCCGGCGACTTCGGGGGCAGCTGCTGGCGTCGTCTGCCGGAAACGACGAGGCCGGCGATCGCGCCGATGGCGACCACGGCGATGACTACGGCAAGGATCACGTATTCCATAACCCCCCCAGTATCCGTGACCGGGACCCGGGCGGACCGCAGGCGGCGTAGGGCCAGTCGTCGAACTGGCCCTAGACCGATGCGGGTCGGACCGTCTTCGGCCGCTCCCGGTGCTCTCCCCCGGTCCGGCGGCCGGGAGGCGCCCCCTCGCGCAGGCGCTGGCTGATCACCTGGGAGATGCCGTCGCCCTTCATGGTCACGCCGTAGAGGGCGTCGGCGGACTCCATGGTCAGCTTCTGGTGGGTGATCACGATCAGCTGGGAGCTCTCCCTCAGCTCCTCCATGATCCCGATCAGCCGGCGCAGGTTGGTCTCGTCGAGCGCCGCCTCCACCTCGTCCATCACGTAGAACGGGCTGGGCCTGGCCTTGAAGATCGACACCAGCAGCGCCACCGCGGTGAGCGAGCGCTCGCCGCCGGAGAGCAGCGAGAGCCGCTTGACCTTCTTGCCCGGCGGACGGGCCTCCACCTCGACGCCCGTGGTCAGCATGGAGTCCGGGTCGGTCAGTACCAGCCGCCCCTCCCCACCCGGGAAGAGCCGGGAGAACACGCCCTCGAACTGGGCGGCGGTGTCGTGGTAGGCCGAGGTGAACAGCTGCTCGACCCGCTCGTCCACGTCCTTGACGATGTCCAGCAGGTCGCGCCGGCCGCGCTTGAGGTCGTCCAGCTGTTCGCCGAGGAAGCGGTGCCGCTCCTCCAGCGCCGCGTACTCCTCCAGCGCGAGCGGGTTCACCTTGCCGAGCTGCTGGTACGCCTTCTCGGCCGCCTTCAGCCGCTTCTCCTGCTCGGCCCGGACGAACGGGCGCGGCTCGCCCTGCTCCTGGCCCTCCGCCGCGCTGCCGTCGGCGTCCGGCGCCGCGGGCGTCGGCGGGACGAGCTGCTCAGGGCCGTAGGAGGCGAGCAGTTCGTCGCCCCCGATGCCGAACTCCTCCAGCGCCCGGGTCTCCACCTGTTCGATCCGCAGCCGCTTCTCCGCTCGCAGCACCTCGTCCCGGTGCCCGGCGTCGACCAGCTTGTCCAGCTCGGCCTTGAGCCCGCGCCCGTGCTCGCGGTGGTCCCGCAGCTCCGTCTCCCGTTCGGCGCGCGCCTGCTCGGCGGCCGCCCGCTCGGTGTCCGCGCGGGCCAGCGACACCTCCACGCAGGCCAGCAGC
The DNA here is from genome assembly GCF_040685575.1 of Kitasatospora sp. NPDC088351. Classification (NCBI taxonomy): domain Bacteria; kingdom Bacillati; phylum Actinomycetota; class Actinomycetes; order Kitasatosporales; family Streptomycetaceae; genus Kitasatospora; species Kitasatospora sp. NPDC088351. Next base: position 38,798 of record NZ_JBFBIL010000026.1, on the reverse strand, counting down.
TGCCGGGCGCCCGCCGCGACGGCGTTCGCCACCCCGGCGTCGTGCTCGGCGCGCCGGCGGCGCTCGGCGGCCCGGGCGCGCGCCTCGCGCTCGGCCCGGGCGGCCCGGTCCAGCTGGTCCGCACGGCCGGTGAGGGCGCGGACCCGCTCCTCGTGGGTGCGTACCGCGAGTCGGGCCTCCAGTTCGGTCTGCCGGGCCCGGGCGGCGGCGTCGGCCAGCCGCTGCTGCTCGGTGGTGTCCGGCTCGTCCTCCCCCGCGTCCGCCGACTCCTCGGCCGCCGCGAGCCGTTCGGCCAGTTCCTCGGCGCCGGCCAGCAGCTGCGCCAGGCCGTCCTCGGCCCGGGCGGCGGCGGCCGCCAGCCGTTCGGCCTCGCCGGCGGCGGCGCGGGCCTGCCCGCCGAGCCGGCCGAGCGCGCCCGCCACCTCGGCCCGGTCCTTCCCGGCCTGCCGCCGCCGGGCCGCCAGCCGCTCCAGTTCGGCGGCCGACTCCCTTCGCAGCTCCGTGAGTTGATCCAGCCGCTCGGCGGACTCCGCGCACTGGACGGCCAGTTCGGCGATCGCCCGGGCGGTCTCGTCCACCGCGGCCTGGGTCTCCAGCAGACTGGGCGCACCACCGGATCCGCCGTGCGCGAACCCCGCGCCGAGCCGGTCGCCGTCGACCGTGACGGCGGTCAACCCGGGCCGCTCGTGGATCAGTTGCAGCGCCTCGTCGAGCGAGCCGACCAGCACGGTCCGGTCCAGCAGGGCGCGCGCGGCCGACCGCAACCCCGGCGGGCCGTCGACCAGTTCGGCGGCCCAGCGGGCACCTGCGGGCAACTCCCCCACGACGTGGTCGGGTTCGGCGGCTCCGGCGATCAGCAGGGCGGCCCGCCCGGAGTCCTCCTCGCGCAGCAGGCGCAGCGCCTCGGCGGCCGTAGCGGGCGAGTCGGCGGCCACCGCGTCCGCGGCCACTCCGAGCGCGGCCGCGACGGCCGCCTCGGCGCCGGGTTCGATCCGCAGCAGCGCGGCCGCCGGGCCCAGCAGACCGGTCAGCCGGTCACCGGCCGCGAGCAGGGCTCCGCTGCCGTCCTTGCGGCGCAGCCCCAGGGCGAGCGTCTCGTGCCGCGCGGTGAGCCCGGCCCGCTCGCGTTCGGCCGCGCCGACCGCCTCGCGGGCGGCGGTGAGGTCGCCCTCGACCCGGGCGAGCCGTTCCCGGGCGGCCTCGTGCGCGGCGTCGGCCTGGTCGTCGTCCACCGCCAGCGCGTCGACCTGCTCGCGCAGTTCCTCGTACTCGCGCTGGGCGGCCCCGGCCCGCAGCAGCGCGTCGTCCCGGGCCTCGGTGAGCCGGCCGATCTCGGCCTCGGCCGCCGCCGCCTTGGACCGCGCGGCCGCCGACTGCCCCTGCAGCCGGGCCAGGCCCTCCCGGCGGTCCGCGATGGCCCGGGCGACGCCCTTCAGCCGGCGTTCCTCCTCGGCCAGCGCGCGTTCCAGCGCTCCCCTGGTCTCGACCGCCTCGGCCAGCGCGTACTGGGCCTCCTCCAGCGCCTCGGCCAGTTCGGCCTCCTCCTCCCGGACGCGCCCCGCCTCCCGCTCCAGTTCCTCCGGGTCGCGCCCGCGCCGCTCCTCGGCCTGCCCGCCGGCGGCCGCGTGCCGGGCCCTGGCCTCGGCCAGCCCGAGGGTGCCGCGGGTGCGTTCGGCGAGGGCGGAGAGCCGGTACCAGGTCTGCCGGGCCGTCTCCAGGCTCGGGCCGAGCTGCTGGATCTGGGCCTCCAGTACGGCTTCGCGCCGCACCGCGTGGGCGAGTTCCCGCTCGACGGTGGAGCGGCGCAGGGTGAGCGCCTGTTCGTCGGCGGTCTCCGCCTCGACGGCCCGGCGCAGGGTGAGCAGGTCGTCGGCGAGCAGCCGCAGCCGGGCGTCGCGCAGATCGGCCTGGATGCCCGCGGCCCGGCGGGCGATCCTGGCCTGTCGGCCGAGCGGGCCGAGCTGGCGGCGCAGTTCGGCCACCAGGTCCTGGACCCGGTTGAGGTTGACCTGCATCGCGTCCAGTTTCCGCAGCGCCTTCTCCTTGCGCTTGCGGTGCTTGAGGACGCCGGCGGCCTCCTCGATGAAGGCCCGGCGCCCCATCGGGTCGGCGTGCAGTACGGAGTCCAGCTGGCCCTGGCCGACGATGACGTGCATCTCGCGGCCGATACCGGAGTCGGAGAGCAGTTCCTGGATGTCGAGCAGCCGGCAGGTGGTGCCGTTGAGCGCGTACTCGCTGCCACCGTTGCGGAACATCGTCCGGGTGATGGTCACCTCGGCGTAGTCGATCGGCAGCGCGCCGTCGGAGTTGTCGATGGTGAGACTGACCTCGGCGCGGCCGAGCGGGGCGCGCCCGCTGGTCCCGGCGAAGATGACGTCCTCCATCTTGCCGCCGCGCAGCGACTTGGCGCCCTGCTCCCCCATCACCCAGGACAGGGCGTCGACCACGTTCGACTTGCCGGAGCCGTTGGGGCCGACCACGCAGGTGATCCCGGGCTCGAAGCGCAGGGTGGTGGCGGAGGCGAAGGATTTGAACCCGCGCAGCGTCAGACTCTTCAGGTGCACGCGCCGGTCTCCTCATCGCTCGCCCGGGCCCCCAGCGGCGACTGTATCCGGCCGGACCCGCCGGTTCCGTGCGCGGACACGACGCGGACACGACGAAGGGACGCCACTCAGGGCGTCCCTTGCAAGCTGCGTCCCTTTCGGGGCGGCTCGGTGCACAGCGGCGTCGATCTGTGAGGACCGGGCGGGACTCAGGTGAGAGCCGGCTCCCGCTGATCCAGATCGATGCTGTTGAGCAGCGAGTGCTCGTCAGCGACAGCGGTGAGAGCGTCGTTCTCGGCCTGCATCCGAAGAAGCTCGGATTCAAGGTCCTGGACGCGCTGCTGAAGCCGTCGCATCTCGGAAAGCATTCGCGGGTCGGGGCCGCCGACGTACCCGAGAAGCGCCTTTGCCATGATGAATGGTCCTCCACGCTGAGTGACCGAACCGGAACGGTACTGGTCTAGGGGGAAGGGTGACGCACGCGCGGCGCTCCACCGGCAGTGCTGGCTGGGCACTGCGGCACACGCACCGTGAGCTGGGCTCACCGGGGCGTGCACCTACCGGGAAAACGCGGTCGTGTGCGCGGGTTTCCAGCGTCTCACCAAAGACTGTACGGGTCAACACGATCACCGCACGCTACCGCGCCCCTGTCACCTGCATGGCGGTGCTGTCACGCCAGACGGTCTCGGGCCGGTCCACCGCGTACTCGTGGATCATCGTTCGCTGCGGAGTCAACCACGAGTCTGCCCGGATGGCAACCGCATGACACCGAAGGTGGTCGGTTGTTTCGGGCGGCCCGGTGGGGAGGCCCGGCCCAACCGCCCTGCCCGGCGGCCGGTTCGGCGGTCCGCTCAGCGGATCTCGAAGCCCTCGTAGCCGCTGCCGACGGCGGTCCAGATCTCGGTGACCCCGGTGACGGCGCCGGGGGTGTCGGGGCCGCGGAGCAGGGCGAGCAGTTCCTCGCAGTCGACGGCCGCCCCTTCGGCCACCACCTGGACCCGGCCGTCGCCGAGGTTGCTCGCATAGCCGGTCAGGCCGATCTCCAGCGCCCGCGCCCTGGTCCACCAGCGGAAGCCGACCTGCTGGACCTTGCCCCGCACCCAGGCGGTCGCCCGGACCGGTTCATCGCTGTGCGCGTCACGACCGTGCATGCCCCAGACCCTATCCGGCGCCCTCGCGGCCTGCCCGGTCAGGGCTCCACGGGCCCTTCCACCGTCCAGCCCGGGCTGTGGATCTCCATCTCCAGCTCGCCCCGCCGCCCCTCCTCGCCGCAGGTGCGGCAGACCCAGGCCGGGTCGTAGGGGTGCGGCTCGTGCCCTTCGGGGGCGTGCTCGAAGATCACGGGCGGCTCGGGGGCGAGCCAGCGGTCGCCCCAGCCGAGCAGCGCCTGGGTGAGCGGCGCGAGGTCCCGGCCCGCCTCGGTGAGGTGGTACTCGTAGCGCGGCGGCCGCTCGCTGTAGGCGCGGCGCTCCACCACGCCCGCCTCCTCCAGGGCGCGCAGCCGCGCGGTCAGCCGGTCGCGCGGGGCGCCGGTGTTACGGGCGATCCGGTCGAAGCGGTGGTTGCCGTAGAACAGTTCGCGGACGGCGAGCAGCGCCCACTTCTCACCGACGACCTGGAGGGCGGCGGCGATCGAGCAGGGCCGGCCGGGGAGGGCCGAAGGAGTGCGGGAGGTCACCCGGCCAGCCTGCCACACCGGGTTGTGTTCTCAAACTCAATCGGCCGGCGCTCCCGGCCGGCCTCCGGCAGCACGACGGCCCCGCCGTCACCGGCGGGGCCGTCCGTGGTCGACCGGGTGGCGGCTCAGAATCCTCCGCCGAAGTCCCCGCCCCCGCCGAAGTCCCCGCCGCCCCCGAAGTCCCCGCCGTCGAAACCGCCGCCGTCGAAGCCGCCGCCGAAGTCCTCGGAGCTGAAGTCCGCACCGGAGTAGTCGCCGCCCTCGAAGGACGAGCCGGCGTCCATCATCGGCGCGGCCGCGTAGGCCGGGCCGCTCATCATCGAGCCGAGCATGGTGCCGACCAGCAGCCCGGGCAGCAGCCCGCCGCCGAAGCCGCCGAAGTAGCCGCCCGCCCACGGCGCGTACGCCGGGCCGGCGTTCCAGTACGGCTGCGGGCCGTGCTCGGTCGGGACGGTCCGGATGTCCGGGTCCTGTCCGGCGGCGAGCCGGGCCGCGTCCGCCTGGCAGACCGGGACGGTGCGCGCCGCGCCGCCGGCCGGGGCCCAGTCGGCGTCCCGCACGGACGGGCCGTGCCGGGGGTCGAAGAAGCACGGCGGACGGCGCTCCGGCAGCGGCCGCTTCTCCCGCCGGGCCGCCAGCGTGGCCAGCGAGAACCGGCCGTCCTCCAGCGCCTCGGTGACCGGCTTGACGTCCTCCGGCCCCTTCGCCTCGTCCATGCTCCGCTTGGCCCGCTCGTACGAGTCGAGGGCGTGCGCGTAGTCGGCGCGCTGGGTGTCGTCGGCGTCCGCCGCACCCGGGCTGAAGTCGAGCCGGTCCAGCTCCTCGCCGAAGGCGGTGATGTCCTCGTCCACCACCTGGCGCAGCTGGGCCAGGTCGGCCAGGCGCTGCTCCTCCTTGCGCCGCTTGGCCCGGCGGAAGAGCAGGAACACCCCGGTGCCGGCCAGCGCCAGCAGGGCCAGCGGGACGACGATCGCGGCGGTCGAAACGCCGCCGCTGTCGCTGTCGCCGTTCACGCCGTGGCCCTTGACCTGCGGGGCGGCGGTGTCGACGAAGTCGTTGAGGACGGCCTCGGTGTCGCCCGGGTGGGAACGGAAGGACGCGCCCGCGATCCGCTCCGCGTTCACGCTCGGCAGCGCGGACTTGTCGGAGCGGGCCTTGAACTGGTCGCCGCTCCAGATGCCGTAGGTGCCGGTGATGCCGGTCTTGGTCCGCAGGTCGGTGAAGACCGTCGTGGCGCCGTACGGATCGGCGGCCGGAACCACCGCGATGAAGATCGGCTTGTCGGCCTTGCGGATCTTCGCGGTCAGGGCGTCGGCCTGGCTCTGGCCGAACCGGCTTTCCATCGCCGGGTCGACGTACACCCGGCCCTGCTTGAGAGCGGCGGCGGCATCGTCCAGCCCGCCGGCCGCCGAGGCGGTCGGCGCCAGCAGGAGCAACAGCCCGAGCACCGCCGCCACGAGGGCCAGCGGCCCGGCGCCCCGGGAACGTCGTCGAGCAAGGGTTCTCATGCCTTGACGCTACCCCGGCCGGCCTCCCGGCACGGCATACCCTTCGCGTACGGGGACCGCCGCGCACCCCCATCGTCCGCCGGGGGCGGCGCCCTCCTCCGGGATGATGTTCCCCCCGGCCGCCCCTGAGCCTGCCCGGGGGCGGGAACCCGGGCCCCGGCCCGGTCGTACGTCCCGGCGGGCCCACCGTGGTCACACCCGTCCTGACGCTACCCCGGCACCAGGCATAGTGGTGCCGGACCACCTGTCCCATGACCTTCTCTTGACCACTTCTCTCGATCGGAGCACTCGGTGTTCATCGGCCTCGTCACCGCCGTGGCGGCCTCCGCCTGTTACGGCACCGGCTCGGTCCTGCAGGCCGTCGGATCACGTCGCTCCGCCCGGGAGGAGGCCGCCCGGGGCTCCGCGGCCGGGGTCACCGAGCACGGCGGGCCCAGCCTCTCCTCGACCGCGAAGGCCGCGGTCACCTGGGAGTTCATCGTCGGCACCGTGCTCGACCTGATCGGTTTCGGGCTCGGGGCGCTGGCCGCCCGGCTGCTGCCGCTGTTCCTCTCGCAGACCATCATCAGCGCCAACCTGGTGATCACCGCGGTGCTGAGCATCAAGCTGCTCGGGATACGGCTGAAGCAGCTGGAGTGGGCGTCGATCGGCGTGCTCTGCTCGGCGCTGGTGCTGCTGGCCGTCTCGGCCGGCCCGGAGGGCGGCCACCACGCGTCGATGGCCTTCCACTGGGGGCTGCTGGCGATCACCACCGTGCTGCTGGCCGGCGGCGGACTGCTGGTGCGGCGGATGGGCGCCAACGGCGCGATCGTCGCCGGTCTGCTCTCCGGCCTCGGCTTCGGCGCCCTCGGCGTCGGCGTGCGCATCCTCAACGGCGTCGACCCGTTCGAGCTCGGCAGGCTGCTCTCCGACCCGGCCCTGTACGCGATCCTGGTCGGCGGCCTCGGCGGGATGTACGTGCACACCGTCGCGCTGCAGATCGGCTCGGTGAACGGCGCGACCGCCGCCCTGGTGGTCGGCGAGACCGTCCTGCCCGGCGCGGTCGGCGTCCTGTGGCTCGGCGACTCCTCCAAGGCCGGCCTCGGCTGGCTCGGCGTCCTCGGCTTCCTGCTCGCCGTGGTCTCCGCCGTCGGCGTCGCCTACTTCGGCCAGGACACCCACGGCGCCCTCGGCGACACCGCCGCCGAGCCCGAACTCACCAAGCACTGACGGCTCGGAGCGCCCTTCAGCCCCCGCTGCGGGCCCGTGGCACGCGCTGGCAGCGGGGGCAGAAGTAGCTGGACCGGTTCATCCAGGCCGCGCGGCGGATCGGGGTGCCGCAGCGGCGGCAGGGCTCGTGCTCACGGCCGTAGGCGTCGAGGTCGCGGGAGAAGTAGCCGCTCTCGCCGTTCACGTTGACGTAGAGGCTGTCGAAGCTGGTGCCGCCGACGGCGAGGGCGGCGGTCATCACGTCCCGGGCGTGCGCCAGCAGTACGGCGGCCTGGGGGCGGGTGAGCGAGCCGGTCGGGCGGTCGTAGTGCAGCCGGGAGCGCCAGAGCGCCTCGTCGGCGTAGATGTTGCCGACGCCGCTGATCAGGGTCTGGTCCAGCAGGGCCCGCTTGACCGTGGTGCGCCTGGCGCGCAGCGCGGCCACGAAGGCGGCGTCGTCGAAGCGCGGGTCGAGCGGGTCGCGGGCGATGTGCGCGAGGGAGACCGGGGTCCCCTCCGGGTCGCCGTCCTCGGCCTCCTCCACCGCGAGACCGCCGAAGGTCCGCTGGTCGACGAAGCGCAGTTCGCGCCCGCCGTCGGTGAACCGCAGCCGGACCCGCAGATGCGTCTCGTCGGGCACCGCCGGGTCCTGGACGAGCAGTTGGCCGCTCATCCCGAGGTGGCCGAGCAGTGAGAATCCGGTTCCGGCACCGGAGAGCGGCACCCAGAGGTACTTGCCGCGCCGCTGCGCGCTGCCGAGCGTGGTGCCGGTCAGCCGGGCGGCGAAGTCGGCCGGCCCGGCGGGCTGGCGGCGCACCGCGCGCGGGTGCAACACCTGGACGCCGGCGACGGTCCGGCCGGCGACCCAGTTCGCCAGCCCTCGGCGGACGACCTCTACCTCGGGGAGTTCGGGCACGTGAACTGGCCTCCTGCGACGGGGATCTGCAGGAGGAAGGCTACTGCGAACTCAGGCGCCACCGGGCAGGCGGTTGGCGTACTTCTCCTTGATCGCCCGCCAGGCGCTCTCCGCGGCCTTCTGCTCGGCTTCCTTCTTCGAGCGGCCGACACCGGTGCCGAAGTCCTCGCCGGCCACCCGGGCAGCGGCGGTGAAGGTCTTCTCGTGGTCCGGACCGGACTCCGCGACCACGTACTCCGGGACTCCGATACCCGCCGAGGCGGTGAGTTCCTGAAGGCTGGTCTTCCAGTCCAGGCCGGCCCCCAGCTGAGAGGACTCCTCGATCAGCGGGTCGAACAGCCGGTGGACGAACTCGGTGGCCGCGTCCAGGCCCTGGTCCAGGTAGACGGCGCCGATCACGGCCTCGACGGTGTCGGCGAGGATCGACGACTTGTCGCGACCGCCGGTGCCCTCCTCGCCCTTGCCGAGCCGGATGAAGACGCCGAGGTCCAGACCCCGGCCGACGTCCGCGAGCGCGCGGGAGTTCACCACCGCGGCGCGCAGCTTGGCGAGCGTGCCCTCGGGGACGTCCGGGTGGACGCGGTAGAGGGTGTCGGTCACCACCAGGCCCAGCACCGAGTCGCCGAGGAACTCCAGGCGCTCGTTGGTGGGCAGCCCACCGTTCTCGTACGCGTACGAGCGGTGGGTCAGGGCACGTACCAGAAGGGCGCGCTCAAGTGTGTACCCGAGGCGCCCTTCCAGGACGTCGTATTCGGTCGAAGCCGGCCCGCCGGCCTTTCCGCCGCCCGAAGGACCCTTCGGGGCGATGGCCGCCTTGCGGGAGGGATTACCGTCCGACATCGATCCGTGCACCCCGCCGATCAGACCGAGAGGACCTGGCGGCGGTTGTACGTGCCGCAGCTCGGGCACGCGATGTGGCCGAGCTTCGGCTCGTGGCAGCGGTCGCACGCCACGAGGGCCGGAACGACGGCCTTCCAGTTGGAACGGCGGTGGCGCGTGTTGCTGCGCGACATCTTCCGCTTCGGAACAGCCACGGCTACTTCTCCTGGTTCTCGGCGGCACCCTCACGGGTGTCGCTGTTCTTGATCCCGTCACCCTCGTCGCCGGGGGCGGCGGAGAGTCCCTGCAGAGCCGCCCACCGGGGGTCGGCGGCCTCGTGGTGGTGCGCCGGGTCGTCGCTCAGGCGCGCTCCGCATTCGGAGCACAGGCCCAGGCAGTCGTCCTGGCACACCGGCTGCAGCGGCAGTGCGAGCACCACCGCGTCACGCAGCACCGGCTGGAGGTCGAAGAAGTCGCCCTCCAGACGGTAAGTCTCTTCGTCCGAGTCCTCGTCGAGGTCCTCGGCCCCGGCGGTCCGGGCGCGGTGGCGCTCGTCGGACTCCGGGTAGTAGTACAGCTCCTGGAAGTCCACCTCGAGGTCGTCCTCGACCGGCTCCAGGCACCGTGCGCACTCGCCCTCGACCCGGGCCTCGGCGGTGCCGGTCACCAGCACACCCTCGACCACGGACTCCAGGCGGAGCTCCAGCCGGATCTCGCTCTTCTCCGGGACGCCGATCACATCGATGATCCCGAGGCCCTCGGGGGCCTCCAGGGTGCGGGACACCTTGCGCAGCGAGCCCGGGCGACGTCCCAGCTCGTGCGTGTCGAACACGAGGGGGTCGCGGTGGTCGAGGCGGTTCAAGGTGTCCTGACTTCCTGAGGAGACTGAGGTGCGGCGCTGCTCATCGGATGATGCGCGGGCAGACCGACGGCCCGACACGGAGAGGCCGGAGTGGTCAGACTACCGGAGTCTCCCGTCAGGCCCAACTTCGGTCCCGGCCGGGCTCCCCGCCGGGGCCCTCGCCGGGCACCCCGTGAGGCACCCGGCCGGGCGGCCGGGATCAGCGGCCGCCGAGCTCCCTGAGCCTGGTCATGTCGATCATGCTGGTGTCGAAGAAGCTGGTCTCGTCCAGCCCTTGCTGCTGCTGCGGGAGCTGCGGTGGGGCGGCCGGCGGCGGCGGGTAGCCGCCCCCGGCGGTCTGCTGGGGCTGCCCCCACGCGTCGTACTGCTGGGCGGCGAAGCCCTGCTGCTGCTGGGGGTAGCCGTCCGTGCCGTCCGGCTGCGGGTTCCCCCAGGCGTCCTGCCGCCCGGCCGGGTAGCCCGGCTGCTGGGGCGGCTGCTGCGGGTAGCCGTACTGGGCGCCGTAGGGGTCGCCCTGCACGGCCGGATCGAAGCCGCCGCCGTAGACCTCGGCGTACTGCCCGCCCTGCTGCTGGGCGGCCGCGTACTGGTCCGCGCCGGGGGTCTGCCAGCCGGCCGCGGCCGGGGTCTGCTCGGGCCAGGTCTGCTGCTGCGGCACCTCTTCGCGGTACCAGGGGATCTCCTCGCCGTCGGCGTCGGCGGCGAAGCCCGCCGCGACCGCCTCGGCGCGGTTCTTGGCCTGCTGGGCCTGGTCGGCGGCGGCCAGGTAGGCGCCCAGCTCGTCGATCGGGGCCTTGCCGAGCAGCTTGTCGCGGCCCTTGCCGACGGCCGCCAGCGTCTTGCCGAGGACGGCCTCCAGGGTGGCGAGCTTCACATCGACGTACTCGTCGACCTCGGGGCTCGGGCTGATCCGCTGCTGCGGCCGGAACTCCTCGCCGTCGCTCTCGCCCTCGTACTCGGTCTCGAAGACACTGGCGTCGCCGCGCAGCTTGGTCCGGCCGCGGCCGACCGCGCCCAGCGTCTTGGTGAGCACGACCTCGAAGTTGGCGAGCTTGCTGTCCACGTAGTCGTCGGCCTCACTGAGCTTGGCCTCGGCCTCGGCCCGCGCCTCCGCGAGGATGCGGTCCGCCTCGGCCTGGGCCCGGCGGACCACCTCGGTGTCGGAGATCAGCGAACCGCGCTCGGCGTGCGCGCCCTGGATGATCCGCTCCGCCTCGGCCTGCGCCTCGGCCACCACCTGCTCGTGGTCCGCCATCACGGACTGCGCCTGGGCCAGTTCGGCGGGCAGGGCCGCCCGCAGGCCCTGGAGCAGACCGACCAGCTCGGCTCGGTTCACCACGCAGGAGGCCGACATCGGCATCGCGCGGGCGTTCTCGACGGCCGCGACGATCTCGTCGACTTTGTTCTGCACGTCCACGGGGCTTCGTCTTTCCGTGTGCCGCCGACGGTCCGGCGGAGGCAGGCCCAGCGCGGTGGACCTCACCGCAGGGCAGGAATACAGACTTTACGGCCACCGCCGCGCGAGGTCACAACGCCCGGACCGGACCGCCCGCCCGGACCGGGGACAACTCATGACGAACCGGCAGAAACAGACTCCGAGCGGACGGGCGGGCGAACGGACGGACGAGCGGAAAGCCCGCGCGTTACTGCGCGGCCCTGCGCTCCGCGATCCGGTCGACCAGCCGGCGGTGCACCGTCTCCGGCAGCAGGTGCGAGACGTCGCCCCCGTACGAGGCGACCTCCTTGACCAGGGTGGACGACAGGAAGCTGTACGTCGGCGAGGTCGGCACGAACAGCGTCTCGACGCCGCTGAGGCCGTGGTTCATCTGCGCCATCTGCAGCTCGTAGTCGAAGTCGCTGACGGCACGCAGGCCCTTGATGATCGCCGGGATGTCGCGCTCCCGGCAGAAGTCCACCAGCAGGCCGCTGTGCGACTCCACCACGATGTTCCCGTACTGGGCGGTGGTCTCCTCGATCAGGCCGATCCGCTCCTCGATGGTGAACATGCCCTGCTTGTTCCGGTTGATCAGGACCGCGACATGCACCACGTCGTACAGCTTCGAGGCCCGCTCGATGATGTCGAGATGACCGTTGGTGATCGGGTCGAACGATCCGGGACAGACGGCGCGACGCATGGCGTGGGTGCTCCCTCATCGGGTGACGGCTGCTGCGGGCCTCGGCCCGTTACGAGTGTTGGCGAGCCTCGGCGGCGGCGCGACCGTACCAGAGCGTGCCCTCGCCGTAACGGCGCGAGCGCACCCCCTCGAAGCCCTCCGGCCAGCCGAACCCGCCACCGCGGGTGCTGCGCTCCACGGTGACGAGTGCGCCGTCCGCGAGCCAGTCCCCGGCCAGGAGTGTGATCAGCATCTCGCGCACCTCGTCGTCGGTGACGACGTACGGCGGGTCGAGAAAGACCAGGTCATACGGGACCTCCGGGGCCGGCCCCACGATCACCTTCTCGGCCCGGGCGGCCCGCACCTCGGCCCCCGGGAGGTTGACGATCCGGACGTTCTCCCGGATCACCCGGGCCGCCTGGCCGTCCGCCTCGACCAGCAGCACGTGCTCGGCGCCGCGCGACAGCGCCTCCAGACCGACCGCGCCCGATCCGCCGAACAGGTCGAGCATCCGGACCCCGTGCAGGGTCCCGCGCAGCGACTCCAGGGTGGAGAACATCGCCTCGCGGGCCTTGTCGGAGGTCGGGCGGGTGCCCCGGCCGGGCGGTACGGCCAGCCGACGGCCGCCGGCCGCCCCGGCGATGACGCGGGTCATGGTGGTGGGAGGTCCTTTCGTCGCTGCCCACCACGCTATCCCCTGCTCCGCGCTCGGCTCGCCTCCGGGGCGCTGGTGCCCGGTACCGCCGCCCTCCCTCCCGCGCCCCTTCGGCTCGCTCGCGTCGTCGGCCCCTCGGCTCAGCCCGGTCCGGCGGGAGGGGCCGGGTGCTCAGCTTGCGTCGGGGACCGCGGTCTGGGCCGGAACGGCCGCGCCGAGCAGTGTCGGCGAGGCGTAGCGGGACCAGGAGAGGCAGCCGTCGGGCGGGCAGAACTCGGGGCGGCGCGGGTCGTGGCCGAGCTCGCGCAGCTTGGTGCGGACGGAGTCGGGCGTGCGGCCGAAGCGGGCGGCGATCCGGGCGATGGTCTCGCTGTCGTGGAACCGCCGGACCAGCTCCTCCTCGTGCTGCGGCACCCAGGGGGCGCCATGGCCGGGGTAGAGCTCGCGCAGCACGTCACGGTCGGGGATGGGCTCGGAGACATCGGCGACGATCGCCAGCGCCCGCAGCGCGCGGTTGAGCGCGATCCGCAGCGAGGCGACGTCCTCGACCGGCAGGCGGAGCCGGCCCGAGGCGAGCGGCGAGGCCGCCGCCCCCTCCCGCCAGCCGGTCAGGGTGAGGGTGACCTCGCGGTCGTCGTCGCTGGCGAGTTCGATCCGGAAGACCTTGTCGCCCAGCGGGAGCTCGTTGAGATGACGGAATGCCATGGCATGACCCCCAAATGTCGCGCCAGGTACGCACGTTGGGAGTGCGCCCTGAACAACTCCATTCTCTCCCGGGGGTCTGACAATCGACCCTGGACGAACGCGCTCAGCCCTTCTCCATGTAGGCCGCGCGGTCCTCGTCGATCAGGCTCTCCAGCGCGGTGCGCAGATCCGGATGGGCGGCCAGCCCGGGATCCTCGGCGACCAGCCGGGTGGCCTCGGTGCGGGCCGTCACGATGACGTCCTCGTCCTCCAGCACGGACAGCACCTTGAGCGAGGACTTCACCCCGGACTGCGCCTGGCCCAGCACATCGCCCTCGCGGCGCTGTTCGAGGTCGATCCGGGACAGCTCGAAGCCGTCCAGCGTGCCGGCGACCGCGTCCAGCCGGGCCCGGGCGGGGCTGCCCGCCGGCATGTCGCTGACCAGCAGACAGAGGCCCGCCGCGCTGCCGCGCCCGACCCGGCCGCGCAGCTGGTGCAGCTGGGAGACGCCGAACCGGTCCGCGTCCATGATCACCATCGCGGTGGAGTTGGGGACGTTGACGCCGACCTCGATCACGGTGGTGGCCACCAGGACGTCCACCGCGCCGGCCGTGAACCGGCGCATCACCTCGTCCTTCGCCTCGGGCGCCAGCCGGCCGTGCAGGATCTCCACCCGCAGCCCGGCCAGCGGCCCCTTCTCCAGCATCTCGGCGGTCTCGACCACGGACAGCGGGGGCCGGCGCTCGTCGCTGTCGGCGCCCAGGTCCTCCGGGTCGTCCGGCGCCGGCTTGCGCTTCTTCTTCGCGTTCTTCGGGTCGGTGGGTTCCTCGTCCCCGATCCGGGGGCAGACCACGTACGCCTGGTGGCCCTTGGCCACCTCCTCGCGGACCCGCTCCCAGGCACGGGCCAGGAAGTTGGGCTTCTCGACGGCCGGGACGACATGGGTGGAGATCGGCGAGCGCCCGGCCGGCAGCTGGTCCAGCACGGACGTCTCCAGGTCCCCGAAGACCGTCATCGCGACGGTGCGCGGGATCGGGGTGGCCGTCATCACCAGCAGGTGCGGCGGCTGTTCGCCCTTGGCCCGCAGGGCGTCCCGCTGCTCGACGCCGAAGCGGTGCTGCTCGTCCACCACGACCAGGCCGAGGTCCTGGAACTGCACCTTGTCCTCGATCAGCGCGTGGGTGCCGATGGCGACGCCCGCGTCACCGCAGGCCATGTCCAGCAGCGCCTGCCGCCGGGCCGGAACGCCCATCGAGCCGGTCAGCAGCACCACCTTGGTGCCGAGGTCCGAGCCGCCGAGCATGCCGCCCTCGGCCAGGTCGCCCATCATCTCGACGATCGAGCGGTGGTGCTGCTGCGCCAGCACCTCGGTGGGCGCGAGCAGGACGGCCTGGCCGCCGGCGTCCACCACGGCGAGCATGGCGCGCAGCGCGACCAGCGTCTTCCCCGAGCCGACCTCGCCCTGGAGCAGCCGGTGCATCGGGTGGGAGGTGGCCAGGTCGGCGGCGATCTCGGCGGAGACGGTCCGCTGGCCGTCGGTGAGGGTGAACGGCAGCCGCGCGTCGAAGGCGTCCAGCAGGCCGCCCGCCCGGGGCAGGCGCGGGACGGCGGGCAGCGCGGAGTCGGCGGCCCGGCGCTGGGCGAGCGCGACCTGGAGGACGAACGCCTCGTCCCAGCGCAGCCGGCTCTGGGCGCGCTCGCGGTCGGCCTGGCTGCGCGGGCGGTGGACCAGCTCCAGCGCCTCGGGCAGCGGGATCAGGTCGTGCCGCTCGCGCAGTTCGGCGGGCAGCGGTTCGCCGACGTCGGCCAGGTGCTTGGTGAGCGCCGTCTCGACGCAGATCGACAGCTTCCAGCTGGGCATCTGGGCGCTGGCGCCGTACACCGGGATGAGCCGGCCGGCGAACTGCCGGGCCGCGTCGGACCCGGCGTCCTCGTCGAGCAGCTGGTAGTCGGGCGAGACCAGCTGGCGGGTGCGGTTGAAGACGCCGACCTTGCCCGCGAACAGGCCCTGGGCGCCGGTCCGCAGCTCCTTCTGCCGCCAGCCCTGGTTGAAGAAGACCAGGGAGAGCCGGCTGCGGCCGTCGGTGACGACGACCTCCAGGCGGTCGCCCTTGCGGCCGCGGAACGGGATCAGGGTGACCTTCTCGATCCGGGCCAGCACGGTCACGTGCTCGTCGATCTCCAGCTCGTCCAGGCTGGTGAGCTGGCCGCGTTCGACGTAGCGGCGCGGATAGTGGTGCAGCAGGTCCCCGACCGTGCGCAGCTTGAGGCTGTCGGCGAGCACCTTGGCGGTACGGTCGCCGACCAGTTTGGTCAGTGGTTCATCGAGAGCGCCCATCACGCCCTGTTTACACCACCGGGCCGACAGAACCACCGGAGCGGCGGTGCGTCAGCCCGGCGGACCGGCGGGCCGGCGGGCCGGCGGCTCACTCCACCCCGATCAGCAGCGGCGCGGACTCCTGGCCGCCGTGGAAGACCACCGCGTCGACCTCGGGGCGCCGGTGCCGGGCGTGCGCGACCAGCCGCTCGGCCAGGCCGGCGGGCGCGCCCTCGCCGAGGACCAGGGTGACGAGTTCGCCGCCCGCGCCGAGCATCCGGTCGAGCACGCTCTCGCCGACCTCGGCCAGCCCGGTGCCGATCACCGCGACGTCGCCGTCGATCAGGCCGAGCACGTCCCCGGCCTGGCAGACCCCGGCCATCGTCCAGGACTCCCCCTCGGCGAGGGCGAGTTCGGCGTGCCGGGTGGCACCGGCGGCGGACGTCATGGCCACCACGTCCTCGTCGAACCGGCGGCCCGCCTCGTGCACGGCCAGCGCGGCCAGGCCCTGGACCGGCGAGCGGGTGGGCAGCACCGCGATCCGTATGCCCTCCTCGCGCAGCTGGTCGGCGGCGGCCCCGGCGGCGGCCCGCAGTTCGGGGTCGTTGAGCAGCAGGACGACCTCGCGGGCGGCGGCCCGCCGGACCGCCTCGGCGAGTTCGGCGCTGGCGGGCGGGCGGTCCGGGTCGGCGCGCAGCACGGCGGCACCGGCCTGTTCGCAGAGTTCGGCCAGGCCCGCGCCGGAGACCACGGAGAGCACCGCCCGGGCGCGCTCCGCTCGCTCGCCCCGCTCGGCCGCGGTGCCGGAGCGTGCGGCGGCCTCGGCGAAGTGCGTGATCCGGATCTGGTGCGGGCGCCCGGCCTCGACCCCGGCCTCGACGGCGGCGCCCGCGTCGTCCACGTGGACATGGACGTTCCACAGGCCGTCGCCGCCGCCGACCACCAGCGAGTCGCCGAGCGCGCCGAGCCGCGTCCGGAGCGCGGGCAGCGCCTCGTCCGGCGCGTCCAGCAGGTAGATCACCTCGAAGGCGGGGTGGCCGGGGCCGGGCGGCCGAAGGTGCGCGCCCGCGCAGCTCCCGGCGGTCCGGACGTCCCCGCGCAGCGCGACCGGGCCCATCGGCTGGTGCCCGGCCACCGCGTCGGCGAGGGCCCCGAGCACGGCGACCAGGCCGCGCCCGCCGGCGTCCACCACCCCGGCCTCGGCCAGGACGGAGAGCTGCTCGGGGGTGTGCCGCAGCGCGTCGCGGGCGGCGCGGTGGGCGGTGTCGGCGACCTGGGCGAGCCCGCCGCCGACCCGGGCCGCCTCCCGGGCGGCCACCCGGGCGACGGTCAGCAGGGTGCCCTCGACGGGTTCCGCGACGGCCTGGTAGGCGGACTCGGCGGCGCGCTGGAGCGCGGCGCGCAGCTGCTCGGCGCCGCCGCCCCCGGCCAGGGTCTCGGCGGTGCCGCGCAGCCACTGGGCCAGGATCACGCCGGAGTTGCCGCGGGCGCCGATCAGCGCCCCCCGGGCCATCGCCCGGGCGGCCTCGGCGAGCCCGGGTTCCGGGTCCCCGGCCGGGTCGGTGAACCGGCTCTCCACCGCGGCCGCGGCCGACTCCACGGTCAGATAGAGGTTGGTGCCGGTGTCTCCGTCCGGGACGGGGTAGACGTTGAGTGCGTCGATCTCCTCGCGGGCCTGGCCGAGCGCGCGCAGAGCCAGCTGGCACCAGGTGCGCACGGCCGGGGCGTCGAGCGTGTGCAGCACCAGGTCTCCTCCGGATGGGACGCCGTGATGGCCTGAGAGTGAACGGCGAGGGGTGATACCGGCAGGTTATCGGGGGCCGGGGGGCGGCGCCGGGGGGCCGTGAGCGAAGCGATCACCCGCGTGGTCGTGGTAGTTTCGTCGAACGGAAGCAAGCGTTGTATGCTCTTCCGGTTGCCTGGAACAATCCGGGCTCACCCTTCGGTCCGGTCCGGTTCACGAGAGTGCTCCGCTGGTCCAGCGGGGTTTTCGAACGTAAATGATCTGAAGTCTTGGAGTGACTCCTGTGGCTGCCAACTGCGACGTCTGCGGCAAGGGGCCGGGCTTCGGCAACAGCATCTCCCACTCTCACCGCCGTACCCCCCGTCGTTGGAACCCCAACATCCAGACGGTGCGCGCTGTGATTGGGCGGACGCCGAAGCGGCTCAACGTCTGCACCTCGTGCATCAAGGCCGGTAAGGTCTCGCGCTGACGCGCAGACCGGTAAGCCGGTCCTCCAGTCAGCCGGTTCATCCTCGGATGAACCGGCTTTCTGTTTTTCCGCACCGTCATGGGCGGGCCCTCGGGCCCGCCCATGACGGTGTCAGCGCCAGCGCCAGGCGTGGTCGACCGGTCCGATCCCGGCGCCGAGCGCGAACCCTCCGGCGATCGCCCCGGTGATGTACTCCTTGGCGGAGGCCACCGCCTCGGGCAGCGACTCGCCCTTGGCGAGGCCTGCGGCGATCGAGCTGGCCAGGGTGCAGCCGGTGCCGTGGGTGTGCCGGTTGTCGAAGCGCGGGGCTCGGTACCAGTACTCCTCCCCCGCCCCGCCGTAGAGCAGGTCGGCGGCCTCGCCCTCCAGGTGGCCGCCCTTCACCAGCACCCAGCGCGGACCGAGGTCGAGCAGCGCCTTGGCCGCGTCGAGCATCTGCGCCTCGCGCTCGACGGTCCGGCCGGTGAGCTGCGTCACCTCGTGCAGGTTGGGCGTGGCGAGGGTGGCGACCGGCAGCAGTCTCTCCCGGACGGTGGCGACGGCCTCGGCGGCCAGCAGCGCGTCCCCGTGCTTGGAGACGCCGACCGGGTCGACCACCACCGGGGCGTCCACCCCGGCCAGCAGCTCGGAGACGGTCTCGACCAGCTCGGTCGAGGCGAGCATGCCGGTCTTCACGGCCTGCACCCCGATGTCGTCCACCACACTGCGGAACTGGGCCCGGACGGCCTCGGCCGGCAGCTCCCAGTAGCCCTGGACCCCGAGCGAGTTCTGTGCGGTGACGGCGGTGATCACACTCATGCCGTGGACGCCGAGGGCGAGCATCGCCTTGAGGTCGGCCTGGATGCCGGCGCCGCCGCCGGAGTCGGAGCCGGCGACGGTGAGCACACGCGGAGGAGCGGTGGCGGGGGTGGGGGACGCAAGAGCCATGCGCCCAACCTACCCGGGCCGGTTCAGAGCACGGCTTCGGATTCCAGCCAGCGGTCCTGCGGCACGGTCTTGAGACGGGTGACGGCCTGCGCGACCGGCACCAGCTCGATGGAGTTGCCGCGCAGCGCGGTGAAGTACCCGAACTCGCCCCGGTGGACGGCCTCCACCGCGTGCCAGCCGAACCGGGTGGCGAGCACCCGGTCGCGGGCGGTGGGGGTGCCGCCGCGCTGGGTGTGGCCGAGGATGACCGGCCGGGCCTCCTTGCCGAGCAGGTTCTCCAGCTCGTTGGCGAGCCGGTTGCCGATCCCGCCGAAGGTCTGGTGGCCGTACTGGTCGACGGTGCCGTGGTCGAAGCGCATGGTGCCGGGCAGCGGGGCGGCGCCCTCGGCGACGGCGATGATGGCGAACTTCTTGCCCCGGGAGAAGCGGTCCTCGACCATCCGGGCCACCGCCTCGATGTCGAACGGCTTCTCCGGGATGAGGATGCCGTGCGCACCGCCCGCCATGCCGGCGGTGAGGGTGATCCAGCCGGTGTGACGGCCCATCAACTCCACCACCATCACACGCTGGTGGGATTCCGCGGTGGTCTTCAGCCGGTCGATCGCGTCGGTCGCGACGTGCACCGCGGTGTCGAAGCCGAAGGTGACGTCGGTGGCGTCGATGTCGTTGTCGATGGTCTTCGGGACGCCGACCACCGGCAGCCCGGCGTCGCTGAACATCTTGGCGGCGGTCAGCGTGCCCTCGCCGCCGATCGCGATCAGCGCGTCGATGCCGATGTCCCGGGCCAGGGTCTGCGCGTTCTCCACCGCCCAGGCGATCCGGTCGCGCTGCACCCGGGCCGAGCCCAGGATGGTGCCGCCGAGGGTCAGCAGGCCGGTGACGTCGTCGTGCGAGATCGGCCGGGTGCGGCCCTCGATCAGGCCGAGGAAGCCGTCCTCGATGCCGACGATCTCGTCGCCGTGCACATCCGTGCCGCGGTGCACCACGGAACGGATCACCGCGTTGAGGCCGGGGCAGTCGCCGCCGCTGGTCAGGACACCGATGCGCATGGTGGCTGTGCTCTCCCGCTCCGCAAGTGGTTCAGACCACCCGCGCCGAAGGGCGGGCGGGCCCGGTCGTCCGCAAGCCTACGCGGTCAGTCCCCCCGTGCCCGTCCACCGCACTCGGGGAGCGTCCCGGACGTCGCCCCCGCCCGTCCCCGCGCCGTCCGCACCACCCGCGCCGGGGAGTCGTCCACCCGGCCGGACAGGTCACTCGGCGAAGTGGTCCCAGCCGCCGACCCGGTCCCAGGCCTCGCCGTCCACCGTCACCCGGCCGCCGCGGGCGGGCCTCGCCCGGCCGGCCACCACGCCCACCACCCGCCAGCGGGCGGGCAGTTGGGCCCCGCGCGGGAAGGTCGCCACGATCGCGTGGTCCTCGCCGCCGGAGAGCACCCAGACCAAGGGGTCCACCCCGACCGCCTGGCCGATGTCGGCCATCTGCGCCGGGACGTCGAAGTCGGCGGCCCTGAGGTCGATGTCCACCCCGCTGGCCCGGGCGACATGGCCGAGGTCGGCGACCAGCCCGTCACTCACGTCGATCATCGCGGTGGCGCCCAACTCGGCCGCGGCCGGGCCCGCGTGGTACGGCGGCTCGGGGCGGCGGTGCGCCTCGACGAAGGCCCGCGGGGAGCGGAACCCGCGCTGCAGCACGGTCAGTCCGGCGGCCGACCAGCCGAGCCAGCCGGTGACCGCGACCACGTCGCCCACCTGTGCCCCGGCGCGCGTCACGGGCGCACGCCCCTGAAGGTCCCCGAGCGCCGTGATGGCCAGCATGATGGTGTCACCGCGCACCACATCGCCGCCGACCACCGTCGCACCGGCCACCTGGCACTCGTCGCGCAGCCCGTCCATCAGCTCGGTGGCCCAGGTGGTGGGCAGATCGGCGGGGGCGACCAGCCCGAGCAGGATCGCGGTCGGCACGGCACCCATCGCGGCCACGTCGGCGAGGTTCTGCGCGGCGGCCTTGCGGCCCACGTCGTAGGCGGTGGACCAGTCCCGGCGGAAGTGCCGGTTCTCGATCAGCACGTCCGTGGTGGCCACCACCCGGCCGTCCGGCGCCTTCACCACCGCGGCGTCGTCACCGGGACCGAGGTCGACGGCGTCGGTGAGCGGTACCCGGGCGGTCAGCTCCCTGATGAGGCCGAACTCGCCAAGCTCGCCCACGGTCCCCTGCATCTGCGTCCTCTCGCGTTCCAGCCGGAAGCTTGTCGCCGTACGGCACAAGCGGCCCCCGCGCGCAGCGTACGCCCTTCCAGAGCGCCGAGGTCTCCCCTCCTCGGCCCGCTGCGGGGTAGCGTGGTGATCAGACTGCCGGTGAGCCCGTTCCCACCCTCGCGCCTGACCGGGCGATCACGGCGGCGATCCCCGTAACCAGCCGCCGGGAGGTCCCCGTGGTACAGGCATACATCCTGATCCAGACCGAGGTCGGCAAGGCCACTCCCGTGGCCGCGGCCATCTCCGAAATCCCAGGTGTCATCCAGGCCGAGGACGTGACCGGTCCCTACGACGTGATCGTGCGGGCCGAGGCCGAGACCGTCGACGACCTCGGCCGGCTCGTCGTCGCCAAGATCCAGAAGGTCGAGGGCATCACCCGGACCCTCACCTGTCCGGTGGTGCATCTGTAAGCCCGGCTACCATCGGCGGGTGGCCAGAGAACTCCGTGTCCCCCGCGTCCTGGCGGCACTGCCGGCCCCCGTCCGGTGGCTGGCGGTGCCCGTCGCGCTGACCTGCACCGTGGTGGTGCTGCTCGGCAGTTGGAGCGCGCCCGAGAAGATCGAGGCGCCGACGCCGACCAGCCGCCAGGCCGAGTACTGCCGCGCGCTGGCCGCCGCGCTGCCGTCGACCCTGCTCGGCCACCAGCGCCGGGACCCGTCCCCCGCCTCACCGTTCGTCGCGGCCTGGGACACCAGCCCGCGCACCGTGCTGCGCTGCGGCGTGCCGCACCCCGAGGGGCTCACCGGCGACCGCCAGGCCGAGATGTCCCCCACGGTCAACGACGTCACCTGGTGGCCGGAGCAGCTGAACGACGGCGGCTACCGGTTCACCGCCACCCAGCGCGCCGCCTTCGTCGAGGTGACCGTCCCCGGCGGGGTCACCGCCAACCCGCTGGACGCGGCCGCCGCCCTCTCCGACGTGGTGAAGGCCAACATCCCGTAGCGACACGGTAGGTGCGAGGGCGGGCCGGGAGCTTCCCGGCCCGCCGTCGTCCGTCGCCGGTCCGGACCCGCTACCGCAGGCCGGTCGAACGGCGCAGCGCCGCCTGGAGCAGCCGGTCGACCAGCTCCGGGTACGTCAGCCCGCTGGCCTCCCACATCTTCGGGTAGGCCGAGATCGGGGTGAAGCCAGGCATGGTGTTGATCTCGTTGATCATCCAGCTGCCGTCGTCCAGCAGGAAGAAGTCCACCCGGGCCAGGCCCTCGCAGCCGAGCGCCTCGAAGGCCTCGACCGCCTGGCGCCGGATCTCGGCGGTCTCCGGCTCCGGGAGCCCGGCCGGGATCCGCACCTCGGAGGAGTCGATGTACTTGGCGTCGAAGTCGTAGAACTCGTAGCCGCCGCCGACCAGGATCTCGGCCGGCACGCTCGCCCGCGGCCCGTCCTCGAACTCCAGCACCGCGCACTCGATCTCGCGGCCGGAGACACCCGCCTCGATGATCAGCTTGGGGTCGTGCCGACGGGCCTCCTCGATCGCCGCGTCGAGGTCGGCGAGGTCCTTGACCTTGGTGATGCCCATGCTGGAACCGGCCCGGCAGGGCTTCACGAACAGCGGCAGGCCCAGCTCGGCGGCCCGCTCGCGGACGGCGGCGCGGCCCGCCTCGCTCTCCCACTCGCGCGGACGGACGACGGTGTACCGGCCGACGCCCAGGCCGTGCGAGGCCAGGACGCGCTTGGTGAACTCCTTGTCCATGCCGACCGCGCTGGCGAGCACGCCGTTGCCGACGTAGGGCACGCCGGAGAGCTCCAGCAGGCCCTGCAGGGTGCCGTCCTCCCCCCAGGGGCCGTGCAGCAGCGGGAAGACCACGTCGACCTCGCCGAGCACCTTGGGAGCGGAACCCGGCTCGCTCCAGACCACCTCGCGGCTGCCCGGGTCGAGCGGCAGCGCGACCCGGCCGTCGAGGGCCTCGGCCACGTGGGCGACGTCCGGCAGACGGCCGTCGGTGATCGCCATCCGGGCCGGTTCGTCGCTGACCAGCGCCCAGCGGCCCTCGTGGGTGATGCCGATCGGCAGCACGTCGTACTTCTCGCGGTCGATCGCCCTGAGCACGCTGCCCGCGGTGGAGACCGAGATGGCGTGCTCGGAGCTGCGGCCGCCGAAGACGATCGCTACGCGCGGCTTCGCGGACGGATTCGGGGAGGTCTGTTCGATGCTCATATCGGGTTTGAGACTACCGTGCGAAAGGTTTCCGGAAAGTGCGCCGCCCCGGAATCCCCGGCGCCCGGGCGCCGGGGACGGGGGTGGGGACAGACGGCGGGAACAGGCCGCGGGGACGGGCCGTCAGTGCCGTTCCGGCTTGGCCGACCGCGCCATCAGCGCGGCCAGCGCCTCCTGGGTGGGCCGCCCGTTGTGCACCACGTCCACCACGGCCTCGACGATCGGCATGTCGACGCCGTTGCGCCGGGCCAGGTCGAGCACCGACTCGCAGGACTTCACGCCCTCCGCGGTCTGCCGGGTGGCGGCGATGGTCTCCGCCAGCGACATGCCCCGGCCGAGGTTGGTGCCGAAGGTGTGGTTGCGCGACAGCGGCGAGGAGCAGGTCGCCACCAGGTCGCCCATCCCGGCGAGCCCGGCGAAGGTGTACGGGTCGGCGCCGAGCGCCAGCCCCAGCCGGGTGGTCTCGGCCAGCCCGCGGGTGATCAGCGTCGCCTTGGTGTTGTCGCCGAGCCCCATGCCGTCGGCCATGCCGACCGCCAGGCCGATCACGTTCTTCACCGCGCCGCCCAGCTCGCAGCCGATCACGTCGCTGTTGGTGTACGGGCGGAAGTACGGGGTGTGGCAGGCCGCCTGGAGGCGCTTGGCGACCGACTCGTCGGTGCAGGCCACCACGCTCGCGGCGGGCTGCCGGTTGGCGATCTCCCGCGCCAGGTTGGGGCCGCTGACGACCGCGACCCGCTCCGGGCCGACCCCGGCGACCTCGGCGATCACCTCGCTCATCCGCTTCGCCGTGCCCAGCTCGATGCCCTTCATCAGGCTGACCAGCACGGTCCGCGGGCCGAGCAGCGGCGCCCAGGCGGCCAGGTTCTCGCGCAGGGTCTGCGAGGGCACCGCGAGCACCGCGAACTCCGCGCCGGCCAGCGCCTCGGCGGCGTCAGTGGTGGCCCGGATCGACGCCGGCAGCTCGACCTGCGGCAGGTAGTCCGGGTTCACCCGGGTGGTGTTGATGGCGTCCACCAGCTCCTGGCGGCGCCCCCAGAGCACCACCTCGCTGCCGGCGTCGGCCAGCACCATCGCGAACGCGGTCCCCCAGGAACCCGTCCCGAACACGGCACATCGGGTCACTTGCCGGCCTCCTCGGTTCCGTTCGTGCGCGTGCCCGCGGCCCGTTGCCGCTCGGCCGCCGCGGCGGTGGCCCGGCTCCGGGCGGCCGCGCGCATGTCGTACCGCTCGGCCGGCGGCTCCTCGCCGCGGATGTCGGCCAGCACGGCGGTGATCGCCGCCATGATGTCCTCGGTGGCGTCCCTGAGCACCTGGGCGGTCAGCTCCTGGCCCTGGTACTTGCTCAGGTCCACCGCGGGCCCGGCCGCCACCGTCACCCTGTGGCGCGGGAACAGGTTGAACCTGCCCCGCCCGGAACCGCCCCTGCCGTACGGCGGGATGATCTCGTGCGCGCCCCAGTGCGCCACCGGGATGACCGGCGCGCCGGTCATCAGCGCGACGCGGGCCACCCCGCTCTTGCCGGTCATCGGCCACAGGTCCGGATCCCGGGTGAGCGTGCCCTCCGGGTAGAACTGCACACACTGGCCGTTGTTGACCGCGTCGATCGCCGCCCGGAACGCGGCCGCGGCGTCGGTGGACTCGCGGAACACCGGGATCTGGCCGGTCTTGCGCAGCATGAACCCGATGAACGGCACCGAGAACAACGAGGACTTCCCCAGGATGCGCGGCGGGCGCCCGCTGTTGTACTGCCAGTGCGCGTACACCACCGGGTCGATGATCGAGTTGTGGTTGACCGCGGCGATGAAGCCGCCCTTCTCCGGAAGGTGCTCCCAGCCCCGCCAGTCGGGCTTCACCAGGGCGGTCGTCACCGGCTTCACCAGCACGGCCGCGAAGCGGTACCAGATGCCGTAATCGGCGTTGCCGAAGCCGGCGTACGAGCGGCGGGCCACCCCAGGTCCTCCTCATCCGGTGCGGCACCCGGGGTGCCGCAGTCATAACCTTCCGGTGCCGCGCACCGGCGACCCGCTGCCCGGAACCCGGGCGCGGAACAGTCTCGCCCGACCGCTCACCGCCTGTCGAGCAACCCCGCCAGCACATCCGGCAGGCGTGATCAAACGCACGTCCGCACAGCTGGGACGGCCTGGCGAGAGCTCCTGGACCGGCGTCACAATGACGCCGATGACCCAGGACACCGTACGCCCCAGCGGGCCCGTCGCGCCCCCCGCACCCACCGGCGGCTGGTCGCTGGTGCTGCCGCTCAAGCCGCTCGCGCTGGCCAAGACCCGGCTGGCCCCGTTCGCCGGGCCGCACCGGGCGGACCTGGCACTCTCCTTCGCCCTCGACACCGTCGCCGCCGCCCTGGCGACCTCCGGGGTGTCCCGTGTACTGGTGGTCACCCGGGACCGGGACGCCGGCGCCCGGCTGGCCGCGCTGGGCGCCGTCGTCGTCGACGACGAGCCCGGCGGCGGCCTCAACCAGGCGTTGACGCACGGTGCGTCGGCCGCGCTGGCCCTCGCCCCGCACGCGCCGCTGGCGGCGCTCTCCGCCGACCTGCCGGCCCTGCGCCCGGCCGAACTGGCCCGGGTCCTGCGCGCCGTCCCGCCGACCGGGCGCGCCTTCCTGGCCGACAGCCCCGGGCTGGGCACCACGCTGCTCGCCTGCGCCCCCGGCAGCCCGCTCTCCCCCGCCTTCGGCGACGGCTCCCGGGCCCGGCACGCGGCCGGCGGCGCCCGCGAACTGCGGCTCGCGGGCGTGGAGTCGGTCCGTCGGGACGTCGACACCGGCGCCGACCTCACCGAGGCCCTCGCCCTCGGTGTCGGCCCGCACACCGGCGCCCTCGCGGTGCGGCTCGGACGCCCCTGAGCGGCGCCCCGGCCTGTCGGTACCGCTCGCTATGCTGCTTCCATGCAGGCCACCGCGTTCACCTTCGACCCCGCCACCCGGGCCGGCTCCGTGCTGCTCGACGACGGGACCCCGGTGCCGTTCGACGCGGCCGCCTTCGACGCCGGCGGCCTCCGGCTGCTGCGCCCCGGCCAGCGGGTGCGCATCCGCACCGAGGGCTCCGGCGAGGCCCGCCGGGTGGTCTTCCTCACCCTGCAGACCTTTCCGGACCCGGCCGCCGGCTGACGCCTCCCTCTTTTTTTCCGCTGGTTCCCGTCCGTTCCCGCCCGCGCGCCGGTCACTGCGCGCCATCGGATGCTGACTGAGGGCCCGGAAAAACGGAAGAGCCGTGGCGGCCCGTCCACCCGGAATTCCGGGAGGGGGTACGCCACGGCTCTCGAAGGCCGTCCTGCGACTACTTCGCGCTGGTCTTGCGCGCGGTGGTCTTGCGGGTGGTGGTCTTCTTCGCCGGAGCCGTCTTCTTGGCCGTGGCGGTCGCCTTCTTGGCGGTGGCCGTGGTCTTCTTCGCGGCGGCGGTGGTGACCGTCTTCTTGGCAGCGGCCGTCTTCTTGGTCGCGGCGGCGGAGGTCTTCTTGGCGGCGGCCGTGGTGGCCGTCTTCTTGGCGGGAGTCGCCTTGGTGGCGGTCGCCTTCGTGGCGGTCGCCTTCTTGGCGGCGGCCGTGGTCTTCTTGGCGGCGGCCGTGGTGGCCGTCTTCTTGGCGGCGGCCTTCTTGGTCGCGGCCGGAGCGGCGGCAGCGGCAGCGGCCCGCTTGGTGGCGGCGCGCTTGGCGGCCGGCGTCGCGGCGACACCGCTCTTGCCCGGGGTGAGGGAGCCCTTGGGCGCCTTCTTCACCGAGGGGCCTTCCTTCGGCAGCTTCTTGGCGCCGCTGACCAGGTCCTTGAAGCCCTGGCCCGGACGGAAGCGGGGCACCGAGGTCTTCTTGACCTTGACCTTCTCACCGGTCTGCGGGTTGCGGGCGAAGCGCGCGGAGCGCTCCACCTTCTCAAAGGTGCCGAAACCGGTGACCGACACCCGGTCACCCGCCACAACGGCACGCACCATGGTGTCGAGCACTGCGTCGACGGCCTCTGCGGCAGCCTTGCGACCGCCCAGCTGCTCGGCCACCGCTTCGACAAGCTGAGCCTTGTTCACGTCTTCCCCTTCGGAAACGGGCGCCGGATGATTCCATCCGTTCATTTCGCACGTTAGGTATGTATCTGCGGACTTTCAATTACCAAACGCGCGAATCACCCTAGTGTCGCAATGGATTTGCGCGTCGGCGACCTCAGTCGACGGGCGGGCGCCCCTCGTCGAGGTCCTGCACAAAGCGACTCAACCGCCTTGCCGCCCCCGGAAGATCGCGCTTGGCGGTCTCGGTGACGATGAGGAGTTGACGGGTGAGAGCGGTCTTTGCATCGGCAGACACGTTCAGCGCATGCACGCGGGCGTGAGCTTGCTTCAACCGCTCGGCCACAAGCGCGTAGAGCGCTGCGACTTCCGGGTCGTCCGGCCCCTCAGCAGGTGAGGCGGCGGCGTCCGGCCGATCGTCAATTCGGCGTTCGGATCCCCGGCCCGTGGACTCCGGTGACGCGGGTTCGCCGCCCGCGTACGGAGGTTCATGGTGCCGGTGCATGTACTGATTGTGCCATCTACCCGCAGTTGTACTTGCGCGGGGCCCTCTGCGGCAATCCCAAATCGGCAATCGGGGGGCTGCTGCGGACCCGAACTCCTCGTTCGGAACGGCGGATGGCCCGCCCCCCCGAGGGGGGACGGGCCATCCGGCGGATCGTCAGAATGCTTGTTCTCAGCGGACTCTCAGGCAACCGGCAGAGTACGCGGCTTGAACGACGGCCGGGTCGCCTCGAAGGCCGCGATGTCGGCCTCGTTCTGCAGTGTGATGCTGATGTCATCCAGGCCGTTCAGCAGCCGCCAACGGACATTGTCGTCCAGCTCGAACGAGGCCGTGACGCCTTCGGCGCGCACCTCGCGGGCCTCCAGGTCGACGGTGATCTCGGCGGTCGGGTCGGCCTCGGTGAGCGCCCACAGCCGCTCCACCGTCTCCTGCGGCAGGACGACCGTGAGCAGGCCGTTCTTCAGCGAGTTACCGCGGAAGATATCGGCGAAGCGGGACGAGATCACGGCGTGGAAACCGTAGTTCTGCAGTGCCCAGACGGCGTGTTCACGGGACGATCCGGTGCCGAACTCGGGGCCGGCCACCAGCACCGTGGCGCCCTGGCGCTCGGGCCGGTTGAGGATGAACGACTCGTCCTTGCGCCAGGCCTCGAACAGCCCGTCCTCAAAACCGGAACGGGTGACCTTCTTCAGCCAGTGCGCCGGGATGATCTGGTCGGTGTCGACATTGCTGCGGCGCAGCGGCACGGCCGAACCGGTGTGGGTGGTGAACTTCTCCATGCTGCTCAGGCCTCCACAGCGACGTCGGCGGTCAGATCGGCGGGTGCGGCCAGTCGGCCGAGCACCGCGGTCGCGGCGGCGACCTGCGGCGAGACCAGGTGGGTCCGGCCGCCCTTGCCCTGCCGGCCCTCGAAGTTGCGGTTCGAGGTGGAGGCGCAGCGCTCGCCGGGGGCCAGTTGGTCGGGGTTCATGCCCAGGCACATCGAGCAGCCCGCGTGGCGCCATTCGGCACCGGCCGCGGTGAACACCTTGTCCAGGCCCTCCTCGACGGCCTGCAGGGCGACCCGCACCGAGCCGGGGACGACCAGCATCCGCACGCCGTCGGCGATCCGGCGGCCCTCCACGATGGCCGCGGCGGCCCGCAGGTCCTCGATCCGGCCGTTGGTGCAGGAGCCGACGAAGACGGCGTCGACCTTGACCTCGCGCAGCGGGGTGCCGGCCTCCAGGCCCATGTACGCCAGGGCGTTCTCGGCGGCGGTCCGCTCCTGCGGGTCGGCGAAGGACGCCGGGTCGGGCACGGCGGAGCCGAGCGGCGCGCCCTGGCCCGGGTTGGTGCCCCAGGTGACGAACGGGGTCAGCTCGGTGGCGTCGATGAAGATCTCGTGGTCGAAGACCGCGTCCTCGTCGGTGGCCAGGGTCTTCCAGTACGCGACCGCGGCGTCCCAGTCCTCGCCCTTGGGCGCGTGCGGACGGCCTTCCAGGTAGTCGAAGGTGGTCTGGTCGGGGGCGATCATGCCGGCCCGGGCGCCCGCCTCGATGGACATGTTGCAGATGGTCATGCGGGCCTCCATGGAGAGGCCGCGGATGGCCGAGCCGCGGTATTCCAGGACGTAGCCCTGACCGCCGCCGGTGCCGATCCTGGTGATGATCGCCAGGATCAGGTCCTTGGCGGTGACGCCCTCGGGCAGTTCGCCCTCGACCGTGATCGCCATGGTCCTGAACGGCGCCAGCGGGAGGGTCTGGGTGGCCAGCACGTGCTCGACCTGGCTGGTGCCGATGCCGAACGCCAGGGCGCCGAACGCACCGTGGGTGGAGGTGTGAGAGTCCCCACAGACGACGGTGGTGCCGGGCTGGGTCAGGCCGAGCTGCGGGCCGACCACGTGGACGACGCCCTGCTCGATGTCGCCCAGCGAGTGGATCCGCACCCCGAACTCGGCGGCGTTGCGGCGCAGCGTCTCCAGCTGTACCCGGGAGACCGGGTCGGCGATCGGCTTGTCGATGTCCAGGGTCGGGGTGTTGTGGTCCTCGGTGGCGATCGTGAGATCGGTGCGGCGGACCGTGCGTCCGGCCAGCCGGAGGCCGTCGAAGGCCTGCGGGCTGGTCACCTCGTGCAGCAGGTGCAGGTCGATGTAGAGCAGGTCGGGCTCGCCCTCCGCGCGCCGCACGACGTGGTCGTCCCAGACCTTCTCTGCGAGTGTCCGTCCCATCGGGTTCCCTCCAGCCGGCCGCGTTGCCGGCCTTCTCGTGTCGTCGAGGTCAGTGCTTTCGCCGCCCTGTGAGGCTTGCGCCGCGCGACCTGCACGCCGGATCGGTGTCCACCATGCGGACGCTCTGTCGAGGCCGCATCCTGGACGTCTCCCGGGCTGCTCTCTCCAGAGTGGCGCTTTTCCCGGAAGATTGAACTTGCGTCTCGCGGAATGAGACTGCAGTCTTAGGGCATGGACAACTCTAGCGGCGTCGGCGTTCTCGACAAGGCCGCTCTGGTGCTGAGCGCACTGGAGTCGGGCCCCGCCACGTTGGCGGGGCTGGTCGCCGCCACCGGTCTGGCGCGGCCCACAGCCCACAGACTCGCCGTCGCACTCGAACACCACCGTCTGGTCACCAGGGACATGCAGGGGCGGTTCATCCTCGGCCCCCGTCTCTCCGAACTCTCCGCCGCGGCGGGCGAGGACCGGCTGCTCGCCACCGCGGGCCCGGTCCTGACCCACCTGCGCGACGTCACCGGCGAGAGCGCACAGCTCTACCGCCGGCAGGGCGAGATGCGGATCTGCGTAGCCGCCGCCGAGCGGCTCTCCGGTCTGCGGGACACCGTCCCGGTCGGCAGCACCCTGCCGATGAAGGCCGGCTCGGCCGCCCAGGTCCTGCTGGCCTGGGAGGAGCCCGAGCGGCTCCACCGCGGCCTCCAGGGCGCCCGCTTCACCGCCACCGCGCTGAGCGGCGTCCGGCGCCGCGGCTGGGCCCAGTCCATCGGCGAGCGCGAGCCGGGCGTGGCGTCCGTCTCCGCGCCCGTCCGCGGCCCCTCCAACCGCGTGGTGGCCGCCGTCTCCGTCTCCGGCCCGATCGAGCGCCTGACCCGCCACCCGGGCCGGCTGCACGCCCAGGCCATCATCGAGGCCGCCAACCGCCTCACCGAGGCACTCCGCCGCGGCTGAGCGGCACCGGCGGACAACGGAAAGGGCCCGCACCGGAAACTCCGGTACGGGCCCTTTTCCGCTGCGCCCGGGAAAGTCACCCGGGGTCGGGGCGCCCCGGGAAAGCCACCGGGGAAGGCCGCTCCGGAAAACGCAAAAGCCCCGGATCTCCGGGGCTTTTATTTCTGGCTGGGGTACCAGGACTCGAACCTAGACTAAATGAACCAGAATCACTCGTGCTGCCAATTACACCATACCCCAACAAAGCATTCAGCCGATGGGCGAGCCCACCGGCCTTCCTGCTCTGGTACCCCCGACCGGATTCGAACCGGCGCTACTGCCGTGAGAGGGCAGCGTGCTAGGCCGCTACACAACGGGGGCTTTCTTGGCGACCCCTTGCGGGATCAGTACCCCCGACCGGATTCGAACCGGCGCTACTGCCGTGAGAGGGCAGCGTGCTAGGCCGCTACACAACGGGGGCTTTCTTGGCGACCCCTTGCGGG
>NZ_JBFBIL010000026.1:0-7715 GCF_040685575.1 Kitasatospora sp. NPDC088351 | reverse complement strand
GATCAGTACCCCCGACCGGATTCGAACCGGCGCTACTGCCGTGAGAGGGCAGCGTGCTAGGCCGCTACACAACGGGGGCTTGTACTGCTTCGGTACTGCTGGGCACTGCGGTTACTGCAAGGGTACTGCGCTGGGGTACCAGGACTCGAACCTAGACTAAATGAACCAGAATCACTCGTGCTGCCAATTACACCATACCCCACCGGAGTTCAACCCCCTGACGGGGTCTTGCTCGGCGCTGCTCCGCCTGCTTGGTCCTGACGAGGTTTCTGGTCCCTCGCCGTTCCCTCCCGGGCGGCGCAGAAAGAACATTACCCGATGCCGGGCGCGGCTCCAAAATCGATAACCGCAGGCCGGGCCGGGAACGCCGCGGGCCCGGCCTGAAGCCGGGCCCGCGACCTGCTCGGAGGCTGCCTCAGGCGGCCGGAACGGCCGCCAGGGCGGCGGTCAGCCGACGCAGCGTCTCGGGGCGCCCGAGCAGCTCCATCGACTCGAACAGCGGCGGGGAGACCCGCCGGCCCGTGACGGCCACCCGCAGCGGCGTGAAGGCGAACTTGGGCTTGATGCCCAGCCCCTCCACCAGCGCCTCGCGCAGCGCCGCCTGGATCGGCTCCGGGGAGAAGTCCTCCAGCGCCTCCAGTGCCTTGATGCTGGCCTCCAGCACCGGGCGGGCGTCCGCGGTGAGCACCTTGGCCGCGTCGCCCGGGTCGAGCGTGAAGTCGGCCGGGTCGACGAAGAGGAAGCCCGCCATGTTGACGATCTCGCTCAGCACGACCATCCGCTCCTGGGTGAGCGGTGCCACCTTGGCCAGCAGCTCCAGCTGCGCGGCGGTCGGCTCGGCCGGGAGCAGACCGGGGGCCTGCAGGTACGGCACCAGCCGGCGGACGAAGTCCTCCGGGGCCAGCCGGCGCAGGTGCTCGGCGTTGACGTGCTCGCACTTCTTCAGGTCGAAGCGGGCCGGGTTGGCGTTGACGTCCGCGATGTCGAACGCCTCGACCAGCTGCTCCACGCTGAAGATGTCGTCGTCCGCGGAGAGCGACCAGCCCAGCAGGGACAGGTAGTTGAGCAGGCCCTCACGGATGAAGCCGCGCTCGCGGTACAGGTTGAGCGAGGCCTGCGGGTCCCGCTTGGAGAGCTTCTTGTTGCCCTCGCCCATCACGTACGGCAGGTGGCCGAAGCGCGGGGTGCTGCCGTCGCCGACACCGATCTCGGCGAGCGCCGCGTACAGCGCGATCTGGCGGGGGGTCGAGGAGAGCAGGTCCTCGCCGCGCAGCACATGGGTGATGTTCATCAGCGCGTCGTCCACCGGGTTGACCAGGGTGTAGAGCGGCGCGCCGTTGGCCCGGACGATCCCGTAGTCCGGCACGTTCTCCGGCTCGAAGGTGAGCGTGCCGCGCACCAGGTCGTCGAAGCTGATGGTGGTGTCGGGCATCCGGAAGCGCAGGATGGGCTCGCGCTTCTCCAGCTTGTAGACGGCGATCTGATCGTCCGTCAGGTCCCGGCAGTGGCCGTCGTAGCCGGAGGGCCGGCCGGCCGCGCGGGCGGCCTCGCGGCGGGCGTCCAGCTCCTCGGTGCTGCAGTAGCAGTAGTAGGCGTGGCCGGCCTCGTGCAGGCGGCGGGCGACGTCGGCGTAGATGTCCATCCGCTGCGACTGCCGGTACGGCTCGTGCGGGCCGCCGGTCCCCGGGCCCTCGTCCCAGTCGAAGCCGAGCCACCGCATGGCGTCGAGCAGCTGGTTGTACGACTCCTCGGAGTCGCGGGCGGAGTCGGTGTCCTCGATCCGGAAGACCAGCGTGCCGCCGTTGTGGCGGGCGAAGGCCCAGTTGAAGAGGGCGGTACGGACCAGGCCCACGTGC
Source organism: Kitasatospora sp. NPDC088351 (assembly GCF_040685575.1). Taxonomy (NCBI): domain Bacteria; kingdom Bacillati; phylum Actinomycetota; class Actinomycetes; order Kitasatosporales; family Streptomycetaceae; genus Kitasatospora; species Kitasatospora sp. NPDC088351. The sequence continues at coordinate 5,859 of NZ_JBFBIL010000026.1, read as the reverse complement.
GGGTTCCCGGTCGGGGACGGACAGAAACGGACCCGGACGGTGGGGTCGGTGTTAGCCACGCTTGATCACCTTGTTGGTGAGAGTGCCGATGCCTTCGATGGAGACGGCGACCTGGTCGCCGACGTTGAGGGGGCCCACCCCAGCGGGTGTGCCGGTGAGGATGACGTCGCCGGGCAGCAGCGTCATGGCCTCGGAGATGTGGACGATCAGCTCGGCGACCGAGCGGACCATCAGGGAGGTGCGGCCGGTCTGCCGCGGCTCGCCGTTGACCGTGCAGGTGATGGCGAGGTCGGCCGGGTCGAGGTCGGTCTCGATCCACGGGCCGAGCGGGCAGGCGGTGTCGAAGCCCTTGGCGCGGGCCCACTGGCCCTCGCGCTGCTGGACGTCCCGCGCCGTGACGTCGTTGGCGCAGGTGTAGCCGAGGATCACCTCGGGCACCCGGTCCAGCGGGACCTCGCGGCACATCCGGCCGATCACCACGGCCAGTTCGGCCTCGTAGTGGACGTCCGAGGAGAACGGCGGGTAGGCGATCGACTCGGTCGGGCCGATCACCGAGGTGGACGGCTTGAAGAAGGTGAGCGGGACGTCCGGGACGTCGTTGCCGAGTTCGGCCGCGTGCGCCGCGTAGTTGCGGCCGACCGCGATGATCTTGTTGGGCAGCATCGGGCTGAGCAGCCGCACGTCCTGGAAGCGGTAGCTCTCGCCGGTCGGCTGGGGCTGCCCGAAGGGGTGGCCGGCCAGGGCGTGGACGACCAGTGACTCGGGCTGGGCGGGGTCGCCCTCGACCACGCCGAAGGAGACGCTGCCGGCGGCAGGGCTCCCCTCCCGGACGGAAAACCTGGCAATGCGCACGGCTGGGCTACCCCTCGCTTCGTCGGCCGCCCGGGGCGCGCCCGGGCGCTGGTGGGCGCCGCGCCCGTTGGGCCCGGCCCCGCTCAATCGTCGTCCAGGCTATCGCGTGAGCCCCCGGCTGACCGCTTTGCCCCTGTTCAGCGCGGTTGCGTCCGGCCCGCGCCGGGCCTGCCCGGGGACGCCGAAGGGCGCCTCGGCCGCACGGTGGGGTGCGGCCGCGACGCCCTTCGGCGAAGCGGGTCCGGTCAGTCCTGCGGGACGGCGACCACCGGCGCGACCATCAGCGTGGTGCGGCGCGGGTTGGCCGTGCTGGCCGGCAGCTCGGTGGAGTAGACGACGACCTGCTCCGCCCGGCGGGCGCCGGGGATCTTGCTGAAGTCCTCGACCGAGGCCAGCGTGGTCCGGCGCGGGTTCGCCGTGGAGCGGCAGGACAGCGTGGACTTGGTGGCGGCCTTCTTCGCCTGGGACATCGCGTCAGCACCTTGGGGTCGCGGCCCGGCGCGTCCACGGGGAATCGGCGCCGGCCTGAGTGATTCGGGGGATTCTGGGCAGGCTGATCGGGGCCGTGCTCCGGATGCAGCCAGATTACGGATCTCTTTCCACAGCCACCGTGACCAAAGCTACACATTCACCTGTGATTTTGCTCACAAATTGAAGAGCAATTCTCTTATATCCGACATATCGCTGCATCAGATTTTGCCGACATACCGGAAATAACGGGCATTCGGGAAGCTCTGTGACTCTTGTTGATCTCGGGTCAGGTTGGCATGTATCCGGCGAGTGTCCGAAAAAGGCGGTATTCCGGTCCGGTTGGCACACAGTCAGTGAAGTCATGCGCGCGTTCGGTAGCGCCACGCGGGGTGCCCTGTCGGCCCTTGTTGGGATTCCGCCGCTGTGCTGGAATGCCACGGACCGTGGGTAGGGAGCAGTCCACCCCGGCGACCCGCTCTCCCGGACCGGCCGGGGTGCGGATGGAAACTCCACACCGTCCAGGCTGCGGCGACGCGGCGGGACGCCCGGTCCAGAGGTTGCGACGCCAGTGCAGGGACGTTTCAAAAGGGGTAGCGGCGCCGCGGGTGACCCGGAGTCGCGTGAGCCCACAGCAGGCCCCCAGCAGGCGGTAGCGCCCGGCGGCCCGGCCGAACCGGCCCTCGAGGCGCCCGGCCGGCCCGGCCCCGGTGGCCCCGACTCCGGCCACCCTGGCTCCGGTGGCCCCGACTCCGGCCGGCAGGAGGACGACGGGCAGCAGGACCGGAAGTCGACCCGGGACAAGCTCCGCAAGACCCTCACCCGCCGGCGCGCCAAGGGCATGAGCCGGCTGGCGCTGCGCAACTGGCGGATCCGTACCCGCCTGATCGCCCTGCTCGCCCTGCCCGTGCTCGTCGCCCTCGTCCTCGGTGGCCTGCGCATCCAGACCTCGCTCGAGGCCTCGCAGCAGCTCGCCCAGATGGCCAACCTCTCCGATCTGGCCAAGAAGGCGACCAACCTCGCCGACGCCCTGCAGAACGAGCGGGACATCAGCGCCGGGCCGATCACCCACGACCCGGCCGCCCCGCTCGACGACGACATCGTCGCCGCCCGCAAGAAGACCGACGATCTGAGCCGCACCTTCACCGCCTCCTCGGAGAAGTTCGAGAACCTGGAACTCTCCGGCGGCAAGGCGCTGCTCTTCCAGATCCGCAAGGACCTGAACTCGATCTCGGACGCGCGCAACACGCCGTACCAGAACAACCAGAACATCCAGTCGACGATCACGGCCTACGACGTGATCATCCGCGACCTGCTGTCGATCACCCAGGACATCGCGCTCGGCTCCAACAACAAGGACCTGGTCCGCGCCACCCGCGCCCTCCAGCAGTTCTCGCTGGCCAAGAACACCACCTCGCAGCAGCGCGCCCTGATCAGCGCCGCGCTCGCCAACCCGAAGGCCCCGAACCTCAGCCTGAGCGACGAGTCCTTCGGTATCCGCCTGCGCGCCTCCTACGACAACGCGCTCACCAGCTTCAACAACATCTACACCTCGCACGACCTGGACAACCTGCGCGGCCAGCTCAGCTACAACTCGGTGGTCGCCGACGCCGACCGCTACGCGCGCTCGATCCTCCAGCAGAGCGGTATCCAGCAGACCGACCCGGTCTCCTACAAGGACTGGTACGAGAAGGCCAGCGCCAAGATCACCGCCGAGCGGCGGATCGAGAGCAAGCTGATCGAGGACCTGGACGGCAAGGCCCAGGACCTCCAGTCCGCCGCCGACACCGAGGCCCTGATCATCGGTGCCGCCGTCGCCCTGGTGCTGCTCGTCGCCCTCGGTGGCGCCGGTCTGATCGCCCGCTCGATGGTGCGCTCGCTGACCAGGCTGCAGGCCGCGGCCGAGGACGTCGCCGAGCGGCGGCTGCCCGAGCTGGTCAAGACGCTCTCCGAGAGCGACCCGCACGACGTCGACGTCACCGTCGAGCCCGTCGGCGTCGACTCCGCCGACGAGATCGGCCACGTGGCGCACGCCTTCGACATGGTGCACAGCGAGGCCGTCCGCCTCGCCGCCGAGCAGGCCCTCCTGCGCGGCAACATCAACGCGATGTTCACCAACCTCTCGCGCCGCAGCCAGGGCCTCATCCAGCGCCAGCTGTCGCTCATCTCCGAGCTGGAGAGCCGCGAGGCCGACCCGGACCAGCTGGCCAACCTCTTCAAGCTGGACCACCTCGCGACCCGTATGCGCCGCAACGGCGAAAACCTCCTCGTCCTCGCCGGTGAGGACCCGGGCCGCCGCTGGACCCGCCCGGTCCCGCTGGTCGACGTGCTCCGCGCCGCCGCCTCCGAGGTGGAGCAGTACGAACGCATCGAGCTCGCCACGGTGCCGTCGGCCGAGGTCGCCGGCCGCGTCGTCAACGACCTCGTCCACCTGCTCGCCGAGCTGCTGGAGAACGCCACCTCGTTCTCCAGCCCGCAGACCCGGGTCCGGGTCACCGGCCACGCCCTGCCGGACGGCCGGGTGCTGGTCGAGATCCACGACACCGGCATCGGCCTGAGCCCCGACGACCTCGCCGACATCAACGAGCGGCTGGCCAGCCCGCCGACCGTGGACGTCTCGGTCTCCCGTCGCATGGGCCTGTTCGTGGTCGGCCGCCTGTCGCTGCGTCACGGCATCCGGATCCAGCTGCGCCCCAGCGACTCCGGCGGCACCACCGCGCTGGTCATGCTCCCGGTGGACGTCACCAACTCGGCCGACCGCCGCGGCGCCGGCCGGCCCGGCTCCGCGCAGGCCAAGCAGCAGCGCGGGGCCGCCCCGACGCCGCGTCAGCAGCGCCAGATGCCCGGCAACCCCAACGGCGGCCCGAACGGCGGCCCGGCCGCGCTCGGCCAGGGCCCGGCGGGCGGTGCCCCGCAGGGCCGTCCGCAGCTCGGCCAGGGCGGCCCCGGCGGCCAGGCGGGCCCGGGTGCGCCGGGTGCGCCCGCCGGCCCGGGTGGCCGGCCCGGGCAGGGCGGCCGCAACGGTGGCGGTCTGCCGACCCGGCAGGCCGGCCAGTCGCTGCGCGAGGGCCAGCAGCCGCAGGGCAAGCAGCCGCAGGGCAAGCAGCCGCAGGGCCAGCCGGCACCGAACCAGCAGGGCGGTCTGCCCCCGCAGGGCCCGGGCCGGCAGGGCCCGCCGCAGGGCGGCCCGGGCGGTCTGCCGCGCCGCGGCGGCCAGCAGCCCGGCCGGCCGCAGCCCGCTCAGGGCCGGCCCGCCGACGGCGGCCGCCCCGGCCAGGAGCGTCCGCGCGCCGAGTTCGACGGCGGGCCCGGTGCCCGGACCGCCGAGCAGCCGCAGCACGGCTGGGCCGACCAGCCGGGCCGTCCGGGTGGGCCCGGCGGGCCGCAGGGCCAGGGGGCCCGTCCGGGCAACCGCCCGCAGGACGGGCTGCCGCAGCGCCGCCAGCCGGGGCAGGCTCCGCAGGGACCGGGTGCCCCGGGCGGCCAGGCTCCGCAGGGGCCGCGCCGGCCGCAGCGTCCCGGCCCCGGCCCGGAGGCGCCGCAGCGCGCCCAGCAGCCGCAGCTCCCGCCGCAGCAGTTCCAGCCGCAGCCGCCGCAGCAGGCCCAGCCGCTGCCGTCGGCCGAGCCGTCGTCGATGGAGAGCACCGCGCAGTTCGCCCGGCCGCGCTTCGAGGCCAGCGAGATCGACCCGCGTGACCCGCTGGGCCTCGGCCTGGTCGAGCCGGTGCTGCCGAACGTGCCGACCCCGCCCCGTCCGGAGCCGGTCCGCCAGGAGCAGGCGCGGCCCGAGCCGGTCCGGCAGGAGCAGTTCCGCCAGGAGCCGATGGCGCTGCCGACCGGCCCGTCCGAGGGCGGTGCCCAGGGCGGTCTGCCGGACTTCGGGCAGGACGGGCAGTCGTGGGCCCGCGAGGACGGCCGGGCCCGCTCGTACCAGCCGCGCCGGCCCGGGACGACCGCGCCGGGCTTCCAGGAGCCGGCACCGGGTCAGCAGGCCCAGGCCCAGCAGGCTCCGGCCCAGCAGGCCCAGCAGGCCGAACAGGCTCAGCAGCCGCAGCCGGGCCAGCCGGCCGGTCCGGACGACGCCCCGTGGCGCCCGTCCGCGAACGACGAGCGCTGGCGCCGGGCCGAGCAGGTCCGCGAGCCCTCCACCAGTGGCGTCACCATGTCCGGCCTCCCCCGGCGGACCCCGCAGGCCAACCTGGTCTCCGGCACCGCCGAGGCGTCCCCGCTGACCGGTCCGCAGGTCTCCCGCGCCCCCGAGGAGGTGCGCGGCCGGCTGACCAACCTGCGGCGCGGCATCCAGCAGGGCCGCCGGGCCGGTGCGGAACAGGCCGGCCAGGGCAACCCGGCGGGCTTCAACCATGGTGTCCAGCAGCCCGGCTTCGACGGTTTCGGAGGCCGGGAAGACGGCAACGGCGCAGATCATCAGGAGCGTTGAGTTGAATCAGATGAGCCAGGCCGCACAGAACCTGAACTGGCTGATCACCAATTTCGTGGACAACACCCCCGGGGTGTCGCACACGGTGGTGGTCTCCGCGG
>NZ_JBFBIL010000025.1:0-103319 GCF_040685575.1 Kitasatospora sp. NPDC088351 | reverse complement strand
GGCCGCCCCCCCCCGGCCCGTCGGGGGGGGGGGGGGGCCCCGGGTACCCGGGCCCCCCCCCCTCCGCCGTACAGGCCGGGGCGGCTCTACTCCGCGTACGCCGCCAGATGCTGGGTGAAACCGCCCTGGTTCGGTGGCAGCGGGCGCGGCTCGGCGGGCTGTGCCGGTACGGCCTCCTCCTGCGGCAGCAGGGTCAGTTCGGGGTGGTCGGAGCCGGCCGAGGGCGTCAGCCGGACCCGGGTGCCCACCGGAACGGTGCTGCGCAGCCCGCCGACGATGTACCAGACGTCGAAGCCCTCGTTCATCCTGATCAGCGACTTCTGCCGGGCCAGCGGCGTCCGCGCCTGCTCGACCGCGCAGCTGCGCACCACCCCGGTGCCCTCGCTCCGCTCCAGCCTCAGGTCGGTGGAGCCGCAGGTCGGGCAGAGCAGCCGCTGGAAGGTGGGGTTGCGGCACCACGTGCAGCGCTGGAAGTACAGCGGGGTGCTCCCGGTGTCGGTGTCGATGGCTGAGTGGACCACGCTGTCTCTCCCTGCGCTCGGACTGGGCTTTCCGCTGCGGCGCGGTGCGGCCGGGGGCGGCCCGGCTCCGGAGTCCGCACGACGGCGGCGCTGTACACCCGCTGTACGGCCCGCGTACCGCAGAAAAAGAATAGGGAACTCAGTGCCGCCCTGTGAAGGCACTGAGTTCCCTTTTTGCTGCACACATGCATAATGAAGGGTACTGAGTGCCGTCGTGAAACAGGAGTGCCGATCATGACCCAGGACTTCGACCTCTTCCGGATCTCCGAGGAGCACGGGATGCTCCGTGAGGCGGTGCGTTCGCTGGCCGAGGCGAAGATCGCGCCGTTCGCGGCGGAGGTGGACGAGCAGGGGCGGTTCCCGCAGGAGGCACTGGAGGCGCTGCGGGCGAACGATCTGCACGCGGTGCACGTGCCGGAGGAGTACGGGGGCGCGGGGGCGGACGCGCTGGCGACGGTGATCGTGATCGAGGAGGTGGCGCGGGTGTGCGCCTCGTCGTCGCTGATCCCGGCGGTGAACAAGCTGGGTTCGATGCCGGTGCAGCTGTCGGGCTCGGAGGAGCTGAAGACGAAGTACCTGGGGGCGCTGGCGCGGGGGGAGGGGATGTTCTCGTACTGCCTGTCGGAGCCGGAGGCGGGCTCGGACGCGGCGGGGATGCGCACGCGGGCGGTGCGGGACGGGGACTCCTGGGTGCTGAACGGGGTGAAGCGGTGGATCACCAACGCGGGCGTGTCGGAGTTCTACACGGTGATGGCGGTGACCGACCCGGAGCTGCGGTCGAAGGGGATCTCGGCGTTCGTGGTGGAGAAGGGCGACGAGGGGGTGTCGTTCGGTGCGCCGGAGCGGAAGCTGGGGATCAAGGGGTCCCCGACGCGTGAGGTGTACTTCGACAATGTGCGGATCCCGGCGGATCGGATGATCGGTGCGGAGGGGACGGGGTTCGCGACGGCGATGCGGACGCTGGACCACACCCGGGTGACGATCGCGGCGCAGGCGCTGGGGATCGCGCAGGGGGCGCTGGACTACGCGAAGGGGTACGTGGCGGAGCGCCGGCAGTTCGGGAAGCCGATCGGTGACTTCCAGGGCGTGCAGTTCATGCTGGCGGACATGGCGATGAAGCTGGAGGCGGCGCGGCAGCTGACCTACGCGGCGGCGGCGCGGTCGCAGCGCGGGGACGGCGATCTGACGTTCTTCGGGGCGGCGGCGAAGTGCTTCGCGTCGGACGCGGCGATGGAGATCACCACGGACGCGGTGCAGCTGCTGGGCGGGTACGGGTACACGCGGGACTACCCGGTGGAGCGGATGATGCGGGACGCGAAGATCACGCAGATCTACGAGGGCACCAACCAGATCCAGCGGATCGTCATGGCCCGCAACCTCCCGTAGCCCTGGGGCGGTGCCGCCCGGCCACCGGGTGCCGCGGTCCGACCGGGCGGAAAAGCCGATGCTATGTTCCCGGGAATGAGCGAGAAGGAAGAACAGGACCAGCCCATGAACGACGGGCCGTCGAAGCCGGCGATGCGCGAGGCGCTCGTTGCCGCAGCCTTCGAGCTCTTCCTGGAACGCGGCTTCGAGCAGACCACCATCGACGACATCGTCTCGCTCGCCGGGGTCGGCCGGCGCTCCTTCTTCCGCTACTTCCCGGCCAAGGAGGACGTGGTCTTCCCCGACCACGAGCGCAGCCTCGCCGAGATGACGGAGTTCCTGGAGTCCGGCAGCGGCGAGGAGGACCCGGTCAAGCACGCCTGCGACGCCGCCCGCCTCGTCCTGCGGATGTACGCCGAGCAGCCGTCCTTCTCGGTCCAGCGCTACCGGCTCACCCGCAAGGTGCCCGGCCTGCGCGCGTACGAGCTGTCGGTGGTCTGGCGGTACGAGCACACGCTCGCGCACTACCTGCGCGGCCGCTTCGCCGAGCGCCCGGACGGCGCGCTGCGGGCCGACGTGATCGCGGCCGCCGTGGTCTCGGCGCACAACCACGCGCTGCGGACCTGGCTGCGCTCGGGCGGCGAGAGCGACTGGATCGCCGAGGTGGACGCGGCGATGGCCTTCGTCACCGGCACCTGGAGCGACCGGTCCACCGAGGGCGCGCCCGACGGCGACGCGGAGCAGGACGACGTGGTGGTGCTGGTCGCCAGCCGGCGCGCGCCGCTCTGGCGGATGGTGCAGGGCATCGAGGGCGCGCTGGGGGAGTCCCACCGGATCCAGCCGTAGCAGGTACGCGGCGCGGCGCCCGGCCCCTCGGGGTGGGCCGGGCGCCTTCGTCCGCCCGCCCTCCCGCCCGACGGCCTGGCCCTGTTCGCCGACCGCTCCGGAAATCCCTTGCGGCGTACGCCGGATGAACATCTGTCGATTCGCCCGTACCGGCGGCGGCCGGTACGGGATAACGGAGGGGCTCGCCCACCTGACCGGCCGAAGGACCTCATCGATGCCCATCAAGAACTACGGCGTGCTCGCCGCCACCGCCGTCGACCGGCGCCGCGAGGGCGCCACCGACACCCCGCACTACCAGATCCACCTCCGCGACGCGCACGGCACGCACTACCGGGCGGCGGTCAACGTCCAGTCGCAGCAGTCCCCTTCGGACCTGCTTTACATCGCCGTGGACGACTTCCGGCACCCGGTCACCGCGCTGCTCCCGGCGGCCGGCAGCGGCTGGACCGGCCTCCCCCCGAAACCGGGCACCGCCGCCCTGGACTTCGTCCGCGGCGGGCTCTTCGACCCGGCCGGCCTGCGCGTCCTGCCGCCCGACCGGCCGGGCGCCGACAACGACCTCGCCGACCTGCTCGACCACCATGTGCAGCGCGCGATCCACGATCCGGCCGCCGCCGTCTACCTGTTCGGCCAGCGCTTCGGGCCCGAACCCGGGGTCCCCGACAAGGTGTTCGGCTTCCTGCCCGGCAACGGCGTCCACGACATCCACCTGAACCAGGGCAACAGCGGCCGCTTCCGCTCCGACGACGGTGTCTACCAGGACGGCGGCCTGCTGATCCACCTGCCCGCCGAGAACCGCTGGGTCGCGGTCTTCCTCGCCTTCCAGTCCCAGGCCTGGCGCACCGACGACACCACCGGCCACGCCCTCCCGGCGACCGTGCCCCACCCGACCGGCCCGAAACACCCCACCCGCACCCACTGAACCGGGACCGCCCCGCCCCGATCACTCATCCGGGTGAGCCCCGCATTCACCCGGAACGGGCGGGGCAGTCTCGTCCCGTGACCACAACCGGTAACCGCCCGAACCGTCGGGGCAACCCCACCCCCCGCCGCCGGCGCCCCCGCCCGGCCCCCCTTCACCGCACCCCGACCCGGGCCCCCGCCCGGTCCGCACCGGCCCCCCGGCCCGTCACACCCCCGCCGCCGACCCGCGCGACCGCGGTTTTCGGGTCGTCCCCCGCCCGCAATGCCGTGGCGATCGCCCGCAATGCAAAAATGCGGGCCAGGACGGCTCCTTACCCGCATTTCATGACGGCCGAATGGATCAGGCCTTCTTGACCACACTCGACTTGAGCTGCATGGGCCCGAATCCTTCGATCCTGCAGTCGATGTCGTGGCCGTCGACACCGTCGACCAGACGGATATTCCGTACCTTGGTGCCGGCTTTGATCCCCGAAGGGCTGCCCTTGACCTTGAGGGCCTTGACGACGGTCACGGTGTCGCCGTCGTTCAGCACATTGCCGACGGCGTCCTTGATCACCCGATCCCCGGAGCCGGTGGCGTCACCCGCGTCGCCACCTCCGGCGGGCACCCACTCATTGCCGCACTCCGGGCAGACCAGCAGAGCGTTCATCTCGTAGGTGTACTCACTGGAGCACTTCGGGCACGGGGGCGGGTTCTCGCTCATTCGTCCAGAATATCCGAACCCCGGCAAGGGCCCCGCCGCGTGGGCAGGTGGCAATCGCAGATGACGGCGGGTACGGGGGAAACGCTTCGTGGTCGTCGAAGCCGCCCTCGGCCTCGAATTCCGCCATGCCCCGGCCGCCCGCGCTCAGCCCGCCCGGTGGCGATGGCAGGACTGGTCGTGCGGAGGGGCGATCAGCGAGGCGCCGATCGCCTTGTTCACCGCGTCGATCCGGGAGACCGCACCCAGTTTGACGAAGATGTTGCGCAGATGGCGCTTGACGGTGGCTTCGGTGATCACCAGCCGGGTGGAGATCTGGCCGTTGCTCAGCGCCCGCGCGACCAGCTCCAGGATCTCCAGCTCCCGGGCGGACAGCACACTCTCCGTGACGCCCTGCATCTGGGCCAGGCTCTCCCGGGAGACGGCCAGGACCATCCGGTCCGAGCCGCGGTGGACGCTGCGGACCGCCGCGAGCAGCTCCTGGCCGTCCACGCTCTTCAGCAGGTAGCCCCGGATACCGGCGTTGATGAGCCGCCGGAGCAACTGCGGGCCGTCGTACATGGACAGCATGATGATCTGCGAGGACGGCGAGAGCGCCCGCATCCTGGTCACCGTGTCGGTCGGTTCGCCGTCGGGGAGTTCGACGTCCAGCAGGACGACGTCCGGTCGGTGCCGGGCGACCTGGGCGATCGCGTCGCCGCTGTTGGCGGCCTCGCTCACCACCACCATGTCGTCCTGCGACTCCAGGATCTCGCGCACCCCCTCGCGGACCAGCGCGTGGTCGTCGACCAGGGCGACGCGGGTGACGGCGGCCGCGGAGTCAGCAGCTCTGGCGTCGCGCGGGTTCATCGAGGAGCCGTCCTTTGAGAGGTACCGAGAGATCCACCCTGGTGCCGTTGCTCGGACGGCCGTTGACCAGCAGCCGGCCGCCGAGCAGTTCGGCCCGCTCGCGCATCGAGGACAGGCCGACGCCGGCGTCGGCCGGTCGCTCCTGCGGCAGGCCGCAGCCGTCGTCCTCCACCGAGGCCCGGAGCTCGTTGGGGGTGATCTCGACGTTCACCAGCAGCACTGTGGCCCTGGCGTGGCGCAGGGCGTTGCGGACGCCCTCGCGGAGGATCAGGAACACCTCGTCGAGCACCTCCGGCGGGGCCCAGGCCTCGTCCCCGTTCACCCTGAGCCGGGCCGTCACCTCGTCGGAGTCCACCGACTCCAGGTCGCTGAGCAGGGCCTTTTCCAGGCTCTTCAGCGGCTGGTGGGTGTGCAGGTCGGAGGTGACCGCGCGCAGGTGGTGCATCGACTCCTGGATGGCCTGCTGGGCGGTGGCCAGCTTGACGCTCGCCCGGTCCGGCTGCTTGTCCAGGTAGAGCGTGTAGAGCTCCAGCTGGCGGTGGGTCACGCTCATCCCGTGCCCGATCCGGTCGTGGAGCTCACGGGCGATCCGGCGCCGCTCGTCGAGCTGCGCCTCGTGGATCTTGTCGACGAGTAAGCCGGTGTACGCGACCACCGACTCGCGGATCCGCAGGGTGATGCTGCGTTCCAGCGCCAGGGTGATCAGGGTGAAGGTGTCCAGCGGCCGCGGCCCCTGCGGCAGATGGCTGAATATCGTGGAGAGCGCCGCGTGGAAGAAGACCGAGGAAGCCTGGACGGACTCCCGGGGGTGCACCCCGTCCGCCGCCCGCGTCGCGCCGATGTCCCAGGCCAGCAGCTTGTACGTCTGGTCGACCTCGACCTGCCCCGCGCGCAGGCTGTTGACCACGTCGGCGATGATCTGCCGGGCGTTGACCAGGGCCTGGTTCAGTGAGACCGGGTTCTGCGCGATGGCATTGCCGACCGCCCGGAGCTCGGTCTCGTAGGCCTCGACTATCTCGGGCGTGCGCTGTTCGATCAGGTCCGCCACCTGTTGGCGAGTCGTCAAGGCTGCCTTCTCCAAACCGGTCACGTGCCGGCCCCCGTGTCGCCTTGGCCAAGCGGGGTCAAGATACCAGAACCCCATGGAAATTCGGGGGCATGAACATGGATTCAGCCAGTGGCCCTTGCCGGTCGAGCGTGTTCGAATCTTCAACTAACTCAAGGGTTTGGCCAGAATGGTGAGACCGAGGACCAAATGGGTAGCGTGCTGGGTCCACATGAAGGCCACGTACGGCCGGCGGCGCTGCGGACGCCCGCCGTGGTCGCGCAGCCCCCCACTGGTCGCCAGCACTCCGACGGCTCCGGCCAGCACCGTCACCGCGCACCAGAGCAGCCCGGTGGAGTACAGCCCCGCGAACGCCCCGAAGGCCAGTGCCACGCCCACCGCGAGCAGCCGCAGCAGCCGGGTCGCGCCGGCCACCCCGAAGGCGATCGGCCAGGTCAGCCGCCCGGCGCTGCGATCGCCCTCGATGTCGGAGAACTCCTTGGCCACCCCGCCGACTCCGCCCATCCACAGCGTCATCATCCCGGCGAACACCAGCAGCGAGTCGTCCAGCCCGTGCCCGCCGGCCAGGAAGCCGGCCAGATAGGTGGCCAGTCCGGCGGCCAGGCCGGTCGCGGTACAGGTGTAGTACGTCTTCTTCAGCGGGAACGGCGGGCCCGAGTAGGCGTAGCCGAGCAGCAGGTACAGTGCGGCGAGCACGCCCGGGCCCGGCCCGAGGGTGAAGGAGCAGCCCAGCCCGGCCGTTGCGAGCAGGACGGCCGCGGCCGTCGCGGTGCGGGCCGGCAGGCGGCCGTCGGCGATCGGCCGGGTGGAGCCGTTGCGGATGTCCTCGGGGCGGTCGGCCACGCCGTTGAAGAGGTAGACCGCGGTGGTGGCCAGGCACCAGCCCGACGCGCCGACCGCCACCCGGCCCAGGTGCGGGAAACCACTCGGATCGCCGAGCACGGCGCCGGCCAGGTAGCGCAGCAGGAAGGCCAGTTGCACCGCCGGGCGGGCCTCACGGAGGCAGTTCCAGACGGTCTCTCGGATATGTGTCGCCACCGGTTTCCCCTCAAAGGCCCTGTCGTGCCCCGTCGTCGTCGGCGACGGGAAGTCGTCTTCCCGTTCCGAGTATGGGCAGCCGCACCGCAGGTGGTCCGGGCGTCGAGGAGGAGTGGCCCGAGGGTGGCCCGGCCAGTACTCCCTTCGATACCCCTCTGCTCATCCCTCCGGTGCGGATGGACCGACAGCGCTCTCCACACCGTTGTCCGGGGCTCCGGCGGCTCTCTAGCGTGAGCATGGCAGGGTCGGCCGCAACCGGCCCGGTACTTCCCGCATGCCCGCAACGGAAACAGTTGTGAAGGGAATCAGACTGTGAAGGCTGACCGGCTGCCCCGGCGCTACCAGGCGTTCGTTCCGATGACCCTGCCCGACCGCACCTGGCCGGACCGAACCCTCACCGCGTCGCCGCGCTGGCTCTCCACGGACCTGCGGGACGGGAACCAGGCCCTGGTCCGCCCGATGACACCGGCTCTCAAGCTCGCCATGTTCGAACTCCTGGTGGACCTGGGGTACAAGGAGATCGAGGTCGGCTTCCCGGTCGCGAGCCAGGACGAGTACGACTTCGTCAGACTGCTGATCGATCAGGACCGGATACCCGAGGACGTCCGCATCTCGGTGCTGGTGCCGGCCCGCGACGAACTGATCGAACGTACCGTCAAGAGCCTGCGCGGCGCCCGCGGCGCCACCGTCCACGTGTACAACGCCACCGCGCCGGTCTTCCGCGACCTGGTCTTCGGGATCGGCCGGCAGGAGTGCGTCGACCTCGCCGTCCGCGGCACCCGGTCGATGATGCGGTACACCGAGCGGCTGCCGGCCGGCTGCGAGGTCGGTTACCAGTACTCCCCGGAGCTGTTCAACGAGACCGAGCCGGAGTTCGTGGTCGAGGTCTGCGAGGCGGTGATGGACCTCTGGGAGCCCGGCCCGGGCCGCGAGATTGTGCTGAACTTCCCGGCCACGGTGGAGCGTTCGATGCCGCACGTGTTCGCCGACCAGATCGAGTGGCTGGACCGCAACCTCTCCCGCCCCGAGTACCGCTGCCTCTCGATCCACCCGCACAACGACCGGGGCACCGGGGTGGCCGCCACCGAACTGGCCCTGCTGGGCGGGGCGAAGCGGGTCGAGGGCTGCCTGTTCGGCGGTGGGGAGCGGGCCGGCAACGTCTGCCTGGTCACCCTCGGCCTGAACCTGCTGACCCGGGGCATCGACCCGGGCATCGACTTCTCCGACATCGACCGGATACGCCGGACCGTCGAGCACTGCTCCGGGCTGCCGGTCTCCCCCCGCCACCCCTACGGCGGCGAACTGGTGCACGCCGCCTTCTCCGGCTCGCACCAGGACGCCATCGGGAAGGGGTTCGCCGCGCTGGAGGCCGAGGCCGCCGCCGCCGAACCCGACCCGGCCCGGACCGCGGGCCCCGGCCCGGCCGCCGCCGAGCACCGCTGACCGGCCACCCCGCCCCACAGACGTACGAGAGGAAGCCTGAGCAATGATGCTGGTCGAACGCGATGAGCAAGTGGCCTTCCTGGCCGGCCTGCTGGTCGAGGCGGTCGGGGGCCGGGGCCGGATCGCCGTGGTGAGCGGCCCGGCGGCCACCGGCACGAGCGCACTGCTGGACGAGTTCGTCGAGCAGGCGGCCGAGGCGGGCGCGCTGCCGCTGACCGCGGTCGGGTCGGCCGCCGAGGCCGGCCTCCCGCTCGGCGTACTGGGCCAGCTGCTGCGCGGTGCGCCGGTGCCGGCCGAGCAGCGGGCCACCGTCCGTGAGCTGCTCGCCGCCGATGTGGACGGACGGCATTCGGCCGCCCGGGACCTGAGCGCACTGCTGCTCGACCTGGCCGAGCGCCGGCCGCTCGCCCTGGTGGTGGACGACGTCCAGCACGCCGACCCGGACTCGCTGGCCTGCCTCTCCTACCTGACCCGCCGGCTGGGCCGCTCCCGGATCATGATCGTCCTCGGCCGTTCCGGCCAGGCCGCCCACCGCACCGCCGAGTTCCACCTGGAGCTGCTGCGCCGCCCCGGCTGCCACAGCCTGGTCCTGCCGCTGCTCACCCCCGGCGGCGTGGACCGGCTGGTCGCCGAGCGGCTCGGCCGGGAGGCCGCCGACCGGCTCGCCGCCGAGTGCCACCGGATCAGCGGTGGCAACCCGCTGCTGCTCACCGCCCTGCTCGACGGCCAGCTCGCCGCGGTGCGGGCCGGCGCCGCCGACGGCGCGCTGACCGTCGCCGACGGCTACGGGCAGGCGGTCCGCAGCCTGCTGCACCGGAGCGCCCCCGGGCTGCTCCCGCTCGCGCAGGGCCTCGCCGTGCTCGGCGCCCCGGGCGGGGTCGGCCGGCTGCTCGGCCTGGACGGCGCGGAGGTGGCGGGCGGTCTGCGCGAGCTGGAGGCGTGCGGCCTGCTGCACTCCGGCGACTTCCGGCACCCGGTCGCGCGGACCGCCGTCCTGCTCGACGCGGACCCCGGGCGCCGGTCCGAACTGCACCGCGGGGCCGCCGAACTGCTGTACGCGAACGGGGGCGCCGCGGCCGCGACGGCCGAGCATCTGCTGGCCTCGGGGCGGGTCGAGGAGCCCTGGACCGTCCCGGTGCTGGAGGAGGCCGCCATGCTGGCGCTGGCCGAGGGCCGGGTCGGCCAGGCCGTCGAGTACCTGCGGCTGGCCTGCCGGGTCTGCCAGGACGAGCCCCGGCTGGCCCGGATCAGGACCGCCCTGGTCCGCGCCGAGTGGCGGATCAACCCGAGCGCCCCGACCCCGCACCTCGCCGAGCTCACCAACGCCCTGCACCGCGGCCACCTGCGCCCCAGTGACGGCCTGGTGCTCGCCAAGGCCCTGCTGTGGCACGGCCGTTTCGAGGACGCCAGGGACGTGCTGTCCAGACTCGGCCTGGAGAACGGGCGGCACGACCCGGAGACCGCGGCCGAGCTGCGGACCACCCGGTCGTGGCTGCGCTGCTGGTACGCGCCGTTCCTGGCCTATGTGCCGTCCGCCGAGGAGGCTCCCGGCCCGCGCCCGAGGCCGTTCACCGCGGTCAGCCGGCGGCTGGAGGCGGCCACCGCGCTGGACTCGGTGCTCAGCAGCGGCCCGTCCGAGCAGGTGGTCGCCGAGGCCGAGCGGATCCTGCGCACCTCCCGGCTGGACGAGATGGGCATGGACACCGTCGAGTCGGCGCTGCTCGCGCTGACCTACGGCGACCGCGCCGACCGGGCCGCGCCCTGGTGCGACGGCCTGATCGCGGAGGCGATCTCCCGCCAGTCCCCGGGCCGCCAGGCGCGGCTGGCGACCATCCGGGCCGAGATCAGCGTCCGGCAGGGCGACCTGCCCGGCGCCGAGCGGCACGCCCGGCAGGCGCTGGAGATCATCCCGGCCGGCAGCTGGGGTGTGGCGGTCGGCGGTTCGCTGGCCAGCCTGCTGACCGCGCTGACCGCGATGGGCCGCTACGACGAGGCCGCCGACCAGCTCAACCTGCCCGTCCCGGAGGCGATGCTGCAGAGCCGCTACGGTCTCCACTACCTCCAGGCCCGCGGCCGGTACGAGCTGTCCACCGGGGACCTGAACGCCGCGCTCGGGGACTTCCTCGCCTGCGGCGACCTGATGGGCCAGTGGGGACTGGACGTGCCCGGCCTGGTCGCCTGGCGCGGTGAGGCCGCCGAGGCGATGCTGCAGCTGGGCGACCGCGAGGAGGCCCGCCGCCTGCTGGAGGAGCAGCTCACGATGTTCGGCCAGTCCGAGCCGCGGGCCCGTGGTGTGACGATGCGTCAGTTTGCCGCCACCTGTGAACTGCGCCAGCGCCCGGCCCTGTTGCGCAAGGCCGCGGACATCCTGCAAGAAGCCGGCGACCGGTACGAGCTCGCCCGGGCGCTCGCCGACCTGGCCAGGGCCTACCACGACCTGGGTGAGCTGCGCCGGGCCAGGCTCACCGCCCGCCGCGCCTGGATGCTGGCCGAGGAGTGCCAGGCCCGGCCGCTCACCCGGCTGCTGGGCGTGGAGTTCGGCTGGAGCGGTGGCGACCGGCCGGTCCGGGAGAGCGCCCCGGCCGTGGCCGACGCGGTGCTCAGCGACGCCGAGCGCCGGGTCGCCGAGCTGGCCGCCCACGGCCACACCAACCGGGAGATCGCCAAGCGGCTGTACGTCACGGTGAGCACCGTGGAACAGCATCTGACCCGCGCCTACCGGAAGTTGCGGGTCAGCTCGCGGGGCGACCTGCCCACGGCGATGGGCTCGCTGACCCGGGCCGGCTGACCTCCCGGCAGGGTCGGACAGCGGGACCCAAGGGCCGGACCGGGGTGTTCCGGCGGAGCTCGGCTCCGCTGGAATGCGTCCGATTCCATCGGTCGGGCCCGAATCGTCGGCGTCAGAGGCTACCCTCACCCGCATGGAGCAGCAGTCCCACCAGCCACGGAGTCACTCAGACGGTGCGGTGCCGCCGGAGGGCGGGGCCGACGAGGACCGGCTCTGGCAGCGTCTGACCGCGTACGCCTATCTGAGCGCGCCCGAGCGCCAGGAGTACGTGGCGGTCATGCGGGTGTTCTGCTCCACCCTGCTCGCCGATCTGGCGGTCCCGGACGTCCTGACCAAGCTCGCGGCGGACGGCGCCCCGACCGGGCCGCTCGACTCCGAGACGGTCACCGCCAGGCTGGAACAGCTGGTGAAGTGGGGCAACCTGCTGCGCAGCACGCACGCCGTCAAGGCGGCCAGCATCACCGAGTACCAGCGCTCGCGGGCGCGGTACCAGCTCTCGAAGCTCGGCGAGCGGGTACAGCGGGACGCCGACGAGGTGCTCGCGGGAGCGGATGCCGCCCGTGAGGTGAGCAGTGAGCTGCTCGCACTGGTGGACCGGGGGCTGCGCGAGCTCGTCTCCGCCGTGCGGCGGCCGGGCGGGGCCGATCCGCAGGAGGCGCTGGAGCAGGTCAGCACCCTGTTCGTGCAGTTCGCGGAGTTCGCCGAGTCCGTACGGGACTTCTACGCGTACCTCGGTCAGGTGCTGACCCGCTACGACCTGGACGGAGGCGAGTACCAGGGATTCAAGGGCCTGCTGCTCGACTACGTGGAGGCCATCACCGAGGACGTGTCCTTCCGGTCACCGAGGATCGCGGCGAGTCTCGCGGAGCTCTGGCCCGCTCTGCCGGGGCTGCTCCAGCGGATCGACGAGCACGCGGTCGGCCTGACCGGGCTCCCGTCGGGCCAGTCCGGAGCCCCGGGACCGTCCGGAGCCCCGGGGCCGGCGGCGACGAAGGTCCAGCGCAGTCGCGGGCGGGAGCTCGCGGACTGGGAAGGCCTGCGCGGCTGGTTCGTCGCCGCCGACGGCCAGGGCAGCCAGGTCGACCAGCTCCGGGACGCCACGCTCCGGGCCCTTCAGTCCCTCCTGGCCAATGCCAAGCGCATGCTGCGCTCGGCGTCGGGAGAGATGTCGAGGCGCCGGGACCTGCTCCGGCTCGCGGCCTGGTTCGACGCCGCCGACCCGGACGGCGCGCACGATCTCGCGGTCGCCGCGTTCGGCCTCTACGGGGCCCGCCACCTGGGGGTGGCACCGGACCCGGACGGGGCCGTGCCCGCCTACGTCAGCTGGTGGAGCGGGCCGGTCGCCGACGTGCCGGTGGCCCTGCGCGAGCGGGGGAGCCGTGCTCAGCGCGGCCGTACCGCCGCCGTCGAGGACCACTCCGCGCAGAAGCGGCGTCTGCTGGAGGAGGCCCAGGCCCGGGCGGCCGCCCGGCAGGCCGCGGCCGACGAACTGCGCAGCGCCTCCGGCCGGTTCGGGCAGGTCCGGCTGACGGCCGCCGCGATGGCGCTGCTGCTGGAGCTGCTGGCCTCCGCCCTCGGCAACGCCCAGCTGCGCCGATCCGTTCACGGAGCCGGTGGGGCGCCCGACTTCGCACTGGACGACATCTCCGCGGGCGACGCCGAACTGGACATCGGGCTGACCGCCCGGCGGGTCACCGGCGCCGCTTCGGTGCTGTACTCCGTGGACGGCGATCTGACGGTGGACGATCTGGAGATCGCGGTCACCGGGTACGGCGTCCCCGCCCTGCCGGGCCCCGCCTTCCCGGACGCAGCCCGGCCGACCGCCGCGGCGGAGGTGGGCGCCTGATGGTCCTGCCCTCCGCACACGATGTCGCCCTGGCCGCCGAGCGCCGGGCCGCCGCCCGGCTGCTCCTCGCCCACCCGCTGGTGACGGCCGACGGACCCCACTCCGACACCTTCCCCCTGATCCGGCGGCACGCGGACTGGCTCTCCCAGCGCTTCCAACAGGTGCTGGGATACCGGCTGCTGGTGGAGGCCTCGTTCGCCCGCCTGTTCAAAGCCGGGCTCGGCCCCGGAGCCGGCCACCGCCTGGTCCGTTCCACCGGTACGCCGTTCACCCCCCGCACCTACGCCTACCTCACCCTCGCCCTCGCGGTCCTGGTGACCGCACCCGAGCAGATCCTGCTGTCGCACCTGGTGGCGGACCTGCGCGCGGCAGCGGTGGACGCGGGCCTGGAACTCGCCGACACCGGCCGGCAGGCCGAGAAGCGGACTCTCGCCGCCGCGCTGCGACAGCTGGTCGACTGGGGCGTGCTGACCGAGACCGAGGGCAGCGTCGGGTCGGTGACGGAGGAGCTCGGGGGCGAGGCACTGCTGACGGTGGACCGCGAGATCGCGAGGTCGATCACCGCCGGCCCGCTGGCGCGCAGCCGCGACGGCGCCGACCTGATCCGGCGCGCCGCCGATCCCGGGTTCGGCGGACCACGCACCTATGTGCGGCGGCGCCTGGTCGAGACACCGGTCGTCTACCTCGACGATCTCACCGACGGTGAGCGCGAGTGGCTCCGCACCCGACAGCGCAGGGAGGCACAGGCCTTCTCCGAACTGCTGGGCCTGGAGGCCGAGATCCGGGCCGAAGGAGTCGCCCTGGTCGACGCGGACGACGAGTTGACGGACCTCCCCTTCCCCGGCACCGGGACGGTCGCCCAGGCCGCGCTCCTGCTCGTGGAACGGCTCGTCCGCCACCTCCGGCCCGAGCACGCCGGCCACCCGGCCGTCGGCGGCCGGCTGGCCATCGGCGTGCCCATCCCGCCGGGGCTCCCCGACGAGATCCTCCGCGATCTGATCGAGGAGTACGGGCGGCGCGGCAACTGGCAGCGCGGCTACCTGGACGACCCGGCCGCACTGCGCGCCGACGCGCTCGACCTGCTCACCCGGATGCGGCTGGTCGCTCCCGCGGGCCCGCTCCGCTCCGACGGCCACGGAGTCCCGGAGGACTACGGGACCGGCTCGTCGGACGGCAGACCCGTCACGGAGGTACTGGCCGCACGCGGCCACCCCGCCGGCGGCCAGGTGCTGCTCGCCGCGGCCGCACGCTACGCCACAACCGTCTCGGTCCGGCAGACCGAACGCCCGCCGGCCGGCACCGGCCCGAAGACAGCACCGATTCAGGAAGACCCGACCTCGTGAGCCGCCAGTCCGCGCCCGCCGCACCGCACGACCACGCCACCCACCGCTTCCGGCTGCACCGGGCCGGCATCCGCAACGTCTGGCAGTACGACGAACAGGAGTTCCGCTTCGGCGACGGACGGCTGCTGCTGCGCGGCAAGAACGGCGCAGGGAAGTCCAAAGCCCTGGAGATGCTGCTGCCCTATCTCCTCGACGGCGACGCCCGGGCCCTGGACGCCACCGGAACGGGCCGCACCACCCTCGCCTGGCTGATGCTCGACGGCTTCGAACAGACCAACCGCATGGGTTATCTGTGGGTCGAGTTCCGCCGCACCGACGACGAGGGCACCGAGCGGTTCCTCACCGTCGGTGCCGCCGTCCGCGCCTCGAAATCCACCGGCACCGCCAAGCCGCACTTCTTCACCACCACCCGACGCGTGGGCGAGGAACTGCTCCTCGCCGAGGCCGGGCAGCCGCTGCCGCTCGACCGGCTGCGCGCCGCCGTCGGCGCGGAGAACGTCCTGGAACGGCCCGCCGACCACCGGGCGAGAGTGGCCCGGGACCTCTTCGGCCTCACCGACAGCGCGCGCTACCGCAACCTCACCCAGCTGCTCCACCGGCTCCGCCGCCCCACGATCGGCGACCGCATCGAGTCCGGCGGCCTGGTCACCGTCCTCAGCGAGACCCTCCCCGCACTCGACGAGGACGTGGTCGAGAAGGTCGCCCGCAACCTCGACGACCTCGACAGCGTCCGCGACGACCTCGGACGGCTGGAGAAGACCGACGCCGCGCTGCGGCACTTCCTCGGCGGCTACCGGGGCTACCTGCACGGGGTGCTGCGCCGGCGTGCCGGCGCCGTCGACAGTGAGCTGGACACCCTCGCCGCCCGGCGTAGAGCGGCCGGCGAAGCGGCTCAACTCGTCGGCGGGCTGAGGGCCGAGGAGACCGCGGCCACGGAGATCCGGAACCAGCTGCGCACGGAGCAGGAGGAGGCCAGGGCCGACCTCGCCGCCCTGCGCCAGAGCACCGGCTACCGCAGCCTGCAGGAACTCGGCGAGCGCCGCCGGACGGTGGAGGCCGTGCGCGTCGCGGCCGGGACGGCGTTCGAGATGCTGCGGGTGGCCCACGAAGGGGAGCATGCCGCCGGCGCCGCCGTGTCCGCCGGAGCGGAACGGGTCGGCACCGGGCTGCGCCGACTGGGCGAGTCACACCGGGAGCTGCGCGACGCGGCGGAGAGGTCCGGCATCGGTCCGGCTCACCTGGGAGAGCCGGCCGCGGTCCCGCCGGTCGTCCTCACACCCGCCGGCGAGGAGGAGATCCTCGATCCCGACGGCGTCGCCCATCCGGTCGGCCGGGACCGGGTGGCGGCGTACGACACGGTGGCGCTGGCAGGGGAGCTGCGGCGGTGGGACGCGTCGCTGGCGGCCGCGGAACCGGTCGCCAAGGCCAGGATGAGAACGGTCGGCGAGCTCGCCGGTCTGCTGGCCGAGTCCCGTAACGCCGCCGTCGCGGCGCGCGACGCGGATGTGGAACGCGAACGCCTGGGCGAGCAGGCCGAGCAGGCCACCGAGCGGGCCGGGCAGCGCCGCCGGGCGGTGCTGGCAGCCGGCGACGGGTACGCGGCGCAGGTCTCCGCCTGGGCGGAGCGCCTGGAGCGCCTGGCCGGGGTGCCTCTGGACGATGTCCGCGCGGTGGTCGCGCGCGATGAGTCCAGCGACGGGTCCGGCGACGGGTCCTTCGCCGACCGCGCGCTCCCCGCCGAGGTCTGGGAGGACGTGGCACAGACCGCCGAGCGGAGCGTCAACCCCGTCCTGGACAGGCTCGCGGGGGAACGCGACCGGACGACCCCCCGGGTTCACAACCTGTCCCTCACGCTCGACGCCCTGGTCCGTGAGAAGCGCGAGTGGGAACAGCGGACGGACCCGGAACCGCCGCGCCCCGCGCACCGGGGCTCCGCCCGGTCCGGGCCGACCGGAGCACCGCTGTACCGGGCCGTCGACTTCGCGGACGGCCTGACCGCACCGGACCAGGCCGGACTGGAGGCGGCACTCGAAGCCGGCGGGCTTCTCGACGCCTGGATCACCGCCGAGGGCGCCCTGCTCGACCCGCTCACCCAGGACACCCTGCTCCGCCCCGGCGCCGAGGTCACCGAAGGGCCGACCCTCGCCGCGGCGCTGCGCCCGGTCGTCGCACCCGGCAGCGCCGTGACGGCCGGCCGGATCGAGGCCCTGCTGGCCTCCATCCACCTGGTACCGGCCGGCACGCCCTTCGACGCGACCGCTCACAGCGCGATCAGCCCCGACGGCCGGTGGCGGCTTGGCGTCGCACAGGGCGCGTACACGAAGGCGCGGGCCGAGTACGTCGGCGCGGAGCAGCGGGCCGCCACCCGCCGCCGGCACATCGCCGAACTCGCCGACCGCATCGCGGCCGCACAGGACGCGCTGGCCGAGGAGGAAGCCCGCCTCAACGAGCTGTCGGAACGGCTGGGCGCGCTGACGACCGCCCTCCGTGACCTGCCGCGAACCCGGCCGCTCACCGATGCCTGGGCCCACCTGGCCGCGGCCGAACTCGCCGAGGACGTTCTCGTCCAGGCCACGGCCAGGGCGGCGACGAAGGCGGCCGAGGCCCGGGCCGCGAGCGTGGCGGCCCGGCGGCAGGCCGAGGCGACCGCCACCGCACACGCCCTGCCGGTCGACCCGGCCCTGCTGGACACCGTGCGCGACGCCCTCCGCGACCTGACGGCCGGCACGGTGCGCCTGCGCCGCGACCTCCTCGCCGCGGCGCGGACCGTGACCGACCACCGGGCGGAACGCGACGGCTTCGAAGAAGCCCGTACCCGTCGCTCGGCCGCGGACTCCGCCTATGCGGGGCGCCGTGCCGACCTGACCGAGGCCCGGCGCGAGATCCGCACGCTCGAGGAGACCGTCGGCGCCTCCGAACAACAGCTCCTCGCCGCCGAGGACACGATCCGCCGCCGCCTCGTGGCCGCCGCCGACCAACTGCCCAGGGCCGAGGCCAAAGCGGCGGACCTCCACGACGAGCGGGTGCGGGCCGAACAGGACGAACAGGTCCGCCGCAGCGACCTCGCGACCCAGGAGACGGCCGTGATCCACCGCGGCCGGGAACTGCGCACCGCGCTCGCGGCCCCCGAAGTCCTGCGCGGCGCCGGCCTGGCCGACCGCACCGCCGAACTGACGACACCCGACCCGGCACACGACGACGCGCGCACCCGGCTCAAGGCGCTGCGCGGACTCCTCGACCACCTCCGCGGCTCACTCGATCCCGAACGACGCGACATCTCGGACACCACGCTGCTCAACCGCTTCAACGACCTGCGCGACCAACTCGCCGGCGGCTACGACGCCGCGCTGGAGGAACCCGACGGAGTCAAGGTCTGCCGCCTCGTCGACGACACGGGGCAGCACGACGTCGCGCTGGTCGGTGAACGCATCGCCGCGCAGGCGAGCGAGGCCCGGGCCCGGCTCACCGAGCGCGAACGCGACGTCTTCCAGCGCTTCCTCACCGGAGAGCTCGGCGACAACCTCTCCAGCCAGGTGCTGGCCGCCGGAGCCCTCGTCAACGCCCTGAACGACACCCTTCGTTCGGTCCGCACCTCGCACGGCCTCGGCGTCGAACTCGACTGGCGGCTGGCCGACACCGTGGACGCCGACGTCCGGGCGGCGGTGGAACTGCTGCGCGGCCCGTCCGGTCTGCGGACCCGTGAGCAGTCCGAGCAACTGCGCGAGGTGCTTCAGCGGCGCATCGAGGACGCCCGCCGGGCCGACCCCGCCGCCGGGTACGCCGCCCACCTGCGGACCGCGCTCGACTACCGCTCCTGGTTCACCTTCCAGCCGTGGGTCATCGACGACTCCGCGGCCGTCCGCAGACGCAAGTTCACCGGGCGCACCGGCCTGAGCCAGGGCGAGCAGCGCGTCCTGTCCTACCTGGTGCTGTTCGCCGCGGCGGCGGCCCACTTCACCACCCTCGCGGAGTCGGCCCCCCAGGCCCCGCGCCTCATACTGCTCGACGACGCCTTCGCCAAGGTCGACGAGCCGACCCACGCCCGGCTCGGCCGCATCCTCGTCGACCTCGACCTGGACTTCGTCCTCACCAGCGAGCGGCTGATGGGCAACTGGCCCGACGTGCCGTCCCTGCACATCTACGAATGCCTGCGGGACCCGCACCACCGGGGCGTCGCGACCCTCCACTACACCTGGAACGGCCGCAGCCGCCGACTGGTGGACGTGTGAACAGCCCCCGCGCGCTGCCCGCGGAGGTGAGGGACTGGCTGTCGAGGCCCGGCCTCGCGCGGCTGTGGGCCGCCGTCCGCGCCCGGCTGGAACGCAACGGCCTCCAGGCCACCGGAAGCATCCGCCTCACCGGGCTCGACCCGTCGGAACGCGAGGCGCTCTCCCTGCTGCTCGGCCGTCCGGTCACCCGCACCGAGGCCACCGTACGGCTCGCCGACCTGGACACCCGCCTGCGCGTCACGGCGGCCCAGTGCGGCCTGGTTCACGCGGCCGGCGAACTCGGCGGCCCCCTCACCGACCGTCGCGCCGCCCGCGCCACCGTCCACGCGCAGCGCGCCGACCTCTGGGAGTCGGCGGCGGGCACGCTGGCCTCCTCCCCCCTCGCCGGCCAGGAGTGGGCGGACCGCTGGCTGACCGACATCCGCCGCGGCGGCACCCCGGGCCGTCTCGGGCACGAGGACGCCAAGGACCTCCTCCGGCAGGCGATCCACGTCCTGGGTCTGCTCCTGACCGGCGGGGACGCCGCGGACCAGCCCCGCGGGCGAGGCGAACTCGCCTCCCTCGTCACCGGCACCGCACACGGTCTCGACGACGACACCCTGCTCTCCCGGTTCGTCCTGCGTGGCATCGCTCTCGCTCACGACGAACCGCCGCCCCCCGACGCCCCGAGCCGCCGCTCCCTCTGGCGCCTCGTGTCCGTCTCGCCCGACGAGGTGTCCAGCACCGTCCTCACCTACGGCCTGCGCCCCGTCTCCAACGGCTGGCGCGAACGGGCCCTGCGCGAGCGGGCGGACCACCACACCGAGACCCACCTCACCCTGCGGGAACTCCGCTCCCTCGACCCCGCACCCGCACCGGGCACGCGGATCCACATCTGCGAGAACCCGCGGGTCGTCGAAGCCGCCGCCGACGCCGCCCGCACGGCACCACTGGTCTGCACCTCCGGTAGCGCGGCCACCGTCGTCCTCGAACTCCTCGACGCGCTCGCCGCCGCCGGCTGCGAACTCGCCTACCACGGAGACTTCGACTGGCCGGGCATCGCCCTCGCCAACCGCCTCATCCAGCGCTACCGCGCCCATCCCTGGCGCATGACCGCCGCCGACTACACCCACCTCGCCGCCCACACCCGCGCCCAGGGCAGCCCGCCCCTCCCACTGTCCGGCCCACCCGTGCCCGCGACCTGGGACCACTCCCTCGCTCCCGCGATGACCACCCTCGGCACCGCCCTGCACGAGGAGTCCGCCCTGCACCTGCTCCTCGACGACCTGACCTGACAGCCCGTCCGGCAGGTATCGCGCGGAACGCCAGGGACTATCACGATCTAGGTGTACGCCACCCCTGATGCGTTTCCGCCAATGCCCGGCGCCACTTGTTGGGCGGTTGGTCGCGCGGGTGGTCACGCCGCAGCCAGGAAAAGCAAAAGACCCCTGATAAACAGGGGCCTTGCTGGTGTCCGAGGGGGGACTTGAACCCCCACGCCCGATAAAGGGCACTAGCACCTCAAGCTAGCGCGTCTGCCATTCCGCCACCCGGACAGGGTGTTTGTCTTTGCGGCCTTGTCGGTCGCGCTGACAGATGTAACTGTAGCAAAGATCGGCTGGCGGTCCCAAAACGGCCGGGGGTGGGGGTGCGGGGCCGGTGGCGGGGGCTGGTGGTGGCGTGTGGCGGGGGTGTGACCAGGGGGTTTCGGGAGGTGTCCGCGGGCTTCGCGGGGTGGATCCGGGTGGGGGGCTGGGGGAGGATGGGCGGACGTGCTCGTACGACCTGGGTGCAGGTCCTGGGGGTGGCGCGCTGTCGCGTCCGTGCGGGCAGAGACGAGGAGTGACCGTGAGCGAGCGGAGCGAGTCGACGGAGCGGGCGGCGGCGCCGAAGGTGACGGCCGAGTCGGAGGTCGCCGGGATCTGCCGCGATCTGATCCGGATCGACACCAGCAACTACGGTGACGGTTCCGGGCCGGGGGAGCGGAAGGCCGCCGAGTACGTGGCCGAGCAGCTTGCCGAGTTCGGGATCGAACCGCAGATCTTCGAGTCGGCCAAGGGCCGCGCCTCGACCGTCGTCCGGATCGAGGGGGAGGACCGCTCGCGCCCGGGTCTGCTGATCCACGGCCACACCGACGTGGTGCCGGCCAATGCCGCGGACTGGACGTACGACCCGTTCGCGGGCGAGATCGCGGACGGCTGTGTCTGGGGGCGCGGCGCGGTCGACATGAAGGACATGGACGCGATGACGCTGGCGGTGGTCCGCGACCGCCTGCGCACCGGCCGCAAGCCCCCGCGTGACCTGGTGCTGGCCTTCGTCGCGGACGAGGAGGCGGGCGGCACGTACGGCGCCCGGTACCTGGTGGACAAGCACCCGGACCTGTTCGAGGGTGTGACCGAGGGCATCGGCGAGGTCGGCGGCTTCTCCTTCACCGTCAACGACCAGGTCCGGCTGTACCTGGTGGAGACGGCCGAGAAGGGCATGCACTGGATGCGGCTCACGGTCGAGGGCCGGGCCGGGCACGGGTCGATGGAGAACGACGACAACGCCATCACCGAGCTGTGCGAGGCGGTGGCCCGCCTCGGGCGGCACACCTTCCCGCTGCGGATCACCAAGACCGTCCGGGCTTTCCTGGACGAGCTGTCGGACGCGCTCGGCGTCAAGCTCGACCCGGAGAACATGGACGAGACGCTGCGGGTGCTGGGCGGCATCGCCAAGATGATCGGCACCACGCTGCGCAACACCGCCCAGCCGACCATGCTCGGCGCCGGCTACAAGGTGAACGTGATCCCCGGGCAGGCGACGGCGCACGTGGACGGGCGCTTCCTGCCCGGCTACGAGGAGGAGTTCCTGGCCGAGCTGGACAGCGTGCTCGGCCCGCGGGTGAAGCGCGAGAGCCTGCACTCGGACAAGGCGATCGAGACCAGCTTCGACGGGGCGCTGGTCGAGGCGATGCAGACCGCGCTGCGGGCGGAGGACCCGATCGCGCGGGCCGTGCCGTACTGCCTCTCCGGCGGCACGGACGCCAAGTCGTTCCAGGACCTCGGCATCCGCTGCTTCGGCTTCGCGCCGCTCCAGCTGCCGCCGGAGCTGGACTTCGCGGGGATGTTCCACGGTGTCGACGAGCGGGTGCCGGTGGACGGTCTGAAGTTCGGCGTTCGGGTGCTGGACCGGTTCATCGACGCCTGCTGACCGAGGTCCGCCGGGCCGGCGCGAGCCGGGCGCAGTGACCGGACGGCCCGTCCCCGGAGTGCCGGGGGCGGGCCGACCGCATTGTCCGAGCTAATGATTTGGGACAGCGAGGAGAAGATCGACAGAAACGATTCTGCTTGACTATTCGGGTCGATCATATGTGCGGTGAATCACCGTTGCGGGTGAATGGGCGGAGCGCTCCGTACCCCGTTTGCCACACTCTCGTTCACTCCTATGCAGCCCGCCGAACGGGTCGCGTTATCCATACAGGAGGAATGATGAAGGTCAAGAAGATCGCCGCCGTTGCCGCCGCCACCGGCGGCCTGGTGCTGGCCGCCGCCGGTATCGCGTCCGCTCACGGTGGCGCCGCCGCCAACGGTGTGGCCGCCGGCTCCCCGGGCGTCGTCTCGGGCAACCAGATCCAGGTCCCGGTGCACATCCCCGTGAACCTCTGCGGCAACACCATCGACGTGATCGGTGTGCTGAACCCGGCGTTCGGCAACCACTGCGCCAACTTCTGAGTCGCGCAGGCTTCTGAGCGCCCGATTGACCGCATGATCGGCTGATCATCGGATCGACTCGCTCGGCCCCCGGGTGGCGGAAACGCCGCACCGGGGGCGCTTGCCTGCTCAGGGCCGGGCGGGGTTCCCTCGGGGGTGGTCGGGGTCATCCCTCGATCGGGTGAAAGAGGTTTGTTTCTCCCAACTTCTCCGCCGGACCTTCGTTATTCCGTGTGCACGCGGAGACCTTGCTATCCATTCGGAAATTCCGACTTTCAGCAGGTCGTCCTGTCGTCTCAATATGTCAGGGGAAAATATGAGGAATGTAGCCAAGAAGGGGCTCCTCACGGCTGTGGCCGCCGGTGGCGTTCTGGCCTCGGCCGCCGGCTACGCCTATGCGGGCGCCGACGCGCAGGGGGTCGCGGCCGGTTCGCCGGGCGTGGCCTCCGGGAACTCGGTGCAGGTGCCGATCGAGGTGCCGATCAACGCCTGCGGCAACACCGTCGACGTGATCGGCCTGCTGAACCCGGCGTACGGCAACCACTGCGCCAACGTCAGCGGGCACCCCGGTGGGGCCGGATCCGGCCACGCGGGTTCGGGCACCGCGGGTTCGGGCACCGCGGGCTCCGGTCACGCGGGTTCGGGCACCGCGGGCGCGGGTCAGGCCTCCTTCGGCCAGACCGCCTCCGGGGCCTCGGCCTCCGGAACGGCGGCGGGCTCGCCCGGTGTGCTCTCCGGGAACAGCGTCCAGGCGCCCGTGGACATCCCGGTCAACGCCTGCGGCAACACCGTCGACGTGGTCGGCGTCGGCAACCCCGCGTTCGGCAACGGCTGCGGCAATGTGAGTGCCCCGGTGGCCCCGCCGCACCACGAGTGCTCCGAGGAGTGCGTCTCGCCCTCGCCGACGCCCTGCCCCGGCCAGCCGTGCACGCCGACCTCTCCGCCCACCGGGGAGACCCCGCCGCCCACTCCGCGGTCGGTCACCCCCACCCCCACCCCGCCGGTGACCCCTGGCACGCGCACGACCCCGGCCAGTAGCCCGAGCGGCTCGGCGACTCCGGTCTCGGGCGTCACCAAGGGCTCCACGCCCGGTGGTGGCCAGCTGGCGGCGACCGGCGCGGGCAGCACCGAGCTGCTCGGCGCGGCCGGTCTGGCGCTGCTGCTCGGTGGTGGCGTCCTCTACCGCCGTTCCCGCGCCGGCGCGCGCTGAGCCGGGCGCCTCGATCGGAGGCGGCGGTCGATGTCGCGCGCCCCGCGGCCGTCGGACAGAACGGACGGCCGCAGGGCGCGTGAATGCTCAGGGAGCCCTCAGGACGGGCTCGGCACCTGGGAAGTCGGTGTCGGACGGGCCGGGGCCGGAAGGGTTGGGGCAGGGCGGCCGGGCAGTGACACCCAGACCGTGAACGCCCGGGGGGAGTGCCCGGGGTGGGAAAGGTTCGGGGCGGTGCGCCCGTCACCAGCTCCTGACCTGCCGGATGATCCGCCGCCGCAGCAGCACCGTCCGGCTGCCGTCGGGGAACAGGCGTAGTCTGTCCAGCTCCCAGTGCCCGTACTCGGCGTGCTCGGTGAGCAGTTGGCGTGCCGCGTTGCGGCTGGTGCCGCGCGGCATGCGCAGCGACTGGTACTCGTACTCCGGCTGCCGGACCGGCTTCGGTGGGGTCAAAACGCTCCTCCTGAGGGACACCTGCGGGCAAGCCTACGGCCTGCCTCCGACAACCGGCCGGGTATTTTCGGCCTCGCTCCCCACGCGCCCCTTGCGCGCTCCCTCCGGAGCCCGTCGGCCCGCAGCGGGCCCGCAGCCGTCCGTGGGCCGGCCCGCTGCCGGCCGCTTTCCGTCCGTCGGCCACCCGCCCGCCTGACCGTTCGTCAGCTTTGCTTCTCCTGCTGACGGGATACCCGGAACACGGCTCGCGAAGCGGCACCGGGCGGACCCCGCAGTGCCGTTTCGCGCCCCTCGCACAGGGCGTGCGCGGGCACAGAAGCACGCGGATCGGACATCAGGGGGGAAGTTGCGGTGAAATCGCGGGTGTAGGTGACAACCGCTGTGCGTGGTGACGCCGAGGGGAGATAGCGTCTGCACCATGTCTGATGCCGCGCAGCCCACCATTGCCGAGGTACGCGCCGCCGCCGAGGCGGTCAAGGCCGCCATCGACCGTCATCTGGAAGCGGTGTCAAGCCCCAGCGCAGCGGACGATCCCGCTGTGTTCGCCGCCTACGAGCAGCTCGCGACGGCGGCCATCGCCTACGACCAACTCCTCTACGAGGTCTACGACGAGGTGACCCCCTTCGAGGTCCCCGGTGACGAGGGCCCGGGCGGCTTCCATGGCCCCGAACAGCCCGAGGCGATCAGCGTGCTGATCCGCCGCGACTACCACATCGTCGACTCGAAGCGGCTGCGCGCCCAGGCCGAGCGGCTGGACGACTCGCTGACCCCGGGCGGGGGCGGGACGAGCGGGGTGAACGCCGCGATCGGTGTGCTGTTCGGCGAGTACGAGCCGGACGAGATCGCCGCCCGAAGCGAGGAGTTCGGCCTGGAGGAGGCCGATTCGACGCTCTGGGTCGCCGCCGCCGAGCCGACCGAGCCGGGGGAGTGGCTGCCGGAGCCGTTCGAGCACGCCGACCCGCAGCTGCTGATCTGCCGGTTCGACGTCAGCGAGGTCTACGACGACGAGGACCCCGACGACTGACCGGGGCGGGCGCGGGTGCGCCTGCGCCTGCCACACGGTCGGGGGCGGTACCGGGACGGAAGGTCCGGGTACCGCCCCCGACCGTTCGTCCGACAGCGCGCGGCCAGGATCCGACAAGGCGTTCGAAGCGGAAGGCACGCGACGCGGCGGCGGCTCGGGCGGTGCCGACCGCGGCCCGGGCGACGAGCAGACCGGCGAGGCCGGCCGCGATGGTGCCCGAACGTTTCTGCGGGGGCGCGTGGTTTCGGACGTTTCTTTCGCAACGCGGGCGGCGTCAGAGCCGGCGCAGTGCTCCGCCGGTCTGGGTCATGCGTCCAAGGTTTGATCCACCGTTGCCATGAGCCTGCTTTATGGCGAGCCCCGAGCCCCGAGCCCCGGCCCGGCGACAGTCCCGCCCCGGCCCGCGTCCGGGGCGGGCATGCCGACGGGCCGGGGCCCGCGTGGGCCCCGCCCGTGGTGTGGTGAGCGACGGTCAGTACGTCTGGGCGGCGTTCTCGGCGAGGATCGAGCGCAGGCGGGTCGTCCGGGGCAGGGCCGGGCGCTCGGCGACGGCCTGCGGGAGCGCCGGACCGGCCGCGTGGACCACGGAGAGATGGCGCTCGCCGCGACCGAAGGCGGTGTAGACCCACTGCCGGGTGAGCGCCTGGGCCGCGTCGTCGGGCAGCACGACCACGGCGCCCGGCCAGCGGCGGCCGGCCGCCTGGTGGACGGTCAGCGCCCAACCGTGCCGCAGCCGGCCGGCCTCCGCGGGCGGGACGGTGCGCCGGGCGCCGTCGGCGTACTCCAGGTGCAGGCCGGCGGCGTCGCCGTCGAGCACCCGGGCCGGGCGGGTGATGCCGGGGGCGGGGGAGTCGACCACCCGGTCGCCCGGGTCGAAGCCTCCGAAGCGGCCGGGGCCGGGGTTGAGCCGGGCCTTCGCGGCGGCGTTGAGCGCCCGGGTGCCGGCGGTGCCGCCGTGGCCGGGGGTGAGCAGCACCACCTGCTCGGCGGGGATGCCGAGCGCGCGCGGAATGGAGTCGGTGAGCAGCTGGACGGCGCGATGGACGGCCTCGCCGCCGTCCTTGGCGGTCAGGATGACCACCTCCTTGTCGGGCGCCTCCACCGGCTGGAGTTCACCGATGCCGACGCCGGAGACCAGCTCGCCGATCGGGCCGAAGTCCGGGGTGCGGGAGGCCGTCGAGGGGCAGACCCGGGCGGCCAGCAGATCGGCGAAGAAGCGGCCCGGGCCGGCCGACCAGAGCTGACCCGGGTCACCGCTGAGGACCAGGCGGGTGCCGTCGGCCAGCGACTCCAGCAGGGTGGCGGCCAGTTCGACGTCCAGCAGCGGCGCGTCCAGGACGACGAGTACGTCCAGGGCGAGCGCGCCGTCCGAGGAGCGGCCGGGGCCGGACACCCCGGAGAGCAGCTCGGCCAGGGTGGCGACCGGCACCGGCGGGTGGTCGGCCGCGCCGTCGGCCGTGCCGCCCGTCGCGGTGACGAGCGCGGCGAAGCTGTCCCGGCCCTGGTCGGTCCAGGTGGCGGCCCAGGCGCGCAGCCCGAGGCCGGTGGCGGCGTTCAGCAGGGCGGCGGGTTCGGCCCGGGCGGCCTCGCCGCCGGTGTGGGTGACCAGGGCGCTTTCGGCCGCCGCGCGGATCAGGGCGGTCGCGGAGGACGAGGGCGCCGCCTCGGCGGCCGCCTCCCAGGCGGCCGGGCCGGGGGCGACGGGCTCCGGCGCGTCCTCCTCGGGCGCGTCCTCCGCCACCTCGTGGGCCTCCGCCACCTCGTGGGCCTCCGCTGCCTCGCTGGCCTCCGCCTCGCTGGCCTCCGCCTCGCTGGCCTCCGCCTCGCCCGCCTCCGCCTCGACGTCGATGTTCTCCCCGGGGGCAAAGGTGGACATCAGCCGGACCAGCCCGTCCGCCAGGCTCTCCTCCGCCAGCGCCAGCCGCTCCAGGGTGAGCAGCGTCCGGGTCGGCGGTTCGTCGTCCTCGTCGCCGCCGACGGCGGCCTGCGCCTCGGGCCCGGTCAGCTCCTCCTGGAAGGCCATCGCCCGGCCGTCCACCACCGCCGACTGCAGCGCGGTGGCGGAGTCCGGCAGACCGAGCCGGTCGAGCCCGGCCGCGACCTCGCCGATCTCCACGGCGGAGTGGCCGCGCAGCGCCGACTGCTCCAGCAGCCAGGGCACCAGCGCCTGGGCCCGGCGGGGGTCGCCAGGGCCGGCGGCGGGGCCGAGCAGGCCGCGGGCGAAGCCGTCCGCGTGCTCGGGGCGGACACCGGGCAGGGACAGCACCGCCCACGGATCGGCACGCAGCTGTTCGGCGGCGCCGTCGCCGAACTCGGCCACGGCGGCGGACGCGAGATCGGCGGGTGCGCCGCCCGCGGTCAGCACCTCGGCGGTGGCCCGCAGGGCCTGTGCCCGCTGCTCGTCCGTCACGGCGTGCGCCCGGGGCGGCGTCGGCCCGGCCGCCTCCGCCGGCGCGGTTCCACCGGCCGGGGCCGGGGCCGCCGCCACCGGAGTCGGGGACGACGGGCCCTGGGCCGCCGTGCCCTGGGCCGCCGTGCTCTGCGGCGCCGCGCTCGGCGAGGACGGGGCCTGCGAGGAGGAGGCCTGCGGTGCCGGGGCCTGCGGTGCCGGGGCCTGCGGTGCCGGGATTCCGGACGCCGGGCCGATCTGCTGCTTCCCGGTCGCCCCGATCGCCCGGATCGCCGCCGCCACCGCCGCGACGGCGGCCGCCTTGTCGCCGCGGTCCGCGCCCGCCTGGTCGCCGCCGTCCACGCCCGCCGAGGTCTCCTCCGGAGCGCCGTTCTCCGTGTCACTCATCGTTCGCTCCAAGAAAGGTCACTCCACTGCTGGCGCCGGGCCTCCGCCGCAGGCGCGGCCGGCGTGGTCGGGCCGGCCGTGCCGCGCGCGGCGGCCCGGTCGGTCAGGTCGGTCGATCGGTCGATTCAGTTGGTCGGTGAGCGGCCGGGAACAGGCGGACCGCACCCGGGCCGTTCTACAGCTCGGTCCACCCCTGGTCCGGGTACCGGTGCACCGGCGACGAGATGTCGTCGAGCGCACCACGGATCTCACCCGGAAGCGTAAGCGCCTCCACCGACAGTGCCGCCTGCAGCTGCGCCACCGTCCGGGCGCCGACCAGCGCGCTGGCCACCCCGGGCCGGTCCCGGACCCAGGCCAGGGCCACCGCGAGCGGGCTGCTGGCCAGCCCGTCGGCGGCGGTGGCGACGGCGTCCACGATCCGCCGCGAGCGCTCCCCGAGGTACGGCTGGACGAAGCCGGACAGGTACGGCGAGGCGCCGCGCGAGTCCTGCGGCACGCCGTGCCGGTACTTGCCGGTGAGCACGCCCCGCCCGAGCGGCGAGGAGGCGAGCACGCCCACGCCCGCGTCCCGGGCCGCGGGCAGTGCCTCGCGCTCGATGCCCCGCTGGAGCAGCGAGTACTCCAGCTGCGCCCCGGCCAGCGGCGTGCGGCCGTGGTGGGCGTGCTGCCAGGTGGCGGCCTTGGCCAGCTGCCAGCCGCTGTAGTCGCAGACGCCGACGTACCGGGCGCGCCCGGAGGCCACGGCGATGTCGAGGGCGCTGAGCGTCTCCTCCATCGGCGTCGCCGGGTCGAAGGCGTGCACCTGGAGGAGGTCCACGTAGTCGGTGCCGAGGCGGCGGAGCGAGGCGTCCAGGGCGGTGAGCAGGTGGCCGCGGGAGCCGTCGAAGCGGCGGCCGGACTCCGGGACGCTGCCCGCCTTGGTGGCGATGATCAGCTCGGAGCGGGGGATCAGGTTCTCGGTGAGCCGGGAGAGCAGGTACTCGGCGCCCCCGTCGGCGTACACATCGGCGGTGTCGACCAGGTTGCCGCCGGCGTCCACGAACTCCTTGAGCTGCTCGGCGGCCTCGTGCTCGTCGGTGTCGCGGCCCCAGGCCATGGTGCCGAGGCCGAGCCGGGAGACCTGCAGCCCGGTACGGCCGAGGTGACGCTTTTCCATCGGACGGGCCCTCCACTGGCCGGTAAACGTGCAGGTGGGGAGAGGCTTCTCCACGTCGGCTGAGCGTAGCGGCCGGTGCCCGGACAGATGGGCCGACCCGCAGAACGATCACTACTCGCCCGGCTCGCCCGAATGTGACCAGGCCCACGACTACCGGCCAGTAGCATGACCGCCGGGCGCACGGCTACCCTCGCGGACAACCCGACTGGAAGGCATGGCACATGCGACTGGGCATCAACCTCGGCTACTGGGGACTCGGCATGGACGCCGACAACATCGCGGTCGCCGAAGAGGCCGACCGGCTGGGCTACTCGGTCTGCTGGGCGGCCGAGGCGTACGGCTCGGACGCGGCCACCGTGCTGTCGTTCGTCGCGGCCAGGACCGAACGGATCGACGTCGGCTCGGCCATCTTCCAGATCCCGGCCCGCACCCCGGCGATGACCGCGATGACGGCGGCCACCCTGGACACCCTCTCCGGCGGCCGGTTCCGGCTCGGCCTGGGCGTCTCCGGGCCGCAGGTCTCCGAGGGCTGGTACGGCGTGAAGTTCGACAAGCCGCTGGCCCGCACCCGCGAGTACGTCGAGATCATCCGCAAGGCGATGTCCCGTGAGCGCCTGGTCCACGAGGGCGCCCACTGGACGCTGCCGCTGCCCGGCGGGCCCGGCAAGCCGATCAAGCTCACCGTGCACCCGGTGCGCGAGCACATCCCGCTGTACATCGCCGCGATCGGCCCGAAGAACCTGGAGCAGACCGGCGAGATCGCCGACGGCTGGCTCGGCATCTTCTTCTCGCCCGAGCACGCCGCGCTCTCCGTCGACCCGCTGCGGGCCGGCCGCGCCAGGACCGGTCAGAGCCTGGACGGCTTCGACCTCTGCCCGACCGTCACCATCGCGGTCGGCGAGGACGTCGCCGCGGGCGTCGACGCCCAGCGTTCGTACGCCGCGCTCTACATCGGCGGTATGGGCAGCAAGGAGAAGAACTTCTACAACCAGCTCGCCCGGCGGATGGGCTACGAGCAGGCGGCGGACGAGATCCAGCAGCGGTACCTCGCCAAGGACTACGCGGGCGCCGCCGCGGCCGTCCCGCACGACCTGATTGACGCCACCTCGCTGATCGGCGACACCGCCCGGATCGCGGACCGGATGCAGGCCTACGCCGACGCGGGCGTCACCACGCTCACCCTGGCCCCGTCCGGGTTCGGCCTGGACGAGCGGATCACGGCGCTGCGCACCGGCGTCGCGGCCCTGGAGCGCGCCGGGCTGGCCTGAGCCCGACCGCCCCGGCGCCGGCCGGGCCCGCCCCGGGGACTCGGGGCGGGCCCGGCCGGCCGCGCGCTACAGCCAGTCGTGCCGCTTGAACACCCGGTGCAGCACCACGCAGACCGCCACCATCAGCGACAGCGCCGCCGGGTACCCCCAGGGCTGGCGCAGCTCGGGCATGTCGGCGAAGTTCATCCCGTACACGCCCGCGATCATGGTCGGCACGGCGGCCAGCGCCGCCCAGGCCGAGATCTTCCGCATGTCGTTGTTCTGCTGCACGCTGACCTGCGCCAGGTTGGCGCTCAGGATGTCCGACAGCAGCCGGTCCATGCCGTCCACCTGGTCGTTGGCCCGGGCCAGGTGGTCGGCGACGTCCCGCAGGTACGGCAGCGCCCGGGGGGTGATGAACGGCACCCCGCCGCGTTCCAGCCGCAGCATCGGCTCCAGCAGCGGGCCGGTGGCCCGGCGGACCGTCATCAGCTGGCGCTTGTAGCCGTAGATCCGCCCGGCGTTGTCGCGGCCGACCCGGCCGGGGGCGAAGACGTCGGCCTCCAGCTCGTCCAGGTCGGCCTGGAGCCCGGTGGCGACGTCGGCGTACCCGTCCACCACCGTGTCGCAGACCGAGTGCAGCACCGCGCTCGGGCCGTACCGCAGCAGCTCAGGCTGCTCCTCCAGGCGGGCCCGCAGGCCGCTGAGCGGGCTGTCGGTGCCGTGGCGGACCGTCATCACGAAGTCCTCGCCGACGAAGACCATCACCTCGCCGCTGGTCACCGCGTGCCCGCCGGGGTGGTAGCCGAGCGTCTTGAGCGCCACGAACAGCGAGCCCTGGTAGGCCTCGATCTTGGGGCGCTGGTGCGCGCTGACGGCGTCCTCGACGGCCAGCGGGTGCAGCGAGAACTCCTTGCTGACCTGGTCGAGTTCCTCGGCGGTCGGCTCGAACAGGCCTATCCAGACGAAGCTGCCCCGGCCGGCCGCCCGCGCGGCGGCCAGGGCGCCGGTGTGGTCGGCGGGCGCCTCGATCCGGAGGCCGTCGCGGTAGATGGCGCAGTGGACGATCATGCGGGACATTCTGACCCCTGCACGGCCGTCGTGGGGCCACCTCGCCCCGGCCGTCGTACCGGTCCGGCCCCCGGCCGTCCCCGCCCGTCGTACCGGTCCGGGCCCGGAGCGGATCCCGGCCGGGAGGTCGTACGCTAGGCCCCATGCCCACCCTGCTGCTCGTCCGCCACGGCCGCTCCACCGCGAACACCGCCGGAATCCTGGCCGGTTGGACGCCCGGGGTGGACCTCGACGACACCGGGCGCGCCCAGGCCGCCACGCTGGCCGGCCGGCTCGCCGGCATCCCGCTGGCCCGGGTGGTCAGCAGCCCGCTGGACCGCTGCCGGCAGACCCTGGAGCCGCTGCTCGCCGCCCGGCCCGAGCTGGGCGCGCCCACCGAGGACGACCGCCTCGGCGAGTGCCACTACGGGGAGTGGACCGGCCGCCCGCTCGCCGAGCTGGCCGGGGAGCCGCTCTGGCGCACCGTCCAGGACCACGCTGCCGCGGCCGCCTTCCCCGGCGGGGAGTCGCTGCGTGAGCTGAGCCACCGTACGGTGAGCGCCGTCCGCGAGTGGAACGAGAAGATCGCCGCCGACCACGGCGGGGACGCGGTCTGGATCGCCTGCTCGCACGGCGACGTGATCAAGGCCGTGGTGGCCGACGCCCTCGGCCTGCACCTCGACCACTTCCAGCGGATCAGCGTCGAGCCCTGCTCGGTCACCGCGATCCGCTACACCCCGCAGCGGCCCTTCGTGCTGAGAATGGGCGACACCGGCGACCTCTCCTCGCTCGCCCCCGGAACGGGCGGCGGCCAGGGCGCTCCGGCCGGGGACGCGGTGGTCGGCGGCGCCACCGGCACCGCCTGAGGCCGGTCCCGCGGCCGGCCCGCCGTGGCCGGGTCCGCCCGCGGCGACCCGGCCGCCACCGCCCGGCCACCCGCCGGTCACCGACTCGGCTCCCCGGCCCCGGCCGGGAGGTCGTAGGGTGACTAGCGAGCCCCGCCACAGCCCAACCCATGACGTCATAACGATCCATACGATCGACTCGATCGACACGATCCGGAGCGAGAGCGTGCCCCGTCAGGTCTTCTTCTACGACCAGCCCGAACGGTTCGTGGCCGGCACCGTCGGCCAGCCCGGCGCCCGGGCGTTCTACCTGCAGGCCAGCGCCCGGGGGCGGATCACCAGCGTGCTGCTGGAGAAGACCCAGGTCGCCGCGCTCGCGGAGCGGATCGAGGAGGTCCTCGACGAGGCCCTGCGGCGCAGCGGCGGCGACGCCGCCATCCCGGCCGCCGCCCCGCAGGACCTGCTCGACACCGCGCCGCTCGACCTGCCACTGGAGCAGGAGTTCCGGGTCGGCACCATGGCCCTGGCCTGGGACAGCATCGACGGCTGCCTGGTGGTCGAGGCGCAGGCGGTGATCGAGGACGAGGAGGAGGACGGCGGGGACGCCGCCGAGGCGGTCTTCGAGGACGACGAGAAAGGCCCCGACATGCTGCGGGTGCGGCTCTCCGGCGCGATGGCCCGGGTGTTCGCCAAGCGGGCGCTGGACCTGGTCGCGGCCGGCCGCAAGCCCTGCCCGTTCTGCAACCTGCCGCTCGACCCGGAGGGCCACCTGTGCCCGCGCGCGAACGGTTACCGGCGCTGAACACCGAGACCCCGCCCGAGGCCGACCCGGCCGCCGCCGCGGCCCTGGCCGCCGACGTGCCCACCGCTCTGCTGCTGCTGCGCGAGGGCGAGCTGACCGTCCACGGCAGGCTCACCGACGCCTCCAACGCGGCGCTCTACTGCAGCGTCACGCTGGACTCGCTGACCGCGCAGGCCGTCTACAAGCCGGTCGCCGGTGAACGCCCGCTCTGGGACTTCCCGGACGGCACGCTGGCCGGCCGCGAGGTCGCCGCGTACGAGCTCGCCGCCGCCACCGGCTGGGCGCTGATACCGCCCACGGTGCTGCGCGAGGGCCCGTACGGGACGGGCATGGTGCAGCTCTGGGTCGAGCCGGACCCGGGCGCCGATCCGCTGCTCGCCCTCCAGGATCCGCGGGGCCCGGAGGCCGGCTGGCTGCCGATCGTCCGCGCGGAGGTCGGCGACGGCCGGACCGCGCTGCTGGTCCACCCCGACGACCGGCGGCTGCGCCGGATGGCGGTGCTGGACGCCGTCCTCAACAACGCCGACCGCAAGGGCGGTCATCTGATCGCCGCCGCCGACGGCCGGATCTACGGCATCGACCACGGTGTCACCTTCAACACCGAGGGCAAGCTGCGTACCCTGCTCTGGGGCTGGGCCGGGCAGCCGCTGCCCGACGAGGCGCTGGAGGTGCTGGCCGGGCTCGCCGAGCAGCTGGACGGTGCCCTCGGCGAGCGGCTCGCCCCGCACCTGACCGCGGCCGAACTCGCCGCCGCCCGCGCCCGGGTGGCCGAACTCCGCCGCACCGGCCGGCACCCGCTGCCGTCCGAGGAGTGGCCGTCCATCCCCTGGCCGCCGATCTGACCGCCCGTGCCCCGGGCCCGGTCCGGCCCGTCCCGCCGGGCGCACGACCGGCCGGACGGCACCTCAGTGGTCTGGACCGGTGGCGCGAGCGGCCGCAGACTGCTCCGATGGACGAGCGACGGACCACCCCCAACCCGCCGACCGCGCCCCACCGGACCGGCCGATGAGCGACACCCGCACGCTGGACCTGCCGATGCACCGTCTCCAGGTCCCGCTGCCGCACCTGCTGCCCTTCGCGATCGGCAGCTTCGACACCATCGGCCCGCTCTCCCGCGCGGGCTTCCCCCACCGGCACTCCTTCTACGAGATCGTCCTCGTCACCGGAGGCCGCGGTGCCCACGTGCTCGACCTGGTCCACCGGCCGCTGCGGCCGCCCCAGTTGTGCGTGATCGCGCCCGGCCAGGTGCACTACTGGGCGGACGCGGACGGTCTCACCGGACAGGTCGTGCTGTTCAACGAGGACTTCCTGTTCTCGCAGCCGAAGGACCTCACCGCGCTGCGCACCCTGGCCGCCCGGCCCGGTCTGCGGCTCGGTGAACAGGCCGGCGCCATCGGCGCGCTGCTGGCCGACATGGAGCACGAGTACCGGACCAGGGCGCCCGGTTACGCGGGTGTGCTGCGGGCGAGCCTGCACATCCTGATCGTCCGCGCGCTGCGGGCCGCGGTCCCCGGCGAGGGCGGTGCGGCGCCCGGCCGGTCGGCCGAACTGGCCTCCGCCTTCACCCGGTTGATCGGTCTGCCGGGCGGGGAGCAGCGCTCGGTGGCCTCCTGTGCGCAGG
Source organism: Kitasatospora sp. NPDC088351 (assembly GCF_040685575.1). Taxonomy (NCBI): domain Bacteria; kingdom Bacillati; phylum Actinomycetota; class Actinomycetes; order Kitasatosporales; family Streptomycetaceae; genus Kitasatospora; species Kitasatospora sp. NPDC088351. The sequence continues at coordinate 68,485 of NZ_JBFBIL010000025.1, read as the reverse complement.
AGTTGGGCGTCTCGCCCGGCCATCTGCAGACTCTGGTCAAGCAGGTCACCGGCCGGACGCCGGGCCGGCTGATCCGCCAGCAGCAGACCCTGGAGGCCAAACGACTGCTGGCCTGCACCGATTTGACGATTCGTCAGGTTGCTCGGGAGGCCGGCTTCGGTGATCCGGCCTACTTCTGCCGCTTCTTCCGCCGGGAGACCGGGATGACGCCGGGGGAGTTCCGGGCCCGGGTCGGAGGAAATCACCACGATCCCCGGATCGCGTCCATCGCCGCGGCCCCGGACGCCCCGTAGGTTGACTGCTGGCCGCCGGTGGCCGGCCCGGTTCGTCCGGGCGACCGCCGGCCCGGTCCTTGTCATGCCCCCACCACGGCAAGGGTCGCCCACCCATCTCCAGTCCCACCCCCACGAAGGAGTCGGCGCATGCCCGCATCCGAAGAGCCCACCCCCGGGCCGGAGGGCCTGATCGACCGCCGGATCAGCCGCAAGACGGTCCTCAGGGCCGCCGCGGTGCTCGGCACCGCCCCGCTACTGGTCGGCGGCGGGGTCGCGCTGGCCCGCGACCGGGCCGGCACCGGCGAGGCGCCCGGCCTCACCCCCGCCTGCCACGACGGCGACGATCCCACCATCGAGCAGACCGAGGGCCCCTACTTCAAGCCCAACTCCCCGCTGCGGACCTCGCTGATCACCAACAGCACCCCCGGCACCCGGCTGACCGTCAGCGGCTACGTCTTCGGCCGGGCCTGCCTGCCGATCGCGGGCGTCCTGCTCGACTTCTGGCAGGCCGACGTCAACGGCGCCTACGACAACGTCGGGTTCACCTTCCGCGGCCACCAGTTCACCGACGCCCAGGGCGCGTTCAGCCTCACCACCATCGTCCCCGGCCTCTACCCGGGCCGCACCCGGCACATCCACGTGAAGCTCCAGGCGCCCGGCCGCCCGGTGCTCACCACCCAGCTCTACTTCCCGGGTGAGCCGCGCAACAGCACCGACACCATCTACGACGCGCGGCTGCTGATGAACGTCCGCCAGGTCGGCTCGGCGAAGGAGGGCACCTACGACTTCGTCCTGAACGTCCCGCAGACACCCACCACCCCGCCGACCAGCCCGGGCCCCAGCACCACGCCCACCACGCCCCCGACCACCCCGCCCGGCGGCAGCTGGACCGTGGGCACGCTCTACAACGCGGGCGACCGCGTCACCTACTCCGGCGTCTCCTACCAGTGCCTCCAGGGGCACACCGCCGTCACCGGCTGGGAGCCGCCGAACGTGCCGGCCCTCTGGAAGCGGCTGTAGCGGCTCCGGCCGCCTCCCCCGAGGAGCCGGGCGCCCGGTCGGCGGCAGGGTCGGCCGGGCGCTCACCGCCGGGGTGTACGGCCCCGTTCGGACCGGGTCAAGAGCCGGTCCGTATCAGTCGGGAAGCGCTCAGGCAACGCCTGGAAGCGAATCCAGTCGATCTTGCGTACTGGTTAGGCTTTCAAATGTTCGCGAGGTTAAAGTCAGTTCCATGCATGCCTGGCCCGCCTCCGAGGTTCCCGCCCTGCCTGGTCAGGGGCTCCCCCTTCGTATCCACGACACCGCAGCGGGCTGTATCCGGGAGGTCGTGCCGCAGGACGGCACCGCCCGGATCTACGTCTGCGGCATCACGCCCTACGACGCGACCCACATGGGCCACGCCGCCACCTACAACGCCTTCGACCTGGCGCAGCGAGTGTGGAAGGACGCCGGCCACGACGTCCTGTACGTGCAGAACGTCACCGACGTGGACGACCCGCTGCTGGAGCGCGCCGTCGCCACCGGCCAGGACTGGACGGAGCTCGCCGAGCGCGAGACGGCCCTGTTCCGCGAGGACATGACCGCCCTGCGGCTGCTCCCGCCGGCCCACTACATCGGCGCCGTGGAGTCGATCCCGTGGATCGTCCCGCTGGTCCAGAAGCTGCTGGCGAGCGGAGCCGCCTACGAGGTGGACGGCGACATCTACTTCTCGGTCGAGTCCGACCCGCACTTCGGCGAGGTCTCCGGCCTCACCCCCGAGGCCATGCGGCCGGTCTTCGCCGAACGCGGCGGCGACCCGGACCGCCCGGGCAAGCGCAACCCGCTCGACGCCCTGCTCTGGCTCTCCGCCCGCCCGGGCGAGCCCGCCTGGGACACCGAGCTCGGCCACGGCCGCCCCGGCTGGCACATCGAGTGCGTCGCCATCGCCCTGCGCTACCTCGGCATGTCCTTCGACATCCAGGGCGGCGGCAGCGACCTCTCCTTCCCGCACCACGAGATGGGCGCCGCCCACGCCCAGGTCGCCACCGGCCACCACCCGTACGCCAAGGCGTACGTGCACGCCGGCATGGTCGGCCTGGACGGGCACAAGATGTCCAAGTCCCGCGGCAACCTGGTCTTCGTCTCGGCGCTGCGCCGTGAGGGCGTCGACCCGGCGGCGATCCGCCTCGCCCTGCTCTCGCACCACTACCGCGAGGACTGGGAGTGGACGAAGGGCACCCTGGACGAGGCCGTGGAGCGCCTGGCCCGCTGGCGCGCGGCGGTCTCCCGCCCGGACGGCCCGCCGGCGGAGGCGCTGCTCGCCGCGGTCCGCGAGGCGCTCGCGCACGACCTGGACGCGCCCGCCGCGCTGGCCGCCGTCGACCGCTGGGCCGCCCTCCAGGACGCCGAGGGCGGGACGGACATCGGCGCGCCCGGCCTGGTCTCGCGCACCGTGGACGCCCTGCTCGGCGTCGCGCTCTGAGGCGTGCCGGACAAGCCGTAGGCGCGGCCCGGCCGCGACGGTCGAAGGGGCGTCAGGACCACTGGTCCTGACGCCCCTTCGGCATGCCGTAAGCCCGTCCACCCGTCCACCCGGGCGGACGCGTCAGTCGTCCTCGCCGCCGTCCTGGCTCTCCCGGGCGCCCGGCGCCTCGGGGTCGTTCGGCCGTTCCGCCGTGGTCGCGTGCCCGGCGATGGGCTTCTCGCCCGTCGGGCCGACGTTCTCCCGGCGGCGCAGATAGCGCTCGAACTCCCGGGCGATCGCGTCGCCCGAGGCCTCCGGCAGCTCGGCGGTGTCCTGCGCCTCCTCCAGCTGCTGGACGTACTCGGCCACCTCGCTGTCCTCGGCGGCGAGCTGGTCCACGCCGAGCTGCCAGGCCCGGGCGTCCTCGCCGAGCTCGCCCGGCGGGATGCGCAGGTCCAGCAGGTCCTCCAGCTTGTTGATCAGCGCCAGGGTCGCCTTGGGGTTCGGCGGCTGCGCGACGTAGTGCGGCACCGCCGCCCAGAGCGTGACGGCCGGCACACCGGCGTGCGCGCAGGCCTCCTGCAGCACCCCGACGATCCCGGTGGGCCCCTCGTAGCGGCTCTCCTCCAGGTCCAGCCGGCGGGCCAGCTCCGGGTCGGAGGTCACCCCGCTGACCGGCACCGGGCGGCTGTGCGGGGTGTCGCCGAGCAGCGCGCCCAGGATCACCACCAGCTCGGCGCCCAGCTCGTGCGCGAAGCCGAGCAGCTCGTTGCAGAACGAGCGCCAGCGCATGCTGGGCTCGATACCGCGCACCAGGACGATGTCCCGGGTCTTGGGCTCCGTCACCCGGATCACCGAGAGCCGGGTGGTGGGCCAGGTGATCCGGCGGATGCCGCCGTCCAGCCAGACCGTCGGCCGGTTGACCTGGAAGTCGTAGTAGTCCTCCGCGTCCAGGGCGGCGAACACCTTGCCGCCCCAGGTCTCGTCCAGATGTGCCAGAGCCGCGGAGGCGGCGTCGCCCGCGTCGTTCCAGCCCTCGAAGGCGCAGACCATCACCGGGTCGATCAACTCGGGAACATCTTCCAGCTCGATCACCCAGTGTCTCCCTCCGGTCGGCGGACGGCCGTGCACCGCCCCGGCTGGCCTGCCGGGGCGCCGACGGGCCGGCTGCCGACTGTCGAACCTCTCGTCACCGATGGAACGCCTCGCTCCATGGTCCCTACCTGCCCAGCCTACGGGCTTTGATGCGCGGCACGGCCGGGCACCGGGACAGTCTGGGGGAGCGGGGCGCCATGATCCAGCGGATATCCGCAGGGCGCCGACGGCAGCCGCCGGCCGCCGTGTCTACCGGGGCCCGGTGGCGGCCGTGACGGCCGGGAGATAGCCGAGGGACTGGCCCTCGGAGGTGGGGTGGAAGGACTCCCAGAGCCTGGTCAGCACGATTCCGGTGATCCACTCCCGCCCCGCGCCCGCGCAGACGCCGTGGCCCTCGAACGGTGCCCGGACGTCCGCGAAGGCGAAGCCCCGGGCTTCGGCCTGACGGTTGATCAGCTCGTCGAGCCCGTCGGTGAGCGCGTTGAACCGCTGCCGGCGGGCGTCGGTGCCGATCAGGCAGGTGGTGCCGGTCCGCAGCAGGTGCGGGTAGCCGGTGACCACCACCCGGGCGGCCGGGGCGGCGGCCCGGACGCCGTCGTAGAGGGCGGAGAGCCGGTCGGGCAGCTCCTCGCGCAGCCGGCGCTCGGACTCGTCCAGCGCCTTGTCGCAGCGGCCGTCGGTGGTGAGCGGCTGCAGGCAGCTCCCGGCGGCGTCGGCGAAACCGAGGTCGTTGCCGCCGACGGTGAGGGTCACCACGGTGGTGTCGGCCCCGACCTTCGGCAGCTGGTCGCGCTGGACGTCCGCCGTGGTGGCCCCGGCGCACGCGGCGGCCAGGACGTCGGTGGCACCGTGGTCGGCGGCCCAGAGCGCGGGGTAGGCGCGGGCGCTGCGGTGGCAGTCGCCGCTGTCCTGTTCGTAGGGGCCGGCCGCGACCCCGGCGGCGTAGGAGTCGCCCAGTGCGGCGTACCGGGGCGGGGTGTCGACGGTGTACCCGCCGGCCGCGTGGGCGGGCACGGCGACACAGAGGGCGAGGAGCGGGGCGGCGGCCAGGGCGGCCGGCGGGCGGTGGCGCTGCACGGCGGTTCTCCGGGGGTCCGACGGCCGGGCGCGGTCCGCCTCGACCCGTCAGGCACGGATCGTAGCCGAACCATGACGCATCGTCACATCCCGCCCTGGTGGCGCCACCTCCCGGTCGGGGGCGCCACGATCCACCGCCGGCCGGGGCGGGCGCGGTTCAGCGCACCCAGCCGCGCCGGTAGGAGTCCCAGTGCTCCGGGGTGGCGGCGAAGTCCACGTACAGCGCGACGCCGAAGTTCTGCCGCCGCAGGTCCTGCCGGCCGAGGCCGAGCCGGACGCCGCGCACGGCGGCGTCGACCGTCTCGGCCTTGCCCCAGTGGCCCCACTTGTCCTCCCAGAAGAACGGCAGGCCCATCAGCAGGTCCACGTCCTCCGGGGTGGCCTCCAGCGCGAGCTCGGTCTGCAGGGCGACGTAGCCGCCGAACAGGGGCTCGGTCGGCATGCTGGAGTCGTAGGTCATCACCGCGATCTGGTCGACCCGGCGGGCGGTCTCGGCGAAGTAGGCCCGGTCCCACCACTTGCCGTGGTCGGTGAGCAGGATCCCGGCGGTGTGCAGCCCGGGTACCGGGTCGATCTGCGGGGCGGCGACCGACAGCTGCGCGCCGCGCCCGGAGGTCACCTCGCCGACCTGGTCGAGCAGCGAGAGCCAGCCGGCCGAGCCGGGGCGGATCGGCTCCATGTCGAAGTGCACCCCGTCGAAGCCGAGGTCGAGCACCTGGCGGGCGGAGGCGGTGACCCGGTCCCGGGTGGCGGCGTCCTCCAGGTCCAGGGCGTCCTTCTCGGGCTTGACCTCGTCGCCGAGCCAGCTCTGCAGCCGGATCCGCGGCATCGCCCGGTGCACGGCGTCGGTGAACCAGCGGGCCCTCGGGTGGACGGACGGCGGCAGCGAGCCGTCGTGCTCCAGCGGGCCGGTGTGGACGTACAGGTCGCGGATGCCGGTGCCGGCGAGCCGGGCGGCGAGTGCGGCGATGTCCTCCTCGGTCTTGCGGCCGTCCACCCAGGCGTGCCCCAGCCAGACCGCGTCCCGGCCCCGGGTGCGGGCCTCGGGGGAGGCGTCCCCGGTGTACTGCAGCCGCAGGGCCAGCGCCCCCGCGCCGATCGACGCCACCGGTACGGTCAGCGCGACCAGCACCACCGCGAGTGATCTGCGCCACCGCGACCAGCCGCGCCACCTGGTCCGGAGGGCCCGGAACGGTACCCCCAGGATTGTTCCCGCCCGCCGAATGCCTGTCCGGAACTTGGCCATGCAGTTGCTCCCCCCTTGCGGCAGAGCGCTCAGGATACGGAATGCCCACCGGCTCGCGCCGTGGGCCGGATACCCTGGCCACGTGCGTCCCCGAGTCAGCGGGGCCGCAAAGCCGACAGCCGTCGCACCCAGGGAGAAGCCCCATGGCCACTGCAGCCGACCCGTCCATCACTCAGCAGAGCCGCGCGAACGCGCTGCGCGAGGCGCTCGCCACCCGGGTGGTGGTAGCCGACGGAGCGATGGGCACCATGCTCCAGGCGCAGGACCCGAGCCTGGAGGACTTCCAGAACCTGGAAGGCTGCAACGAAGTCCTGAACGTCACCCGCCCCGACATCGTGCGCTCGGTCCACGACGCGTACTTCGCGGTCGGCGTGGACTGCGTGGAGACCAACACCTTCGGCGCCAACTTCTCGGCGCTCGGCGAGTACGACATCCCCGACCGGATCTTCGAGCTGTCCGAGTCCGGCGCCAGGATCGCCCGTGAGGCCGCCGACGCGCACACCGACGGCCGGGTCCGCTGGGTGCTCGGCTCGATCGGCCCCGGCACCAAGCTGCCGACGCTCGGCCACGCCCCGTACGAGACGCTGCGGGACGGTTTCCAGCTGAACGCGGCCGGCCTGATCGCCGGCGGTGCCGACGCGCTGCTGGTGGAGACCAGCCAGGACCTGCTCCAGACCAAGGCCGCCATCCTCGGCTCCAAGCGGGCGCTCGCCGAGGCCGGCCTCGATCTGCCGGTGCTGGTCCAGGTGACCGTGGAGACCACCGGCACCATGCTGCTGGGCTCGGAGATCGGCGCCGCGCTGACCGCGCTGGAGCCGCTCGGCGTGGACTACATCGGCCTGAACTGCGCCACCGGCCCGGCCGAGATGAGCGAGCACCTGCGCTACCTGGCCAAGAACGCGAAGATCGGCCTCTCCTGCATGCCGAACGCGGGCCTGCCGGTGCTGGGCAAGGACGGCGCCCACTACCCGCTGTCCCCGGCCGAGCTGGCCGAGGCGCACGACGTCTTCACCCGCGAGTACGGCCTCTCGCTGGTCGGCGGCTGCTGCGGCACCACGCCCGAGCACCTGCGCCAGGTGGTCGAGCGGGTCCAGGGCCGTCCGATCGCCTCGCGCGACCCGCGCCCGGAGCCCTCGGCGGCCTCGCTGTACCAGGCGGTGCCGTTCCGCCAGGACACCTCGTACCTGGCGATCGGCGAGCGGACCAACGCCAACGGCTCGAAGAAGTTCCGCGAGTCGATGCTGGCCGGCGACTGGCAGGCCTGTGTGGAGATCGCCCGCGACCAGATCCGCGACGGCTCCCACCTGCTGGACCTCTGCGTGGACTACGTCGGCCGCGACGGCGTCGCCGACATGAAGGAGATCGCCGGCCGGCTGGCCACCGCCTCCACCCTGCCGATCGTGCTGGACTCCACCGAGCCGGACGTGCTGCGCGCGGGCCTGGAGGCGCTCGGCGGCCGCGCCCTGCTCAACTCGGTCAACTACGAGGACGGCGACGGCCCGGACACCCGGTTCGGGCGGATCGCCTCGCTGGCCCGCGAGCACGGTGCGGGCCTGATCGCCCTCACCATCGACGAGGAGGGCCAGGCCCGCACCGCCGAGACCAAGGTCGCCATCGCCGAGCGGCTGATCGCCCAGCTCACCACCGAGTACGGCATCGACGAGGGCTCGATCCTGGTCGACTGCCTGGCCTTCACCCTGGGCACCGGCCAGGAGGAGTCCCGCCGGGACGGCGTCGAGACCATCGAGGCGATCCGCGAGCTCAAGCGCCGCCACCCGGACGTGCAGACCACCCTGGGCCTGTCCAACATCTCCTTCGGGCTGAGCCCGGCCGCCCGCATGGTGATCAACTCGGTCTTCCTGAACGAGTGCGTCGAGGCGGGCCTGGACTCCGCGATCGTGCACGCCTCCAAGATCCTGCCGATGGCCCGGATCCCCGAGGACCAGCGCGAGGTCGCCCTCGACCTGGTCTACGACCGCCGCAGCGAGGGCTACGACCCGCTGCAGAAGCTGCTCCAGCTCTTCGAGGGCGTCTCCTCGACCTCGATGAAGGCGTCCAAGGCGGAGGAGCTGGCGGCGCTGCCGCTGGAGGAGCGCCTCCAGCGCCGGATCATCGACGGCGAGCGCAACGGCCTGGAGGCCGACCTGGACGAGGCGCTGACGGAGCGTCCGGCGCTGGAGATCGTCAACAGCACGCTGCTGGCCGGCATGAAGGTGGTCGGCGAGCTGTTCGGCTCCGGCCAGATGCAGCTGCCGTTCGTGCTGCAGTCCGCCGAGGTGATGAAGACCGCGGTGGCCCACCTGGAGCCGCACATGGAGAAGTCCGACGACGAGGGCAAGGGCACCATCGTGCTGGCCACCGTCAAGGGCGACGTCCACGACATCGGCAAGAACCTGGTCGACATCATCCTGTCCAACAACGGCTACAACGTGGTCAACCTGGGCATCAAGCAGCCGGTCTCGGCGATCCTGGACGCCGCCCAGGAGCACCGGGCGGACGTGATCGGGATGTCCGGCCTGCTGGTGAAGTCCACCGTGATCATGAAGGAGAACCTGGAGGAGCTGAACCAGCGCAAGCTGGCGGCCGACTACCCGGTGATCCTCGGCGGCGCCGCGCTCACCCGCGCCTACGTCGAGCAGGACCTGCACGAGATCTACGAGGGCGAGGTCCGCTACGCCCGGGACGCCTTCGAGGGCCTGCGGCTGATGGACGCGCTGATCGCGGTCAAGCGCGGTGTGCCCGGCGCGACCCTGCCGGAGCTCAAGCAGCGCCGGCACGCCCGCACCGAGGTCGTGGAGGAGCCCGAGACCAACCTCGGCCAGGTCCGCTCGGACGTCGCCGTCGACAACACCGTCCCCACCCCGCCGTTCTGGGGCGACCGGATCGTCAAGGGCGTGCCGTTCGCCGACTACGCCTCCTGGCTGGACGAGGACGCGCTGTTCAAGGGCCAGTGGGGCCTCAAGGCGGCGCGCAGCGGCGAAGGGCCCTCGTACGAGGAGCTGGTGGAGACCGAGGGCCGGCCGCGGCTGCGGATGTGGCTGGACCGGCTGCAGACCGAGGGCTGGCTGGAGGCGGCCGTGGTCTACGGCTACTACCCGGCCAACTCCAAGGGCGACGACCTGATCGTCTTCAACGAGGACGGCAGCGAGCGCACCCGCTTCACCTTCCCGCGCCAGCGGCGCGGGCGGCGGCTCTGCCTGGCGGACTTCTTCCGCCCCGAGGAGTCGGGCGTCAAGGACGTGGTGGGCCTGCAGGTGGTCACCATGGGCAACCGGATCTCCGAGGCGGCGAACGAGCTGTTCGCCAACAACTCCTACCGGGACTACCTGGAGCTGCACGGCCTCTCCGTGCAGCTGGCCGAGGCGCTGGCCGAGTTCTGGCACGCCCGGGTCCGCTACGAGCTGGGCTTCTCCGGCGAGGACCCGCAGGACGTCAAGGACATGTTCGCGCTGAAGTACCGGGGCGCCCGGTTCTCGCTCGGCTACGGGGCCTGCCCGGAGCTGGAGGACCGCGCCAAGATCGCCGAGCTGCTGCGGCCGGAGCGGATCGGCGTGGTGCTCTCCGAGGAGTTCCAGCTGCACCCGGAGCAGTCCACCGACGCGATCGTGATCCACCACCCCGAGGCCAAGTACTTCAACGCCCGGTAACCCGGAGGCTGCGCAGCGTTCGCTCTTTTCGGGTGGGCGGGGCGTATCCTGGATCATCCTGAACGGGCCGGTCCGCTCACCAGCGGGCCGGCCCGTGCCATCCCCAGGGGCCTGCCCCGGGGCACGGACGGAAGGATCCCCGCCATGACGACCATCTCCACCACCACCCGCGCCCTCGACCACGGCCGGGGCCTGCAGGCGGTGCTGCTGGACATGGACGGGACCCTGGTGGACACCGAGGACTTCTGGTGGCAGGCCGAGGCCTCGCTCTTCGCCGAGCTGGGCTACGCGCTGGACGAGAACGACCGCGCCCATGTGGTCGGCGGCCCGATGACCCGGGTGATCGACTACCTGCTGGCCGCCACCGGCGTGGACCTCTCGCCGGCCGACCTGACCGTCCTGATCAACCAGCGCTTCGTGGATCTGCTGGCGGGCGGCGTGCCGCTCATGCCCGGCGCCGAACGGCTTCTCAACACCCTTGCCGCGCACGGGGTTCCGGCCGCCCTGGTGTCGGCCTCGCAGCGGCACATCATCGACATCGTGCTGCGGTCGCTGGGCGCCCACCACTTCGCCTTCACGGTCGCCGGGGACGAGGTGCCGCGCACCAAGCCGTACCCGGACCCGTACCTGGAGGCGGCGCGGCGGTTCGGCGCGGAGCCGGGCCGCTGTGTGGTGGTCGAGGACGCGCCGACCGGGGTGCGCTCGGCCGAGGCGGCCGGCTGCCCGGTGATCGCGGTGCCCTCGGTGGCGGTGATCGAGCCCGCCCCCGGGCGGCTGGTGCTGCCCTCGCTGGAGCACATCGATCTTGAACTGCTCCGCTCGCTGGTCACCTCGCGAGTGTGATTGTCGTCTCATTGCACATGGGGCTTACCGGCCGGTAAGCGATCGGAACCGGCCAGTCGACCCGGGTGTCCGGGGAGAAAACGGTCATTGACTGACAACTCGTCGGTGGACCCGTCCCGCACCGTCCCCTCGTGTCCCAACTGTCACCTGTGCGGGTATCGGTGGGGTGTGTTCGATATGGCACGCTACTCCAGTTCGTTCCCCACCCCGAGCCCTGCCACCGCCGCTGACGGGCAACCCCGTCCTGCCCGCGGTGGCACGGCGCCCGGCCCGCGTGCCTTCAGCAACCCCGGAGGCGCACCCCATCGCGGGCCACCGGCCCCCTCGGCCGGACCGCACCCAGAAGGACGCGATCCGTGATGACTTCAGCTGAACGACTGGCAGTGCTCGGCTGCGCCGGCCTGGTCGCCGTCTCGGTGACCGGCTGCGGCTCGGTCACCGAAGCGGTCAAGGGGGACGGCGGCAAGGCGATCACCATGGGCACCACCTCGGTCACCAGTGCGCTGGACCCGGCCGTCGCCTACGACCTGGGCTCCTGGCTGCTGCTGCGCAACACCTTCCAGTCGCTGCTGTCCTACCCGGCCGCCTCCAGCGCGCCCAGCCCGGACGCCGCGCAGTCCTGCGAGTTCACCGGCAACGACGCGGTCCAGTACCACTGCACCCTGCGCCCCGGGCTGAAGTTCTCCAACGGCCACCCGCTCACCGCCGCCGACGTGGTGTACTCCATCGAGCGCACCCGGAAGATCGCCGCGGAGAACGGCCCGGCCGGGCTGCTGGACTCGATCAAGTCGGTCGAGGCCAAGGGCGACAACGAGGTCGTCTTCCAGCTCACCAAGGCCGATGCCACGCTCCCGGCCAAACTGGCCGGCCCGGCCGGCGCCATCGTCGACCACCAGGTCTACCCGGCCGACAAGGCGCTGCCCAACGACAAGCTGGTCGGCTCCGGCCCGTACAAGATCGACTCGATCGAGACCATGTCCATCGAGGGCGGCCCGAAGATCCCGGGCAAGGTCGTGCTGTCGCCCAACGACAAGTACAGCGGCGACGCCAAGGTCCGGAACACGAAGTTCACCCTGCGCTACTTCGACAAGACGGGCGAGCTGAAGGACGCGCTGGACAAGGGCGAGATCGACCTGACCGACAACAGCCTGGAGCCCAACACCGCGGCCCAGGTCCGGTCCGAGCAGCAGGGCGGCAAGACCGACCTCCAGGTCGTCGAGGGCGACAGCACCGACACCCGGTACCTGGTCTTCAACACCAAGGACGCGACCGGCGGCAACGTCGCCGTCCGGCAGGCCGCCGCCCAGCTGATCGACCGCAAGGCGCTCGCCCGCGACGTCTTCGCGCGTACCGTCCAGCCGCTGTACTCGATGGTCCCGGCCGGCATCACCGGCCACACCACCGCCTTCTTCGACAAGTACGGCGACCAGGACGTCACCAAGGCCAAGGCGATCCTGAACACCGCCAAGGTCCAGATGCCGGTCAAGCTCACCCTCACCTGGTCGCGCTCGCGCGCCGAGGGCGCCGAGAGCGAGATGCTCAAGAAGCAGCTGGAGGCCGGCGGCGTCTTCCAGGTGACGGTCCAGCACGAGGCCGACTGGGACGTCTTCAAGAAGGGCTGGGCGGACGCCAAGTACCAGGCGTACACCATCGGTTGGTTCGCCGACTACCCCGACCCGGACAACTACGTCGCGCCGCTCCTGGTCGAGGGCGGGGCCTACCACCACGGCTGGGACGACACCCGGATCAGCCAGCGGCTGGTCCCCGACAGCCTCAAGCAGGCCGACCGCACCGCGGCCAACTCGGCCTACGCCCAGATCCAGACCATCGCCGCCGACAACGCGCCGCTGATCCCGCTGTTCCAGAACAAGGCCTTCTACGCCTCGCGTTCGAACATCACCGGCGTGGAGTCGACCGTCGACACCACCGGCGTCTTCCGCTTCTGGGAGATCAGCCGCATCGGCAAGTAGCCGCGCGGCGGCACGGCACCGGGCGACCGGGACACCCTCGGCACGGTGGCCCGTCCGCTCCCCCAGGGTGCGAGGGGGAGCGGACGGGCCACCGTCATGCCCGGGCTCAGAGCGCGCCGGGGCGCACCAGCCCGCTCTCGTACGCGTACACCGCCGCCTGTACCCGGTCACGCAGCTGGAGCTTGGTCAGCACATGGCCGACATGCGTCTTCACCGTGGTCTCGCTGACGAACAGCTCCGCCGCGATCTCCGCGTTCGACAGCCCGCGCGCCACCAGCTTCAGCACCTCCAGCTCACGCTCGGTCAGCGCGTTCAGCGCCTGCGGCGGCGCCTCCTCGCCGGAGGGCAGCTTGGTGGCGTACATGTCCAGCAGCCGCCGGGTGATGCTCGGCGCCAGCATCGCCGCGCCGTCCGCGACCACCCGGATCGCCTGCACCAGCTCCTCGGCCGGCACGTCCTTCAGCAGGAAGCCGCTGGCGCCCGCGCGCAGCGCCTCCACCACGTACTCGTCCAGGTCGAAGGTGGTCAGCACCAGCACCTTGGCCGGGCCGTCCCGACCCGGCCCGGCGATCCGGCGGGTCGCCTCCACGCCGTCCATCCTGGGCATCCGGATGTCCATCAGCACCACGTCGGGCTGGAGCGCCCGGACCTGGTCCAGCGCCTGCTGTCCGTCGCCGGCCTCGCCGACCACCACCAGGTCGGACTCGGCCTCCAGGATCATCCGGAAACCGGTGCGAAGCAGCGGCTGATCGTCGACCAGCAGCACTCGGATCGTCACCTAGGACTCCTTGCTCATCGGATCCCCCGTGGGATCGTCTTCGTCGGACGTACGGGCCAGCGGCAGCGGGTACGGCGGGGGAGTGCCGCCGAACTCCGGGCAGCTGGCCTGATGGTCGCACCAGTCGCAGAGCCGGTTGTGGGTCGCCGGGAAGTCCCCGGTCGCCACCGCGTGGGTGATCCGCTCCCAGATCGCCCGCAGCTTGCGCTCCACCGCGAGCAGGTCCGCCTCGTCCGGGTCGTAGCTCACCACGTCCCCGCCCCCGCCGAGGTACACCAGCTGCAACCGCTTGGGGAGCACGCCCTTCCAGCGCCACACCACCAGCGCGTAGAACTTCATCTGGAACATCGCCTTGGCCTCGAAGTCCCGCGAGGGCGCCCGGCCGGTCTTGTAGTCCACCAGCCGGACCTCGCCGGTCGGTGCGACGTCCACCCGGTCGATGTAGCCGCGCAGCAGCAGCCCCGACTCCAGGGCCGTCTCCACGTACAGCTCCCGCTCCACCGGGTGCAGCCGGGTCGGGTCCTCCAGCCGGAACCACCGCTCGACCAGCTTCTCGGCGTCCGCCAGCCAGCGCGTCAGCGCCGCCCCGTCCGGATCCTCGGGGAACAGCGAGAGCAGCTCCGGCCGCTCGCCCAGCAGTCGCTCCCACTGCGGGCGCAGCAGGCCCAGCGCCCGCTCCGGCGTCCGCTCCGCCGCCGGGCTGTCGAACAGCCGCTCCAGCACCGCGTGCACCAGCGTGCCCCGGGTCGCCGCCGCGCTCGGCGGCTCCGGCAGCCGGTCGATCACCCGCAGCCGGTACAGCAGCGGGCAGGTCAGGAAGTCCCCCGCACGCGACGGGGACAGGCCGGTCGGGGGCGCCGCCGGACGCGCCGGGGCCACGGCGGCACGGCTGGTGTCGGTCTGCTGCATACCCCGACCCTATTGCCCTGCGCTGTCATCCCGCTGCCACGGGGCTGCCGCCCGCGGGCCCACACTGGGTATGAAGGCAGAGAGAGGGGCGCGCGGAGGACCGCGGCCCCGATCACGTAGCGTGGGCGCACCGGCGCGCGGCGCACGGCGGGGGAACCGACCGAAGGGATCACGGTGAGCGACAGCAGGGGTCGGCAGACCTCCGACCAGCCACCGCACAGCGGCGGCGCCCAGCCCGGGCCGCCGCCCGAGGAACCGGAACGGCGGAGCGGAATCCTGATGGGCCGCCCCTTCGGCGTGCCCATCTACGTCACCCCCTCCTGGTTCGTCATCGCCGCCCTGATCACCTGGGTCTTCGGCGGCCAGCTCGACCGCGTCCTGCCCGGCCTCGGCGCCGCCCGCTACCTCGTGGCGTTCTCCTTCGCCGTCGCCTTCTACGGCTCCGTCCTGGTGCACGAACTCGCCCACACCGTCGTCGCCCTGCGCTACCGGCTCGGCGTCCGCCGGATCCAGCTGCAGTTCTTCGGCGGTGTCTCGGAGATCGAGAACGAGGCCGAGACCCCCTGGCGGGAGTTCTGGCTGGCCTTCGTCGGCCCGCTGCTCTCGCTGGCGCTCGGCGGCCTCTTCTACCTCGCCCTCCAGGCCGTGGAGCTCTCCACCGTGCCCGGGGTGCTGCTGACCGGCCTGATGGTCAGCAACCTCGTCGTCGCCGCCTTCAACCTGCTGCCGGGCCTGCCGCTGGACGGCGGCCGGATGCTGCGCGCCGTCGTCTGGGGCGTCACCGGCAAGCCCATGAGCGGCACCGTCGCCGCCGCCTGGATCGGCCGGGCGCTGGCCATCGCCGTCCTGATCGGCCTGCCGCTGCTCAGCGCCGCCCGCGGCGTCGAGCGCAGCAGCACCGACACCCTGGTCGACGCGGTGCTGGCCGCCGTCCTCGCCGCGATCATCTGGAACGGCGCCGGCGGCAGCCTGCGCAACGCCCGGCTCAAGGAGGCCCTGCCCGGCCTGCGGCTGCGCGACCTCGCCCGCCGGGCCGTCGAGGTCACCGCCGACACCCCGCTCGGCGAGGCGCTGCGGCAGGCCCGTGAGGCCCGGGCCGGCGCCCTGGTCGTGGTGGACGGCCGCGGCGAGCCGGTCGGGCTGGTCCGCGAGTCCGCCGTCCGGGCCGTCCCCGAGCACCGCCGCCCCTGGGTGGCCGTCGGGGCGCTGGCCCGCGACCTCGAACCCGGCCTGCGGCTGGCCGCCGACCTCACCGGCGAGGACCTGCTGCGCGCCGTGCGCGCCACCCCCGCCGGGGAGTACCTGGTGGTCGAGGCCGACGGCCGGGTGTACGGCGTCGCCGCGCTCACCGACATCGAGCAGCGCCTCACCGCCGCCGTCGCCGGCCGCTGAGGCCCCCGCCGGACCGGGCGGTGATCACCGTGGTCGGCCGGAGCGCGGGCTTCCCTTAGGATTGTCCGCATGTCCGAACCGACCGGTGCCACCCGCCGACGCGGGCCCTTCCAGGTCGGGGACCAGGTCCAGCTGACCGACCCCAAGGGCCGCCACTACACGTTCACGCTCCAGGCCGGGAACCAGTTCCACACCCACAAGGGTGCGTTCCCCCACGACGAGCTGATCGGCGCCCCCGAGGGCACGGTCGTGCGCACCACGGGGAACGTCCCGTACCTCGCGCTGCGCCCCCTGCTCCCCGACTACGTCCTGTCCATGCCGCGCGGCGCCGCCGTGATCTACCCCAAGGACGCGGGGCAGATCCTGGCGATGGCCGACATCTTCGCCGGCGCCCGCGTCGTCGAGGCCGGCGTCGGCTCCGGCGCGCTCTCCAGCTACCTGCTGCGCGCCGTGGGCGACACCGGGCTGCTCGCCTCCTACGAGCGCCGGCAGGACTTCGCCGACATCGCCAAGGGCAACGTCGAGCGCTACTTCGGCGGGCCGCACCCGGCGTGGAAGCTCACCGTCGGCGACCTCCAGGACAACCTGGTCGAGACCGACGTCGACCGTGTCATCCTCGACATGCTCGCCCCCTGGGAGTGCCTGGACGTCGCCTCCGAGGCGCTCGTCCCCGGCGGCCTCATCTGCTGCTACGTGGCCACCACCACGCAGATGTCGAAGACCGTCGAGGCGCTGCGCGAGCACGGCACCTTCACCGAGCCGCAGGCCTGGGAGACCATGGTCCGCACCTGGCACCTGGAGGGCCTGGCGGTCCGCCCGGACCACCGGATGATCGGCCACACCGGCTTCCTGCTCACCGCCCGCCGCCTCGCCGACGGCGTCGAGCCGCCGCTGCGCCGCCGCCGCCCGGCCAAGGGCGCCTACGGCGAGGACTACGACAACGGCACCCCGGAGCCGAGCCTCCAGGAGCGCGCCGCGGCCCGGGCCGCCGCCGCCGCCCGCACCGCTCCCGCCGACGAGACCGACCTCGGCTGACGCACGACCGCCGGAAGGGGTGGTACGACGGGCTCCCCGCCCGCCCGTACCACCCCTTCGTGCTTCCCGCACCCGGGTCGCCGGCCGGCCCGGGGCGTGTGGGACGATGCTCGCTCACACAGACCACTGGAGGGGACGCCTGGTGGAGACCGCGGTCAAGGCGACGGCTGACAGGCAGACACCGCGGGGCCGTACCCGGCCCGGGGAGACGCGCTCCACCCCCTGGCACTGGGCCCTCACGGTCGTCGGCTGCGCCGCCGTGGTGGCCACCACGCTGGCGGCCAACCCGGCCACCGGCACCCCCGGGCCCGCCCGGCCCACGCCCCGGGCCCTCCCGGCGGCCGTCGCCCCCGACCCGGCGAAGGCCGAACTCCCGCTGGAGTGCGGCCCGTTCCCGGTCCGGATATCCGTCAGCTTCGCCGCCGACCTCGGCGACGGCCGGCCCGGCACCGTCACCGCCGCCCACTGCGCGGCCGAGAACGGCACCCCGCCGGACGCCGTCTACCTGCTCGGACCGGGCACCGACGGCCGTCCCGCGGTGCTGGCCACCCTGCTCTCCGAGCGCGAGAACCTCACCGTCGGCAGGCTCGCGCTGCGCGCCGACGGCGCCATCACCGGTCACGCGCAGGGGTATTCGAGCGACGACGTGCCCCGGTTCAGCCCGGACATCTCACTCGACCTCACCTGGACGCGCAAGAGCGGCGGCTGGGACCGTTCCCAGACCGCCGCCCCGTCGGCACGGGCCTGACCGCTACTCGGCGTCCGGCCCGTACACTTCGGTCCGGTCCGAGACCCGGCGCACGTGGATGCAGTCGCCGGGGCACTCCTTCGCCGAGTCCACCACGTCCTGAAGCAGCGTCAGCGGCACCGGAGCGGTCTCGCCGGGCTGCTGGCGCAACTCGTCCTCCGGCCCCTTCACATAGGCCAGGCCGTCGATGTCGAGCTCGAAGACCTCGGGCGCGTACTGCACGCAGATGCCGTCGCCGGTGCACAGATCCTGGTCGATCCACACCTCCAGCGGCTCGCTCGGCGTCGCCTCTTCGGTCACCGACATGGGTCTCCTGCCGTTTCTGTCCCGGGTCGCCCCTTGTTGAGGGCATTCCCGCCATTCGTACAACGATCGGACCCCAGGCCGTGGTCGCGATCGGATATCGACTCGTTCGACGATACATCTGGTCCGCTTTGGGCGGTGCGCGGTGGGTATCCCCTTAGCAGAGGGGAAGCACGCGAGGGCGAAGATCGGACACGCCCGTTCCATCTTTCTTGATCTAGGGGTTTACGGACCCCTGGTCCCAGGTAGGGTCTGGAAGCGTCCAGCTCCCCGGAGGAGGTGAGGACCGTGGCAGCCCACGATGACGACTACAACCGCAGCACCGGCAAGCCCGCTCGTGGTTCCGACGAGGCCGCTCAGGTCTCGTACCTTGAGCAGGAAATCGCCGTTCTGCGCCGCAAGCTCGCCGACTCGCCGCGCAATTCGAGGATCCTCGAAGAGCGGATCGTCGAGCTCCAGACCAACCTGGCCGGAGTGTCCGCCCAGAACGAACGGCTCGCCTCCACCCTGCGAGAGGCCCGCGACCAGATCGTGGCCCTCAAGGAGGAAGTGGACCGGCTGGCACAGCCCCCGGCCGGATTCGGCGTCTTCCTCGACCAGAACGAGGACGGCACCGCCGACATCTTCACCGGGGGGCGCAAGCTCCGCGTGAACGTCAGCCCCAACGTCGACCTCGACGAGCTGCGGCGCGGCCAGGAAGTGATGCTCAACGAGGCCCTCAACGTCGTGGACGCGATGGCCTTCGAGCGGATCGGCGACATCGTCACCCTCAAGGAGGTCCTGGAGGACGGCGAACGCGCCCTGGTCATCGGCCACACCGACGAGGAGCGGGTGGTGCGCCTCGCCGAACCGCTGCGCGAGCTCACCATCCGGGCGGGGGACGCCCTGTTGCTGGAGCCCCGCTCCGGCTACGTGTACGAGGTCGTGCCGAAGGCCGAGGTCGAGGAGCTGGTCCTCGAGGAGGTCCCGGACATCGACTACCGCCAGATCGGCGGTCTCAGCAACCAGATCGAGCTGATCCGCGACGCGGTCGAGCTGCCGTACCTGCACGCCGACCTCTTCAAGGAGTACGAGCTGCGCCCGCCCAAGGGCGTCCTGCTCTACGGCCCGCCCGGCTGCGGAAAGACGCTGATCGCCAAGGCGGTGGCGAACTCGCTGGCCAAGAAGGTCGCCGAGGTCACCGGCCGGCCCCAGGGCAAGAGCTACTTCCTCAACATCAAGGGCCCCGAGCTGCTCAACAAGTACGTGGGGGAGACCGAGCGGCAGATCCGCCTGGTCTTCCAGCGGGCCCGGGAGAAGGCCGGCGAGGGCACCCCCGTCATCGTCTTCTTCGACGAGATGGAGTCGCTCTTCCGCACCCGCGGTTCGGGCGTCAGCTCGGACGTGGAGAACACCATCGTCCCCCAGCTGCTCGCCGAGATCGACGGCGTGGAGGGCCTGGAGAACGTCATTGTCATCGGCGCCTCGAACCGCGAGGACATGATCGACCCGGCGATCCTGCGGCCCGGCCGCCTGGACGTCAAGATCAAGATCGAGCGCCCGGACGCCGAGGCCGCCAAGGACATCTTCTCCAAGTACCTCAAGGACTCGCTGCCGTTCCACCCGGACGACGTCAAGGAGCACGACGGCTCCGTCGAGGCCACCGTGGCGGCGATGATCCAGTCGGTGGTGGAGCGGATGTACTCCGAGACCGAGGAGAACCGCTTCCTGGAGGTCACCTACGCCAACGGTGACAAGGAGGTCCTGTACTTCAAGGACTTCAACTCCGGTGCGATGATCCAGAACATCGTCGACCGTGCGAAGAAGATGGCCATCAAGGACTTCCTCGACCACGGCCAGCGCGGTCTGCGCGTCTCCCACCTGCTCGCCGCCTGCGTGGACGAGTTCAAGGAGAACGAGGACCTGCCGAACACCACCAACCCGGACGACTGGGCCCGGATCTCCGGCAAGAAGGGCGAGCGGATCGTCTTCATCCGCACGCTGGTCACCGGGAAGCAGGGCGCCGAGTCCGGCCGCTCGATCGACACTGTCGCCAACACCGGGCAGTACCTGTAGTCGCAGTACCCGTAACCGAACCACCCGGGCCGGCAGCGGTCCCCGGGACAGCACGCATCCCGTCCGGCTGTGGCGCCTCGCGGCCCCGCAGCCGGACGGCGCGTCTCGGGACCCGGCCGTCGGCGCGGCGTTCTAGGCTCGACCCACCGTTCGCGGGCACAACGCCCGCGTCGGTGTTGTTCAGCGGTACGTCAGCGTGTTCCGCCCGTGGGGGGCGGCGCACCGGGCAAGGAGGGCCGCATGACCGTACGGCGCGTGATGGGCATCGAGACCGAGTACGGGATCTCCGTACCCGGGCACCCCAACGCCAACGCCATGCTCACCTCGTCCCAGATCGTCAACGCGTACGCGGCGGCGATGCACCGGGCTCGGCGGGCCCGTTGGGACTTCGAGGAGGAGAATCCGCTGCGTGACGCCCGGGGCTTCGACCTCGCGCGCGACGTCGCGGACGCCAGCCAGCTGACCGACGAGGACATCGGCCTCGCCAATGTCATCCTCACCAACGGCGCGCGGTTCTACGTGGACCACGCGCACCCCGAGTACAGCTCGCCCGAGGTGACCAACCCGCGCGACGCCGTGCTCTGGGACAAGGCCGGCGAGCGGATCATGGCGGCGGCCGCCCAGCGCGCCCTGGAACTGCCCAACGGCCAGAACATCCTCCTGTACAAGAACAACACCGACAATAAGGGCGCCTCCTACGGCACCCACGAGAACTACCTGATGAAACGGGCGACACCGTTCGCCGACATCGTCCGCCACCTCACCCCGTTCTTCGTCTCCCGCCAGGTGGTCACCGGCGCCGGCCGGGTCGGCATCGGCCAGGACGGCTCCGCCCACGGCTTCCAGATCAGCCAGCGCGCCGACTACTTCGAGGTCGAGGTGGGCCTGGAGACCACCCTCAAGCGGCCGATCATCAACACCCGCGACGAACCGCACGCCGACGCCGAGAAGTACCGCCGGCTCCACGTGATCATCGGGGACGCCAACCTCTCCGAGATCTCCACCTACCTCAAACTGGGCACCACCGCACTGGTCCTGTCGATGATCGAGGACGCCTTCATCGCCTCCGACCTCGCCGTGGACCAGCCGGTGCGCACCCTGCACCGGGTCTCCCACGACCCCTCGCTCAAGCACCTCATCACCCTGCGCAACGGCCGCAGACTCACTGCCGTCCAGCTTCAGCTGGAGTACTTCGAGCTGGCCCGCAAGTACGTCGAGGACCGCTTCGGCAACGACGCGGACGAGCAGACGGTGGACGTCCTGGCCCGCTGGGAGGACGTGCTGGGGCGGCTGGAGCGCGACCCGATGTCGCTCTCCCGGCAGCTGGACTGGATCGCCAAACGGGAGATCCTGGAGGGCTACCGCAGCCGCGACGCCCTGGAGTGGGACAGCTCCCGGCTCCAGCTGGTCGACCTCCAGTACAGCGACGTCCGGCCCGACAAGGGCCTCTACAACCGCCTGGTGGCCCGGGGCCGGTTCGACCGGCTGCTCACCGAGGACGAGGTCCAGCGGGCCGCCACCAAGCCCCCGGAGGACACCAGGGCGTACTTCCGCGGCCGCTGTCTCGAACAGTACGCCGAGCATGTCGCCGCGGCCTCCTGGGACTCGGTGATCTTCGACCTGCCGGGCCGGGACTCGCTGCAGCGGGTCCCCACCCTGGAGCCGCTGCGCGGCACCCGCAACCACGTCAAGGAACTGCTGGACCGCTGTCGCACGGCCGAGGACCTGCTCCGGGTGCTTTCCGGCGGGTAACTTTTCGATCACCATGGGTGAACGTCCGCCGAATGGGAATCATCCGGGGTGGCAGCGGGTGTTGGACAGGAAGTGCCACCGGCAAACCGGGAGCAGCAGTCGCACCTTGTGTATAGGGTCGATGCAGCAAGCAACGACCAAACCGTGCCAGACGATTCGAGCGGGGTGAGGGAAATGGCGAGCAAGGACACCGGCGGCGGCCAGCAGCGGGCGAACCGCTCCTCCGAGGAGGTCGAGGAGCAGGCCGCGGAAGCGCAGAATTCCGACGACCTCAAGGAACGCCAGGAAAAGCTGAGCGATGACGTCGACGCGGTTCTGGACGAAATCGACGAAGTACTCGAGTCCAACGCCGAGGATTTTGTCCGACAGTTCGTGCAAAAGGGCGGCCAGTAGCCCCGGCAGGGCATTCAGGGAATTCACGGTTGCGACCGCCGAGGGCGGGCGGGCGGCACGGGCCGTCCGTCCGTCCGGGTCCGGCCCCTGCACGGGTGGATAGTGATCGCCGGGCGGGTAGGGTGCGGGCAGCGCGCGCTTCAAGCTACCTGGAAGGAATCGTGTGGAAGCCAACACTCGTGGCACCGGGCGTCTACCGGCTGCCTTCCTGACCCCGGGGTCCTCGTCGTTCCTCGACTTCCTGGCGGAGCACCAGCCGGAGCTGATTCCCGGCCGCCGCAGCCTCCCCGAGGGAGCGGTCGTCGAGGCCCCGCACGGGACGACCATCGTCGCGGCGGTGTTCGACGGCGGCGTGGTGATCGCCGGTGACCGGCGGGCGACCATGGGCAACATGATCGCCCAGCGCGACATGGAGAAGGTCTTCCCGGCCGACGAGTACAGCGCGGTCGGCATCGCGGGCACCGCCGGCCTCGCGGTCGAGATGGTCAGGCTGTTCCAGCTGGAGCTGGAGCACTACGAGAAGATCGAGGGCACCGTGCTCTCCCTGGAGGGCAAGGCCAACCGCCTCACCACCATGATCCGGGGGAACCTGGGCATGGCGATGCAGGGCCTCGCGGTCGTCCCGCTCTTCGCCGGCTACGACCTCGACCTCGGCCGCGGCCGGATCTTCAGCTACGACGTCACCGGAGGCCGCTCCGAGGACCGCGGGTTCGCCGCCACCGGCTCCGGCTCGGTCTTCGCCCGGGGCTCGATGAAGAAGCTCTACCGGGACGGCCTGACGGCCGAGCAGGCCGCCACGCTGGTCGTCCAGGCCCTCTACGACGCGGCCGACGACGACTCCGCCACCGGCGGTCCCGACCTCGCCCGCAAGATCTTCCCGATCGTCTCGCTGATCACCGAGGACGGCTTCCGCCGGCTCACCGAGGCCGAGGTCTCCGCGATCGCCGTCTCCATCACCGACCACCGCCTGGCCCACCCCAACGGCCCGCAGGCCCCGCTGCTCTAGCCATCACTCCTACAGGAAGGGACGACCGCCGGTGTCGACACCGTTCTACGTCTCGCCCCAGCAGGCCATGGCGGACCGCGCGGAGTACGCCCGCAAGGGCATCGCGCGCGGTCGCAGCGTGGTCGTGCTCACCTACGCCGACGGCATCGTCTTCGTCGCCGAGAACACCTCCCGGGCCCTCCACAAGGTCTCCGAGATCTACGACAAGATCGCCTTCGCGGCGGTCGGCCGCTACAACGAGTTCGAGAACCTGCGCATCGGCGGCGTCCGCTACGCCGACCTGCGCGGCTACTCCTACGACCGGGCCGACGTCACCGCCCGCGGCCTGGCCAACGTCTACGCCCAGACGCTCGGCACCATCTTCTCCTCGGTCGGCGAGAAGCCCTACGAGGTCGAGCTGATCGTGGCCGAGGTCGGCCGCACCCCGGACGAGGACCAGATCTACCGGCTCACGCCGGACGGCTCGGTCGTCGACGAGAAGAACTACGTCGTGGTCGGCGGCAACGCCGACTCGATCGGCAACTACCTGGGCCAGCGCCACCGCAGCGGGCTGACCCTCACCGAGGCGATCAAGGTCGCGGTGGACTCCCTCGCCCGGGACCCCAACGGGGGGAGCCCGCGCACCCTGACCCCCGAGCAGCTGGAGGTGGCGGTGCTCGACCGCCAGCGCTTCCAGCAGCGCAAGTTCAAGCGCATCCTGGGCGGCCAGCTCGGCCGCCTGCTCGACGGCGACCAGTCCGCCGAGTCGGACGACGACGAGAAGCCGGCGGCCGCGCCGCCGGAGTAGCAGCGCCAAGGAGTCCCGTACGGCGGTCGCCCGCCGTCGTGCGGGACTTCCTCCGGAGGCCCTCTCAGAGAACGGACGCCTCGTGACTCCTCCCCGACGGTCCAGACCATGGGGCTTCAAGCCCGCCTGACGGCTGGCCCCGGACAAGCCCTGCCCGCTGCCGAAGCAGGGGATCAGCCTAGAAGGCCTGCTGCGGCGCCGAGCCGCAGAGTTCAGGATCCCGATCCGCTTACCGGCCAAAACCGGTGATTCCTTCGAAAGAAGGTGCCATGGACCGCCGAATTTTCGGGCTGGAGAACGAGTACGGCGTCACCTGCACATTCCGGGGACAGCGACGGCTGTCGCCGGACGAGGTGGCCCGGTACCTCTTCCGCCGCGTTGTCTCCTGGGGCCGCAGCAGCAACGTGTTCCTGCGCAACGGTGCCCGGCTCTACCTCGACGTCGGCTCGCACCCCGAGTACGCCACCCCCGAGTGCGACGACGTCGTCGAGCTGGTGACGCACGACAAGGCGGGCGAGCGCATCCTCGAAGGACTCCTGGTCGACGCCGAGCGGCGGCTGCACGAGGAGGGCATCGCGGGGGACGTCTACCTCTTCAAGAACAACACCGACTCGGCCGGCAACTCCTACGGCTGCCACGAGAACTACCTGGTGGCCCGGCACGGCGAGTTCTCCCGGCTGGCCGACGTGCTGATCCCGTTCCTGGTGACCCGCCAGCTGATCTGCGGCGCGGGCAAGGTGCTCCAGACGCCGCGCGGCGCGGTGTACTGCGTCAGCCAGCGCGCCGAGCACATCTGGGAGGGCGTCAGCTCCGCCACCACCCGCTCCCGCCCGATCATCAACACCCGCGACGAGCCGCACGCCGATGCCGAGCGCTACCGCCGGCTGCACGTGATCGTCGGCGACTCCAACATGTCCGAGACCACCACCCTGCTCAAGGTCGGCGCCACCGACCTGGTGCTGCGGCTGATCGAGGCCGGCGTGGTGATGCGCGACCTCACCCTGGAGAACCCGATCCGGGCGATCCGCGAGGTCAGCCACGACCTCACCGGCACCCACCAGGTACGGCTCGCCAACGGCCGCGAGGCCAGCGCGCTGGACATCCAGGAGGAGTACTTCACCAAGGCGCTGGACTTCGCCGACCGCAAGGGCATCAACACCGGGACCATCGCCCGGGTGCTCGAACTGTGGGGCCGCACACTGGAGGCCGTCCGGACCGAGAACCTGGACACCGTGGCCACCGAGATCGACTGGATCATGAAGTACAAGCTCATCGAGCGCTACCGCGCCAAGCACCAGATGGGCATGTCCAACCCGCGGGTGGCCCAGATCGACCTCGCGTACCACGACATCCACCGCCGGCGGGGCCTGTTCTACCTGCTCCAGGCCAAGGGGCAGGCGCAGCGGGTGACGACCGACCTCAAGACCTTCGAGGCCAAGTCGATCCCGCCGCAGACCACCCGGGCCCGGCTGCGCGGTGACTTCATCCGCCGGGCGCAGGAGCAGCGCCGCGACTTCACCGTGGACTGGGTGCACCTCAAGCTGAACGACCAGGCGCAGCGCACGGTCCTGTGCAAGGACCCGTTCCGGTCGGTCGACGAGCGGGTGGAGAAGCTCATCGCGGGGATGTGACCTGCGCGGTCGCCCCCGTACGGCGAATGTGATCTTTGCGGTGCCCGGCCCCGGCGGTGTCTACCGGGGCCGGGCACCGCCGGGGCATACGCTGTCCGTCGAGTCCGGAGAGCCGACTTTGACCGACAGTTAGGAACGCCGTGCGCCGCACCGCGGGTTTGCTTCTCACCCTGCCCCTGCTGCTGGCGGTGGCCTGCAGCAGCTCCACCAAGGCGACCAGCCCGGCCACGCCGACGGCGGCCACCGCGGCCCCCACCGTGCCGGCCCCGGTGACCGAGGCCTCGCCGATGCCGACGCTGTCGGAGGGCGGGTTCGGGAGCAAGGCCACCATCACCATCCCCGAGGGGCAGCAGCCCAGCGGTCAGTTCGTGGTGAGCACCGTGAGCGAGGGCGACCGGTCCACGGTCAACAAGGGCGACTGGGTCACGGTCAACTACACGGCGAAGGACTGGACGACCGGCAAGGACCTGCCCAGCTCGTACGACGCCAACGGCAAGCCGCAGCTGTACCAGGCGGGCAGCGGGCAACTGGTGCCCGCGTTCGACCAGACCGTGATCGGGAAGAAGGTCGGCAGCCGGCTGCTGGTGGTGGCCCCGCCGGCGGCCGCGTTCGGCAACCAGGGCAGCACCCAGCTCGGGGTGGCCGCGGGGGACACCGTGGTGTTCGTGCTGGACATCATGGAGAGCCTGCCGCAGGACTCCACCCTGTCGGGCACCATGACGCCGCCGCCCGCGACGATGCCGCAGGTGAAGGACAACGGCAAGGCCGCCGTCACGATCACCCTCCCGGCCGGGGAGGCCCCGCCCACCGACCTCCAGCAGGCCGTGCTGATCAAGGGCGAGGGCAAGCAGGTGAAGTCCGGGCAGACCCTGGTGGTGCAGTACACCGGGGTGCTGTGGAGCAACGGCCAGCAGTTCGACTCGTCCTGGAGCCACGGCGGCGCGCAGGCGCTGCAGATCGGCACCGGCAGTGTGATCGAGGGCTGGGACAAGGGCCTGGTCGGCCAGACCGTGGGCAGCAGGGTGCTGCTGGTCGTGCCGCCGGCCCTCGGCTACAAGGACGCGGCGCAGGGCTCGGTGCCGCCGAACTCGACACTGGTCTTCGTGATCGACATTCTTGAGGCGGTCTAGGAAGCCCGAGGCGGTCCGGGAAGCCTGTGGCGGCCCGGGAGGAGGGCCGGTCGGTTCCGTACGCCTGGGCGGGCACTCGCACAGGGAAGCGTCCCTCCTCATCCTGACCTGTCATACTGCCCTCGCACTGTGGTAGGCGCCGCCGGCGTCCGGTTCCCGGGCGGCAGTGCGACAGCACCCCGGCGCTCACCACGCCGGCCGTAGACCTCGAAGACCTCGTGGCGAGATGGATGGGGAGTCATGTCTGAGAAAGCGTCGAGCCCGGGCGGGGCCGGCACCGCGAACGGAAACTCCGCCGGTGATCCGGCTGACTCGCGGCCCGGTGGTCCGCTTCCGGGCGACGGCGAGTCGATCGTCGTACCGCCGTCGATCCTGAAGCAGCAGGCCGGCTGGGCCACGCCCGGCGAGGCCCCGCGGGCGGCGGGCGGGACGAAGACCGACGAGGCCCCGCAGATCTTCGCCTCGAACGTGCGCCGCCAGGAGGCCTCGGAGGCCGGGTACGCCGAGAACCCGCCCGGGGTGGGGAAGCTGGGCGTGATCCTCGGCACCGTGCTCGCCGTGCTGCTGGTCGGCAGCGGTATCACGCTGTACGTGGTGAACCGGGACGACTCCAAGTCGAGCACCGCCAAGCCCGCCGACGCGGCCAAGTCCGCGCCGCCCACGCCGACCGCCGAACCGGTGCCGCCGATCAAGGACAACGCCAAGGTGCTGCCGACGGTCACCGGCGAGTTCGGCAAGAAGGCCGGCATCGAGGTGCCCGCCGAGCAGGCCGACGGCTCCTTCGTCGTCAAGGTCCTCTCCGAGGGCAGCGGCCCCAAGGTCGAGAAGAACTCCTGGACCTCGGTCGACTACACCGCCAAGGACTGGACCACCGGCAAGGACATCCCGAGCTCGTACGACGAGACGGGCAAGCCGCAGATCTTCCAGGCCGGTACGGACGCGCTGATCCCGGCGCTGGACCAGGCCGTGCTCGGCAAGAAGGCCGGCAGCCGGATCCTCGTGGTGGCCCCGCCGGCCGCCGCGTTCGGCGCCCAGGGCAACCCGAGCATGTCGATCGGGGCCGCGGACAACCTGGTCTTCGTGATCGACATCCAGCGCTCCACCGTGGCGGACGCCGTGGTCAGCGGCACCGTCACCCCGCCGCCCGCGGACTTCCCGCAGGTCAAGGACAACGGCAAGAAGCCGGCCGACATCACCCCGGTGGCCGGCGCGGCCGACCCGACCGAGCTGAAGACGCACGTCCTGATCAAGGGCACCGGCCCCAAGGTGGAGAAGGGCGAGAAGGTCGTCGTCCAGTACACCGGCGCGCTCTTCAAGGACGGCAAGGTCTTCGACTCCTCGCTGAGCAAGGGCCAGGCGTTCTCCTTCCCGGTGGGCGGCGGCCAGGTCATCGCGGGCTGGGACCAGGGTCTGGAGGGCCAGACCGTCGGCAGCCGGGTCGAGCTGGTGATCCCCGCCTCGCTGGGGTACAAGGACCAGGCGCAGGGCGACATTCCGGCCAATTCCACCCTGGTGTTCGTGGTCGACATCCTGGATGCCGGTCAGGGCTGATCCACTTTCGGGTGACAATGGTGTGCGTGTGACCTTCGGGCCCGGCCGCGTGGCCGGGCCCGTACGGGCGGCGGGCGCCCGTACCGTGGTCCGGGAACGGACCGGGGGTGCGGGTGCCCGCCGCTTGGTCGTGTATGGAACCAAACCGTGAGAAGAGGCAGTTGTGAGCGACAAGACGAAGCCGGAGATCGACTTTCCGATCGGTGAGCCGCCGGCCGAGCTGCAGATCCGCGACCTCGAGGTCGGCACCGGCGAGGAGGCCAAGCCGGGCCAGGTCGTCGAGGTGCACTACGTCGGCGTGACCTTCGAGACCGGCGAGGAGTTCGACGCCAGCTGGAACCGGGGCAGCAGCTTCAAGTTCCCGCTCGGCGCCGGCCGGGTCATCAAGGGCTGGGACCAGGGCGTCGTCGGCATGAAGGTCGGCGGCCGCCGCGAGCTGGTCATCCCGGCGCACCTCGGGTACGGCAACCAGTCGCCGACGCCGCTCATCCCCGCGGGCTCGACGCTGATCTTCGTGGTCGACCTGCTGGGCGTCTGAGACCGGCCGCTCCACCGGGCCGCACCCCGTACCCGGGGTGCGGCCCCACGCGTTTGCGGACTCGGCTTTTGCAGCGCGTACCGCTACCGGTACGGTCGGTCCCGCCGGGTCGACATATGCCCGGCGGGCGCACCCCGCGCGCGGCGCGGCACACCGGAAGGGTCAGCGATGGCGATCGCCAAGGCAGAGCGGCTGATGAATCTCGCCCTGTGCCTGATGAACACCAGACGTCCGCTCTCCAAGAAGGAGCTGCGGGAATCCATCGAGGCGTACCGCGAGGCCTGGCAGCACAGCAGCGAGGACGCCTTCAACCGGATGTTCGAGCGGGACAAGGACGACCTGCGCGAACTCGGTCTGGTCATCGACGTGGACGAGAACGCCCTCGACGGCGAACTCGGCTACCTCGCCCGCGCCGACCGCAACCGGCTGCCGGAGATCGCCCTGGACGCCGAGGAGGCCGCGGCGCTGACCCTGGCCGCCCGGGTCTGGCAGCAGGCCAAGATGTCCGGCGCGGCCAGCGGCGCCCTGCAGAAGCTGCGCGCGGCCGGCGTGCCGTTCACCGAGGCCGAGGGCCGTACCGCCCTGGAACCGCGGATCCCCGCCCGGGAGAGCGCCTTCGAACCGCTGCTCACCGCCGCCCGCGACCGCCGCCCGGTCACCTTCGAGTACCGCAAGGCCGGTGCCGCCGCCGTCGAGCAGCGCACGGTCGAGCCCTGGGCCCTGGAGTGCTGGCGCGGCCACTGGTACCTGGCCGGCTGGGACCGCGACCGGCGTGACGCCCGGGTGTTCCGGCTCAGCCGGATGACCGGCAGGGTCCGCGCCCGCTCGGGCGCCTTCCTCGGCACCGTCCCCGAGCACGTCGACGTCCGGGCCACCGTCGCCAAGTTCGCCGGCGAGGGTGCCACCGCGACCGCCGCCGTCCGGGTCCGCCGCGGCGCCGGGTTCCCGCTGCGCACCAAGGCGCTGAGCAGCCGCCGGGTCGACGGGACCTGGGACGAGCTGGAGATCCCGTACGGCAACGGGCTCGGCGCCGACCTCGCGGAGTTCGGTCCTGACGTGCTGGTGGTCGGCCCGGAGGAACTGCGCGCCGACGTGATCGACCGGCTGAGCGCCGTCGCCGGACCGGGCGCCGAGGCCGTCAACGACCCGGCCGCCACCGGCCCGGCCGCCACCGAAGGAGTGCGGGCATGAGCAACGCCATCGACCAGACCCGCCGGATGCTCTCGCTGGTCACCTATCTGCGCGAGCGCCCCGGGGCCGAGGTGGCCGAGGTGGCCCGTGCCTTCGGCATCACCGAGCGCGAGCTGATCGGCGACCTCAACGTGCTGCCGATGTGCGGCACCAGCTTCCGCGGCGGCGATCTGCTCGACATCGACACCGACGGCGAGCGGATCTGGTGGCACAACGTCGACGACGTCGCCCAGCCGCTGCGGCTGGCCGCCGACGAGGCGACCGCGCTGCTGGTCGCCGCCCGCGCGGTGGCCGGCCTGCCCGGCCTGCGGGCCGGTGACCGGGAGGCGCTCACCCGGGCCGTCGCCAAGATCGAGAACGCCGCCGGGGACAGCGCCGAGGGCAGCGCCAGGGTCGGGGTCACCTTCGAGGCCGAGAGCCACGTCTTCGCCGACATCGACCGCGCGCTCAGCGAGGGCCGCCGGCTCTGGCTGCGCTACTACTCGCACGGGCGCGGCGGCATGACCGAGCGCGAGGTCGACCCGATCCGGCTGCTCACCGAGGGCCACACCTACCTCGAGGCGTGGTGCCGCACCTCCGAGGACCACCGGATGTTCCGGCTCGACCGGGTCGCCGAGATCAAGGTGCTGGACGTCCCCTCCGACCCGCCGCGCCGCGAGCCGCGCGACCTCTCCGGCGGGCTGGTCAACCCGTCCGCCGACGATCCCGAGGTGGTCGTCGAGGTCTCCTCCGGCGGGCGCTGGGTGGCCGAGTACTACACCCACGACCGGGCCGAGGAACTGCCCGACGGCGGCCTGCGGATCACCCTGCGCAGCGCCGACCCGTCGCAGCTGCGCCCGCTGGCGCTGCGGCTCGGCCGGGACGGGCGGATCGTCTCCCCGCCGGAGCTCGTGGAGCAGGCGCGGTCGGCGGCGCTGGAGGCGCTGGCCGGCTACCGGGAGGGGCAGGTCTGAGCCGTGGAGCCCGGTACCAGATTCAAGGTGTACTGCTCGGAGTGCCGCGAGAAGGTGGACCTGCCGGCGGACGAGTTCCGCCTCACCCTCGGTCGGACCCCGGCCCAGGCGCACTACAGCTTCAGCTGCCCGCTCTGCGGGGCGGCGGTGCGCAAGCCGGCCGGGGAGAAGATCGTCACGGCGCTGACCGGCGCCGGGGTGCGCACCATGCGGCTCGTCCCGGTGGAGGGCTGAGCGGGGCCTCCCGCGCGGCCGGATAGGGTGGTGGCCATGTCCTGGATGCTCGTCGCCGCCGTCCTGCTCGCCACCGCCGGGCTGCTGGTCCTCGGCGTTCTCGCGATCCGGCTCTGGCTGGACGTGCGGACGCTGGCCAAGGGGGTGGACGCCGCCTCCCGGGCGCTGGCCGAGGCGGCCGGCGACCTCGCGGCGGCGGTGCCGGGGCGCTGAACCGCCCGCGGACCCGCCCCGGTCCGGGACGGCCGTTGGTGCACGGGGCTGCTGCGCGGGGGCGGCGGCGCGTTACGCTCTCAGATGGCTCCTGAAGTGCGACTGGGGGCCGCTGTCCTGTTCGGGCGGCCGTCGTCAGGGCGTCACCCGCAGCGGTTACCATCCCCGCAGCGGGCGGCCCACCGGTGCCGCCATGACTGAAGGTGGTCGAGCATGCGGATCTCGCCGACTGCGATCCTGGTGGTCGTCGTTCTTGCCATTCTGCTTTTCGGTGCCAAGCGACTGCCCGATCTGGCGCGTTCGCTCGGCCAGTCGATGCGGATCCTGAAGAGCGAGACCAAGGCGATGCGTTCGGACGGTGCCGCGGACGAGGGCGCGCCGGCGCAGCCCGCGCCCGCCGTGAGCGTCGAATCCGGCGCGGCGAAGACCATCCAGGCCGCTCCCGGGGCGTCCGCCACGGCCCGGCCGGTGACCGAATCGGTCCCGGGGCAGGCGGCCCAGCCGACGGCCGACGGCGGCCGGCCGCGCTGAGCGGCGCGCGACGCACGCGATCATGGGAGGCCCGTCGACCGGCGGGCCTCGACGCACGAGTTGAGGACCGGGGTTGAGCAAGCTCTCCAAGGCGTCTAAGGCGCCCAAGGATCCTGAGGGGCGGATGGCCCTCGCCGACCACCTGCGGGAACTGCGGAACCGCGTGGTCAAGTCGGTCCTGGCGATCGTGCTGATCACGATCGTCGCGGCGATCTACCACAAGCAGATCGAGACCTTCCTGCTGAAGCCACTGCCGCAGTGCACGCCGGAGACGGCCTTCAAGTACGACGGCAAGTGCGCCCAGGTCTCCAACATCGGTCTCACCGCCGGCTTCACCTGGATGCTCAAGGTGTCGCTGACGACGGGCGTGGTCGCCACCGTGCCGATCTGGCTGTACCAGGTCTGGGCCTTCGTGGCGCCCGGTCTGCACCGGCACGAGCGCAAGTACACCGTCATCTTCATGGCCTGCGGCGCGCCGCTGTTCCTGGCCGGTGTGGGCTGCGCGTTCCTGCTGCTCCCGACCACGGTCGAGGTGCTGATCTCGTTCACCCCGAACGGCACCACCCCGATCCTGCCGCCCGAGGACTACTTCGACATCGCCACCAGGATGGTGCTGGTCTTCGGCCTGGCCTTCGAGTTCCCACTGCTGCTCGTGATGCTCAACATGGTCGGCATGGTCACCGGCAAGCGCCTGCTGGGCTGGTGGCGCGGCATGATCATGGGCATCACGGTGTTCGCCGCCTTCGCCACGCCGAGCGCCGACCCGTTGAGCATGCTGGCGCTGGCCGCGCCGATCTGGGGGCTGTACTTCGTCGCCGTGGCCATCGCGATGATCAACGACCGGCGGAAGGCGCGTCGCAACCCCGACTTCGGGCTGAGCGACGAGGAGGCCTCGGAGCTGGACCTCTCGGTGCAGCCGGTGGCCGGGGCGGAGGCCGTGGAGGCGTCCGTCACGCCGGTCGCCGGGGCTCCGGTACCGGCCGCCCGGCACGAGCAGATGGACGACATCACCTGAGGCCCTGACGCGCCCTGAGCCCCGGTCCGCCGTCTTCCGGCGGGCCGGGGCTCTTGCGTCGGCCGGGGGGTTCGCGCAGGCCGGGGCTCTGCTGCGGGGTCGGCCGGGTTGCTCGTGGCCGGACGGCGGGGGCTCTTGGCAGGTTCGATGGCATGTGACATATTACTGCCGTGTCCAAGTCCCAGAGACCTCCCCTGGATGTCCTCGTGGTCGGTGCCGGTGTGGTCGGCGCCGCCTGCGCGTACTACGCCGCCCGCGCCGGACTCGCCGTCGCCGTCGTCGACCGCGGGCCGGTCGCCGGTGGCACCACCGGTGCCGGTGAGGGCAACCTGCTGGTCTCCGACAAGGAGCCCGGCCCCGAGCTCGACCTCGCGCTGTTCAGCGCCGGGCTCTGGCAGGAGCTGGTGCCCGTCCTCGGCCCCGCCGTCGAGTACGAGCCCAAGGGCGGCCTGGTGGTCGCCGCCACCCCGGCCCGGCAGGACGCCCTGCGGGCCTTCGCCCAGAAGCAGGCGACGGCCGGCGTCACCGCCGAGGAGATCCCCGGCGAGCGGCTGCGCGAACTCGAACCCCACCTCGCCCCCGGGCTGGCCGGCGGCTTCCTCTACCCGCAGGACGCCCAGGTCCAGCCCGCGCTGGCCGCCGCCCACCTGCTGCGCGTCGCCCGGCGGGACGGTGCCCTGCTCTACACCGGCGAGACCGTCCGGGCGGTGCGGACCGGAACGGACGGGGCCGTGCTCGGCGTCGAGACCGACCGGCGGCGGCTGGACGCGCCCGCCGTGGTCAACGCCGCCGGCACCTGGGGCGGCGAACTGGCCGCGCTCGCCGGTGTGCACCTGCCGGTGCTGCCCCGGCGCGGCTTCGTCCTGGTGACCGAACCGCTGCCGAGGATCGTCCGGCGCAAGGTCTACGCGGCCGACTACGTCGCGGACGTGGCCAGCGGCTCGGCCGCGCTGCAGATCTCCGCCGTGGTCGAGGGCACCCCCGGCGGGCCGGTGCTGATCGGCGCCAGCCGGGAGCGGGTCGGCTTCGACCGGACCCTCTCGGTGGAGGTGCTGCACCGGCTCGCCGCGCAGGCGGCCGCGCTGTTCCCCGTCCTGGCGGACGTCAGCGTGCTGCGCGCCTACCGGGGCTTCCGCCCGTACCTGCCGGACCATCTGCCCGCGATCGGCGCCGACCCGCGGGTGCCCGGGCTGTACCACGCCTGCGGCCACGAGGGCGCGGGCATCGGGCTGGCTCCGGCGACCGGGCTGCTGATCAGCCGGCAGCTCACCGGCGAACGGCCCGGGCTGGACCTCGAACCGTTCCGGGCCGACCGGTTCCCGGCCGGCTCGTGAACCGTGCGACGGACCGGAACCACCTCGCACCGTGCCCGAACCGCCGCGAACCCGCCGAACAGCCGAACAGCCGAGCCGCTGAGCCGCTGAGCCGCTGAGCCGAGACCGAGAACCTGGAACGGAGAACCCGCTGATGCGCCGTACCCCCGCCGCCCTGGTCGGGGCGGAACCCGGCCCCGCCCACACCATCGAGTTCGACGGCCGGCCCGTCCCCGCACTGCCGGGACAGTCGATCGCCGCCGCGCTCTGGGCCGACGGCGTGCTCGCCTGGCGCACCACCCGGGTGGCCGGCCGGCCGCGCGGGGCGTTCTGCGGGATCGGCGCCTGCTTCGACTGTCTGGCCACCGTGGACGGCCGCCCCAACCAGCGCACCTGCCTGCTCCCCGCCGAGCCCGGCACCACCGTCACCACCCAGGAGGGCAACGGCCGTGCCGACCTCGCCGTCTGACCGCCAGGAGCGGTCCTACGACCTCGCCGTGATCGGGGCCGGCCCGGCCGGGCTCGCCGCCGCCGTGACCGCCGCCGACCTCGGTCTGCGCTGCGCCCTGCTGGACGCGGGCCCGCGCACCGGCGGCCAGTACTACCGCCACCCCGCGCCCGGCCTCGGCGCCGCCCGGCCCGACCGGCTGCACCACGGCTGGTCGGTCTACACCGGCCTGGCGGACCGGCTCGCCGCCCACGAGACCGCCGGCCGGGTCGACTTCCTCGGCGGCCACCAGGTGTGGGCGGCCGAGCGGGCCGGCGACACGGGGTGGGTGCTGCACGCCACCCTCGGGCCCGGGGCCGGCGACCGGGCGACCGTCCGCGCCGCCGCCCTGCTGCTCGCCACCGGCGCGTACGAGCGACAGCTGCCGTTCCCCGGCTGGACACTGCCCGGGGTGGTCACCGCGGGCGGGGCGCAGGCCATGCTCAAGGCCGGCCTGGTCCTGCCCGGCCGGCGGATCGTGGTGGCCGGCAGTGGACCGTTGCTGCTCGCGGCCGCCTCCTCGCTGGTCACCGCAGGGGCCGAGGTGCCCGCGGTGGTCGAGGCCACCGACTACCTCGGCTACGCCCGGCGCCCCGGCGTGCTGGCCGCCGTCCCGGCCAAGCTCGTCGAGGGGGCCGGCCACGGCGCCGCGCTGCTGCGCCACGGCGTCCGGCTGCGCCGGCGCAGCGCCGTGGTCGAGGCGCACGGGACCGACCGGGTCACCGCCGTCACGGTAGCCCGGCTGGACGCCGACTGGCGGCCGGTGCCCGGCACCGAACGGCGGATCGCCTGCGACGCCCTCGCCGTCGGCCACGGCCTGCTGCCGCAGATCGAACTGGCCACCGAGCTGGGCGCCGAGACCAGGACCACCCCGGACGGTACGGCCGCGCTCAAGGTCGACGCCCGGCTGCGCACCACCGTCCCCGGTCTCTGGGCGGCTGGCGAGACCTGCGGCGTCGGCGGCGCCGACCTGGCGATCGCCGAGGGCGAGCTGGCCGCGCACGCGGTGGCCGACCGCCCGGTGCGCGCCGCGCTGCTGCGCCGCCGCGCCCGGCTGCGGGCCTTCGCCGGGCTGATGGCCGCCGCGCACCGCCCCGGCCCGGGCTGGACGGAGTGGCTGCGCCCGGACACCGACGTCTGCCGCTGCGAGGAGGTCCCCGTCGCCGCGATCCGCGAGGCGGTGGACGAGCTGGGCGCGGGGGACGCGCGGACCGTCAAGCTGCTCACCCGGGCCGGGATGGGCTGGTGCCAGGGCCGGATGTGCGGTCCGGCGGTGGCCTGCCTGGCCGGTGGCGGTCCGGACGGCGGTTCGGACGGCGGTTCGGGCGGCGGCGAGGTGCCGGCCGACCGGCGACCGCTGGCCTGCCCGGTGCCGCTCTCGCAGCTCGCCGCCGGGCCGGGGCCCGAAGACGGCTGAGCGCCGGCGGACCGACGAACTCGCCGCCGGGGGCTCTTGCCTCCGGCGTCGCCCTCTAATAAAATGTCACACCTCACCAAGGAGTCATCTGTGTCCAACACCGCGTACGACGCCACCCGTCCCTGGCGCGGCGTCATGGTCGCCACCACGATCCCGCTGCGCCCGGACCTCTCCGTCGACTACGACGCCTACGCCGACCACGTCCGCTGGCTGATCGAGTCCGGCTGCGACGGCGTCGTCCCCAACGGATCTCTGGGCGA
The DNA here is from genome assembly GCF_040685575.1 of Kitasatospora sp. NPDC088351. NCBI lineage: Bacteria > Bacillati > Actinomycetota > Actinomycetes > Kitasatosporales > Streptomycetaceae > Kitasatospora > Kitasatospora sp. NPDC088351. The sequence continues at coordinate 32,267 of NZ_JBFBIL010000025.1, read as the reverse complement.
GTACCAGACCCTCACCGACGAGGAGCGCGTCCGGATCGTCGAGGTCGCGGTCGAGGCCGCCGGCGACGGCGCCCGCGTGATGCCGGGTGTGGCCGCGTACGGCAGCGCCGAGTCCCGCCGCTGGGCCGAGCAGGCCGCCGAGGCCGGCGCCGGCTCCGTCCTGCTGCTGCCGCCGAACGCCTACCGCGCGGACCACACCGCCGTCCGCGGGCACTACGCCGAGGTGGCCAGGGCGGGCATCCCGATCGTCGCGTACAACAACCCCATCGACACCAAGGTCGACCTGGTGCCCGCGCTGCTGGCGCAGCTGCACGCCGAGGGCTCGATCGTGGCGGTCAAGGAGTTCAGCGGCGACGTCCGGCGGGCGTACGAGATCGCCGAGCTGGCCCCCGGCCTGGACCTGCTGATCGGCGCCGACGACGTGCTGCTGGAGCTGGCCCTGGCCGGCGCCGTCGGCTGGATCGCCGGCTACCCGAACGCCCTGCCGGAGGCCAGTGTGGCGCTCTACCGGGCCGCCGTCGAGCACGACCTGGACACCGCGCTGCCGCTCTACAAGGCGCTGCACTCGCTGCTGCGCTGGGACTCCAAGACCGAGTTCGTCCAGGCGATCAAGCTCTCGATGGACATCGCCGGGCGGCCCGGCGGCCCGACCCGCGCGCCGCGCCTGCCGCTCACCCCGGAGATCGAGGCGGCCGTCCGCGCGGCCACCGAGAAGGCGCTGGCCGAGGGCCTCGCGTAGCACGAACACCCCAAGGACCGGCCGGCTGCGGGGGCAGCCGGCCCCCGGCCCACCCACCCCACCCCGACGGGAGTCGCCACCCATGCGCAGCCGCCACGTGTTCCACGCCGTCGACTCGCACACCGAGGGCATGCCGACCCGGGTCATCACCGGCGGCTTCGGCATCATCCCCGGCGCCACCATGGCCGAGCGGCGTGTGCACTTCCAGCAGCACCTGGACCACTTCCGCACCCTGCTGATGTACGAGCCGCGCGGCCACGCCGCGATGAGCGGCGCCATCCTGCAGCCGCCGACCCGCCCGGACGCCGACTACGGCGTGCTCTACATCGAGGTCTCCGGCCTGCTGCCGATGTGCGGCCACGGGACCATCGGCGTCGCCACGGTGCTGGTCGAGACCGGCATGGTGCCGGTGGTGGAGCCGGTCACCACCGTCCGGCTGGACACGCCCGCCGGGCTGGTGATCGCCGAGGTGCTGGTCGAGGACGGCGCCGCCAAGGCGGTGACCATCCGCAACGTGCCCTCCTACTCCGTCGCCCTGGACCGCAAGATCGAGGTGCCCGGCTACGGCACGGTCGGCTACGACCTCGCCTACGGCGGCAACTTCTACGCGATCCTGCCGCTCGCCGAGTTCGGGCTGCCGTTCGAGCGCGAGCGCAAGCAGGAGATCCTGGACGCCGGCCTGGCCCTGATGGACGCCGTCAACGCCGGTCCCGACCGGCCGGTGCACCCGGAGAACCCGTCCATCCACAGCTGCCACCACGTCCAGTTGCTCGCCCCCGGCTCCACCGCCGGGCACTCCCGGCACGCGATGGCCATCCACCCCGGCTGGTTCGACCGCTCGCCCTGCGGCACCGGCACCTCCGCCCGGATGGCGCAGCTGCACGCGCGCGGCGAGCTGCCGCTCGGCCAGGACTTCCGCAACGACTCCTTCATCGGGACGACCTTCACCGGCCGCCTGGTCGAGGAGACCGAGGTGGCCGGGCGGCCCGCCGTGGTGCCCACCGTCACCGGGCGGGCCTGGATCACCGGCACCGCCCAGTACTTCCTCGACCCGAGCGACCCGTTCCCGGCCGGGTTCCTGCTCTGAACCACCGAAGGGTTCCCGCTGTGACCATCACTTCCCTCAACCCCGCCGACCCCGCGGACCTCGTCCTCGCGGTCGAGGCGCCCGGCGCGCAGGCCGTCCGGGCCGCCGTCGGACGGGCCAGGACCGCGCAGGCCGGCTGGCACGCGGCCGGCGCCGCGGCCCGCTCGGCCGCGCTCACCCGGATCGCCGAGGCCGTCGAGGCGCACGCCGACGAGCTGACCGCGCTGATCGTCCGCGAGGTCGGCAAGCCGCTCGCCGAGGCGCGCGGCGAGGTCGCCAGGACCGCCGCGATCTGGCGCTACTACGCGCAGGCGCCCTTCGAGCCGTCCGGCGCCGTCCACGAGCCCGCCGCCGGACCGGGCCTGCTGCTCACCCGGCGCCGCCCGTACGGTGTCGCCGGGCTGATCACGCCGTGGAACTTCCCGCTGGCGATCCCGACCTGGAAGGCCGCGCCGGCGCTGGCCGTCGGCAACACCGCCGTGCTCAAGCCGGCGCCGGAGGCGACCGCGTGCGCGCTGCGGCTGGCCGAGCTGGCCGCGGCGGCGGGCCTGCCCGAGGGCGTGCTGACGGTGCTGCCGGGCGGCGCGGAGGAGGGCGAGGCGCTGGTCGACGCGGCGGACGTGGTGTCGTTCACCGGTTCGACCGGGGTCGGCCGGGCCGTCGTCCACGCCGCCACCGGGCGCGGGGTGCCGGTCCAGGCCGAACTGGGCGGCCTGAACGCCGCGCTGGTCCTGCCGGACGCCGACATCGAGCAGGCCGCGGCCCATCTGGCGGCCGCCATCGCCGGGTACGCCGGGCAGAAGTGCACCGCCACCAGCCGGGTGATCGCCGTCGGCGAGGCGTACGAGCCGCTGCGCGCCGCGCTGGTGAAGGCGCTCGGCCTGGTCGACGACACGGCCTGCGGGCCCGTCATCTCCGCCGCCGCCCGCGACCGGCTCACCGGAGCCGTCGCCTCGGCGCGCGCCGAGGGGGCCACCGTGCTCACCGGCGGGGCGGTGCCCGAGCGGGCCGGCTGGTACGTCGAGCCGACCCTGCTCGCCGACGTGCCCGCCGAACACCCGCTGCGGCGCGAGGAGTTCTTCGGCCCGATCGCCGTCCTGCTGCCCGCCGCGGACCTGGACGAGGCGATCGCGCTGGCCAACGACACCCCGCACAGCCTGGCCACCTCGGTGCACAGCCGCAGCCTGGACACCGCGCTCGCCGCCGCCGACCGGCTGGACGCGGGCATGATCCGGGTCAACGCGCCGTCCAGCGGCGTCGACTTCCACCTGCCGTTCGGCGGCGCCAAGGGCGCGAGCCACGGCGACCGCGAACAGGGCCGGGCCGCGCTGGACTTCTACACCGCGAGCCGGACCGTCACCCTGCTCCCGGCCGGGGGTGCGTGATGACCGGCGTGGTGGAGGGCGTGGTGGAGACGGTCGACTACCACACGGCCGGTGAGCCGTTCCGGATCGTGGTGGGCGGGGCGCCGGTGATCCCCGGCGACGGCGTCGCCGAGCGGCGGGCCGTCGCGATCGGCGCGGGCGGTACGGCGACCGCGCCCCGGCCGAGCGCGCTCGACCAGGTGCGGCAACTGCTCACCCGCGAGCCGCGCGGGCACGCGGGCATGTACGGCGGGTTCCTGGTGCCGCCGGACGACGACGAGGCGCACCTCGGGGTGCTGTTCTGGCACAAGGACGGCTACTCCACGGCCTGCGGGCACGGCACCATCGCGCTCGGCGCCTTCGCGGTGGACTCCGGGCTCGTCGCGGCGCCCGAGGACGGCGTGGCGCGGGTGCGGATCGACGTCCCGTCCGGGCGGGTCACCGCCCTGGTGCACCGTGCGGGCGGCCGGACCACCGGTGTGACCTTCCGCAACGTGCCGACCCGGGTGAGCGCGCTGAAGCTGCCGGTGGAGACCTCGCGCGGCACCGTGGAGGTGGCGGTCGCGCATGCCGGGGCCTGCTACGCCTCGGTGCCGGCGGCGGCGTTCGGCCTGTCGGTCGAGCCCGGGCTGCTGCCCGAACTCACCGCCGTGGGGCGGGAGATCAGGGCCGCGCTGGCCGGCTCGGAGGCCGTCGCCCACCCCGAGGACCCACGGCTGTCCGGCGTCTACGGGGTCATCCTGTACGACGAACTGCCGGACGTCGGCAAGCGGTTGAGCCAGCGCAACGTCACGGTCTTCGCCGACGGCCAGATCGACCGCTCACCGTGCGGCTCCGGCACCTCGGCGCGGCTCGCCGTGCTCGCCGCCGAGGGGCGGCTCGCGCCCGGCGAGGAGCTGTGGCACGAGTCGGTCATCGGCACCGTCTTCACCGGCCGGGTCCTGCCCGGCGGCGACCCGCGGGCCGGGGGCGTCGTCACCGAGGTCACCGGCACCGCCCACCGCACCGGCGAGCACCGCTTCCTGCTCGACGGGGACGACACGCTGGGAACGGGGTTCCTGCTGTGACCGCCGACCGCCGCGAGGCCCCCACCCTGTCCGGCGCGGCGGCTGAGCCGCTCCAGTACGCCGCGCCGGGCGCCGCCGGGCTGACGCCCACCCAGGCCGCCGACGCGATCGAGCGGGTGCTGCTCGACGGGCTGGACCCGGAGACCGCGCCCGCCCGGTCGGCGGTGCCGGTGCCCGCCGGGGAACTGCTGCTGATGCCGGCGGCCTCGGCGGAGTACGCCGGGGTGAAGATCGCCGGGGTCGCGCCCGCCAACCCCGGCATCGGGCTGCCCCGGATCACCGGCAGCTACCTGCTGCTGGACGGGCCGACCCTCCAGCCCGTCGCCCTGCTGGACGGCGCCGCCCTGACCGCCCTGCGCACGCCCGCCGTCACCGCCGTCGCGCTGCGCCGGCTGGCCGCGCCGGACGCCGCGCACCTGGTGCTGTTCGGCGCCGGACCGCAGGCGTACGGGCATCTGGACGCGCTGCTCGGCATCCGGTCGCTGACCAGGCTCACCGTGGTCGCCCGCAGTGCGGCGCCCGCCGAGGCACTGGCCCGGTACGCCCGGGCGCGCGGGCTGGACGCCGCGGTGGGGACGCCCGAGGCGGTGGCCCAGGCCGACCTGGTGGTCTGCTGCACCACCGCCCGTACCCCGCTGTTCGACGGGGCGCTGGTGCCCGACCACGCCGCCGTGGCGGCGGTCGGCTCGCACGAGCCGCAGGCGCGGGAGGTGGACGGCGTGCTGGTCCGCCGCGCCGAGCTGTACGTGGAGGCGCGGGCCGCCGCGCTGCGGGAGGCCGGCGACCTGCTGATGGCGGGTGTCACGGGCGACGAACCGCTCTGGAACCTGGCCGAGCTGGTGCGCGGCGAGGTGCCGGTGCCGTCGGACCGGCCGCGCTTCTTCAAGAGCGTCGGCATGGCCTGGCAGGACCTCGCCGTCGCGGCGGCGGTCCACCGGATCGGGCTGTGATGAACGCGTGAGGCGCGGCCCCGCCACCGGCTGACGCCCGGGCCCGTTACCCCGGGTGGTGGTTCGGTGTTGTACGGGACGGCCGGAGGCCGCGGCCGGTGTGGTGGGGAGGGATCCCCCGCCGTGCCGGCCGCTTCCGCGTTCCACCGGCCCGGCGGCGGATGCCGGGCAGCGGGTCGGGCTGTTCGGGGAGGGGTGGGGCAGGGAGTGCGGTATCGCCCGTTGCCACGCGCGGCGGCCGCTGCCACCATGGCGTCGGTGACCGGTGTGCCGGGCCGTCCGGTGGGCCGCCCGAATCGCGGACTGTTGCACACTCAACGTAACGTGACATTGTACACTGGTGTTCTGCAACCTCCGGAGGAACACCATGGCCGACCTCAAACCCCGCACTCTGATCTCCGTCCAGGAGCGGCTGCGCGATCAGGTCGCCCACGCCCTCCGGGCCGCCTTGATCTCCGGTGAACTCCGCCCCGGCGTGGTCTACTCCGCGCCCGCCCTCGCCGCCGACTTCGGCGTCTCCGCCACCCCCGTCCGCGAGGCGATGCTCGACCTCGCCCGCGAGGGCCTGGTCGAGGCCGTCCGCAACAAGGGCTTCCGGGTCACCGAACTCACCGAGCGCGACCTCGACGACTTCACCGAGATCCGCGCCCTGATCGAGGTCCCCACCGTCGGCCGGGTCACCCGCACCGCCACCCCCGAGCAGCTGGAGCGGCTCCGCCCGCAGGCCGAGGCGATCGTCGCCGCCGCCCGCAAGCACGACCTGATCGGCTACCTGGAGGCCGACCGCCAGTTCCACCTCGACCTGCTCGGTCTGGTCGGCAACGCCCGCCTGGTCGAGGTCGTCGGCGACCTGCGCAAGCGTTCCCGCCTCTACGGCCTCAACCGCCTCGACCAGCGCGGCGAGCTGGTCTCCTCCGCCGAGGAGCACCTGGAGCTCCTCGACCTCATGATCTCCGCCGACGCCGACGCCGCCGAGGCCTGCATGGCCCGCCACCTCGGCCACGTCCGCTCCCTCTGGGCCGCAGGCCAGGAGGAGACCGAGGCGGACCGTCCGGCGCTGCGCCTGCGGGCGCGGTAGGGGGCGGCAGTCGTTCACGCTGCCGGAGTCGATCGGGGCGTCGGTGACGCTGTCGGTGGACGACGTCCTCGCCGTGAAGAAGTAGTCACGCCACCGCCGGAGTCGTGAGGCGGCCGTCGTGGACCTCGGCGATCCGGTCGACGGCGGTCAGGTGGGTGCGGTCGTGGGTGACCAGGACGGTGGCGGTGGCCCGGCGGTGGGTGAGCTCGGTGACCAGGTCGATGACGGCGGCGCCGCGCTCGTGGTCCAGGGCGCTGGTGGGCTCGTCGATCAGCAGCACGGTGGGGTCGTTCATCAGGGCGCGGGCGATGTTGACGCGCTGGCGCTGACCGCCGGAGAGCTGGTTCGGGCGGCGGGCGGCCTGGGCGCGCAGGCCGACGGCGTCGAGGAGTTCGAGGGCCCGGGGGAGAGCGGCGCGCGGGGAGCGGCCGTCCAGGTGGGCCATCACCTGGAGCTGTTCGGCGGCGGTCAGTGAGGGCAGCAGGTTCGCCTGCTGGAAGACGATGCCGATCCGGTGCCGCCGCAGCGCGGTGAGTTCGGCCCGCCCCAGGCCGGTGGTCTCCACGCCGTCCACCACCACCCGGCCGGAGTCCGGGGTGATCAGCGTCGCGGCGACGGCCAGCAGACTGGACTTGCCGGAGCCGGACGGGCCGACCACCGCGGTGATCGAGCCCTTCGGGACGGTGAGCGAGACCTCGTCCAGGGCGGTGAGCCGGCCGTCGCCGTCCGGGTAGGTGAGGGTGATGTGGTCGAGGTGCAGGCTCATCGGGCGCTCCCCAGGGCGGTCAGCGGGTCGACGGAGGTGATCCGGCGGATGGACAGGGCCGCGCCGACCGCGCCGAGCGCGATCATCACGGCGGCCGGGAACAGGACGGTCGGCGCGTCCAGGACGAACGGGACGGTCGAGCCGATCAGCGCGCCGACGGCCGCCGCCAGCGCCGTGCCGACGGCCGTGCCGAGCACCAGCAGCAGGACGGCCTGGCCGAGCGCGTCCTTCAGCAGATAGCGGGTGGAGGCGCCGAGCGCCTTCAGCACCGCGATGTCGCCGCTGCGCTGGATCGTCCAGACGGTGAAGAACGCGCCGATGACCAGGGCCGAGATGGCGAACAGGAAGCCGCGCATCAGTTGCAGCGAGCCGTTCTCCGAGGTGTAGGAGCCGATCGCGGCGAGCGCGTCGTCCCGGCCACGGGTCTCGGTGCCGTACTGGCCGTCGGCGGTCGCGAGGTCCGCACCGGTGGCGGTGGTCAGGGCGATCACGGTGGCGTGCCCGGCGCCGCCCGGGGCGAACGCCTGCCAGTCGGTGAGGCTGGTCCAGACGACGGGGGTGTGGCTGTACGAGGCCTCGCCGGTCACCGCCGCGACCTGGAGCGGGTGGCCGGCCAGGCTGAAGTTCGCGCCGGGCCGCAGGCCGCCCAGGTCCTCGGCGGCGGCCTCGGACAGGACGGCGCGACCGGGTGCGATCAGCGCGCCCTGCGGGGCCAGCCCGGAGCCGTCCGGGACGCCGAAGGCGGAGAGCGCGGCGGTGCGCCGGTCGGCGGCCGCCTTGGTGGTGGTGATGCCGAGCGGCTCCGCGGCGGTGACACCGGGCGTCCGGGCCCAGCCCTGCCACTGTTCGGGCGTGACCTGGGAGTCGGTGAAGGAGAGCTTCTGACCGTCGGCCGGCTTCGAGAAGACCAGCTGGTCGGCGGGCAGGCCGGTGATCGCGGAGATGTTCTGCCGCCCCAGCCCGGCCGTCAGACCGGACAACAGGCCGACCAGTACGGTGATCAGCACGATGACGGTCCCCATCAGGGCGAACCGCCCCTTGGCGAACCCCAGATCCCTCCAGGCGACGAACACGAATGGCCCTTTCTTCCGTGAGGCTCTTCCCCGACGCTCACCACAGTGGCGGAGGAGGGGCCGGAGGGGCATCGCCCGGGGGATTGGATCCCCGGCATCAAAGGTGAGGAGCGGAGTTCAACCTTTTGATTGATGCCTGAGGACGGGTGCGGATCCTAGGCTGGACGGATGGCGACCGAACGATTCCGCACCACCCCCGTCGCCCGCGTACTCCAGGTCTGCCTGCACCTGCTGGTGGCGGGCCTGCTCGCGCTCGCCGTCGCCCGCGCCGTGGTCGGCCGGGGCGGCGACCCGGCGGCCGTCATCGCCGCCGCCACCGCGATGGCCGCCGTCTACGCGGCCGGCCCGCTGGTCGGCGCCGTCCGCCGGTCGCGGCGGGCCGCCGCGCTCTGGCTGGCACTGCTCGGCGTGACCTGGGTCGGGGTGCTGATCGCCACCCCGGACGGGGTCTGGCTGGCCTTCCCGCTCTACTTCCTGGAGCTGCACCTGCTCGGCCGCCGGTCGGGGCTCGTCGCCGTCGGGCTCACCGCGGTGGCCGCGATCACCGCGTACTCCTGGCACCTGCACATCCTCAGCCTGGCCGCGGCCATCGGACCGGCCCTCGGCGGGGCCGTCGCGGTGGCCACCGTCTTCGGCTACCAGGCGCTCTACCGGGAGAGCGAGGAGCGGCGCCGGCTCATCGACGAACTGACCGAGGCCCGCGCCGACCTCGCCGCCGCCCACCACGCCGCCGGGGTGCTGGCCGAGCGGGAGCGCCTCGCCCGGGAGATCCACGACACCCTGGCCCAGAGCCTCTCCAGCATCCAGCTGCTGCTGCGCGCGGCCCAGCGGGCCCTGCCCGAGCGCACCGAGGCCGCCGCAGGCCATGTCGAGCAGGCCCGGCAGGCCGCCCAGGACAGCCTCGCCGAGGCCCGCCGCTTCGTCCGCGCGCTCACCCCGCCCGACCTGGAGGGCGGCTCCCTGCCCCTCGCCCTCGAACGGCTCTGCGCCACCACGACGGCGCACAGCGGTCTGCCCGTCCGGCTGCATGTCGCGGGCGATCCGGTGCGGCTGCCGGTGCCGCAGGAGGTCGCGCTGCTGCGGATCGCGCAGTCCGCGCTCGGAAACACCGTCCGGCATGCGCGGGCCTCGCACGCAGAGGTGACGCTGAGCTACATGGAGGGCGAGGTGGCGCTGGACGTGCTGGACGACGGGGCCGGGTTCGACCCGGCGGCGGTCGCCTCCGGCGCGGCGGCGGGGGAGGGGGACGGCGGGTTCGGGCTGCCGTCGATGCGGGCGAGGGCGCGGGCGCTGGGCGGTACCTTCGCGGTGGAGTCCGCGCCGGGGGAGGGGACGGCGCTCGCCGTGCTGCTGCCCGTCGCCGCTGTCGAGGAGCGTCCGTGACCGAGGAGCGTTTGTGACCGACCAGCTGATCCGACTGCTGCTCGCGGACGACCACCCGGTGGTCCGGGCCGGGCTGCGCGCCGTCCTGGAGAGCGAGCGGGACTTCGTCATCGTGGCCGAGGCCGCCACCGCCGAGCGGGCGGTCGAGCTGGCGGCGGAGGCCGAGGTCGACGTGGTGCTGATGGACCTGCAGTTCGGCCCCGGCTCGGCGATGAACGGCGCGCAGGCCACCGCGGCCATCACCGCCCGGCCGGGCGCGCCCCGGGTGCTGATCGTCACCACCTACGACACCGACGCGGACACCCTGCCCGCGCTGGAGGCCGGGGCCACCGGCTACCTGCTCAAGGACGCGCCGCCGGAGGAGCTGGCCCGGGCCGTGCGCGCGGCGGCGGAGGGCCGGTCGGCGCTGGCGGCCACGGTGGCGGACCGGCTGCTGGAGCGGATGCGGACCCCCTCGGCGGCGCTGAGCGCACGGGAGACGGAGGTGCTGGGGCTGGTCGCCGACGGGCTGACCAACCAGCAGATCAGCCGGCAGCTGCACCTGAGCCAGGCCACCGTGAAGTCGCACCTGGTGCACATCTACACCAAGTTGGGGGTGGACTCGCGTACGGCGGCGGTGCGGGAGGCGCGCGGGCGGGGGCTGATCCGGCGCGGGGGCTGATCCGGCGCGGGGGCTGATCCGGTGCCGGGTGCGGGCGGCGGTCGGCCGCCGCCGGGCGGGCGTAGGGTGGGCCGGGTTCGAACCGCTTTGTGTACGTGTGGAGTGGAGGAACCCCCTCATGGCCGTCCGTCTCGACGAACTCGCCGTTCCCGTCATCGCCGCGCCGATGGCCGGCGGCGCCTCCACCCCGGAGCTGGTGGCCGCCGTGAACGGGACCGGCGCCCTGGGATTTCTCGCCGCCGGGTACCGCAGCGCCGCCGCGATGGTCGAACAGATCCACCGGACACGTGAGTTGACGGACCTGCCGTTCGGCGTGAACCTCTTCGTCCCTGCCGCGCCCGGCGATCCGGCGGCCGTCGCCGGGTACCGGGCGCACCTGCTGCCGGAGGCCGAGCGCTGGGGCGTCCGGCTCCCCGAGACGATCGCACCGGACCGCGACGACTGGGACGCCAAGATCGCCGCGCTGCTGGCCGGGCCCGTCCCCGTCGTCTCGTACACCTTCGGCCTGCCCTCGCCCGAGGAGGCGCGGGCGCTACGGGCCGCCGGGGCGTACCAGATCGGCACCGTCACCACGCCCGAGGAGGCGCGGCACGCGGAGGCGGCCGGGATGGACGCGCTCTGCGTGCAGGGTCCGGAGGCGGGCGGACACCGCGCCACCCACCGGGTGGCGGACCGCCCGGGGGCCGTCCCGCTGCTCGAACTCCTCACCGCCGTACGGGCGGTGACGGTGCTGCCGCTGATCGCGGCGGGCGGCCTCGCCGACGGTCCGGCCATCGCCGCCGCGCTGCGGGCCGGGGCGGTGGCCGTCCAGGTGGGCACGGCGCTGCTGCGCTCGGACGAGTCCGGCGCCTCGGCCGCGCACAAGGCCGCCCTCGCCGAACTCCCGGACACCGTCGTCACCCGGGCCTTCACCGGCCGCCCGGCCCGCGGCCTGCGCAACGCCTTCATCGAGCGGTACGAGCCGTACGCCCCGCCCGCCTACCCCGAGGTGCACCACCTCACCCAGCCGCTGCGCGCGGCGGCGACGGCGCGGGCGGACACCGGCGCCATGCACCTGTGGGCCGGCACCGGCCACCGCTCGGCCCGCACCGGTCCGGTGGCGGCCATCGTCGAGGAGCTGTGGCGGGCGGCTCAGCGGTCCTGACCGGCGGGCTCGGCGCCCTCGGCGTGGAGAAAGGCGCGGTAGTGGCCGATCTTCGCCCGGATGTGTTCCTGCTGCCGCCGCAGGTGGGCGAGTTGCTCCTCCACCTGCGCGTCGTGCTCCTCCAGGACGGTGAGCCGCTGCGCCACGGTGCCGTCGCCGCCGCGCGCCAGTTCGGCGAAGCGCAGCATGCCGGCGATCGGCATCCCGGTGTCCCGCAGGCAGCGCAGCATGCCGAGCCAGGCGAGGTCGTGCTCGCTGAACCGCCGATGACCGGTCCGGGCGCGCTGCACACTGCCCAGCAGGCCGATGCGTTCGTAGTACCGCAGGGTGTCCAGGCTGAACCCGGACCGCTCGACCGCCTCCGCGGGCGTCAACAGCTCACTGCCGGATGCACTCATGCGAATGATCATGCCACCGTTGCCGGTTGACCTGGACCGCGCTCCAGCTGCCAGGGTTTCCGGTGCGAACCCCACCGCTCTTCACGGAGGAAACCGTGCGCCACCGCACTCTTGGACGCCGCGCCGACGGAACCCCCGGGCCCGAGGTCAGCGTGCTCTGCCTGGGCGCGATGCCGTTCGGCACCCGGGTCGACGAGGCCCGCGCCTTCGCGCTGCTGGACCGTTTCACCGAGCGGGGCGGCACCTTCGTCGACACGGCGGACAACTACAGCTTCTGGCACGACGGCGCCTGCGGCGACGAGAGCGAGCTGGTGCTCGGCCGGTGGTTCGCGGCGCGCGGCAACCGGGACGCCGTGGTGCTGGCCACCAAGGTCGGCGCCCGCCCGGCCGGCCCGGGGGAGTGGCCGGCCAACGCGGAGGGGCTGTCGGCGGCAGCGGTCCGTACCGCCGTCGACGGCAGCCTGAAGCGGCTGGGCACCGAGCGGATCGACCTGCTGTACGGGCACCTGGACGATCGCCGGGCGCCGCTGGCGGAGACGGTCGACGCCTTCGGGGCCCTGGTCCGGGAGGGCACGGTCGACGTCCTGGGCAGCAGCAACCAGCTGACCTGGCGGCTGGAGCGGGCCCGTGCGCTGGCCCGCACCCGGGGCCTGGCCGGGTACAGCTGTCTCCAGCAGCGCCACACGTACCTGCGGCCGCGGCCGGGCGCGGACTTCGGGGTCCAGCAGCCCGTCACCCCCGAACTGCTCGACTACGTCCGCGCCGAGCCCGGCCTCACCCTGCTCGCCTACGGCCCGCTGCTGCACGGCGCCTACGCGGCCCCGGCCCGGCCGCTGCCCCCGCAGTACGACCACCCGGACTCGGCGGCCCGGCTCGCCGCCCTGCGTGAGGTCGCCGCCGACACCGGCGCCACCCCGGGCCAGGTCGTCCTGGCCTGGCTCCTCGGCGGTGACATCCCTGTCCTCCCCGTCATCGGGGCCACCACCCTCGCCCAGCTCGACGAGGCCCTCGACGCCGCCGACCTCGACCTCACCCCTGCCCAGCGCACCCACCTCGACGGGGCGTGAGCGCCGGGGCGCGGGCCGGAGCCCGTGTCGTCCCCCGGAAGAGTGGATAGCCGGGCGAGGGGCCGGTAACGTATAAGACACAACTTAACGTAGCGGGTATGTGGGAGATCACTCTTCTTGGGCCGGTGAACGACTGGTTCCTGGATATCTGTGTCCATGACCCGGACACCGCCAACCAGATCGCCAATGCGGTCAACCTCCTGGCGCGCCGCGGGCCGCTGCTGGGGCGTCCGTTGGTGGACCGGGTCCACGGCAGCGGACTGCACAACCTCAAGGAACTGCGGCCAGGCTCGGCGGGGCAGTCGGAGATCAGAATGCTCTTCGTGTTCGATGCCGAGCGGGAAGCGATCTTCTTGGTCGCCGGTGACAAGAACGGGCAGTGGGCCCGGTGGTACGACGAGAACATTCCGTTGGCTGAGCGGCGCTACGAGCAGTACGTCAAGGAGTCCGAGAAGGGAGCCGACGCATGAAGGGCCGTAGTTGGACCGAGGTATGGGCCGAGGCACAGCGCCTCAACCCCGAGCTGGCCACGCCCGAGGCGGAGGCGGAGCGGGCCCGGATGCGGCGGGAGACGCTGGCGCGGATCCGCGGGTACGAGCTGGCGGAGCTGCGGCGGAAGGCGGGGCTGACGCAGCGGGAGGTGGCCGGGCTGCTGGGGGTGAGCCAGGCGCGGGTGTCGCAGATCGAGCACGGGCAGGTGGACAGCCTCGACAACCTGCGGGCCTATGCGGCGGCGATCGGTGGCGAGGTGGAGGTGACCGTGCGGCAGGGGGATCGGACGGTCAAGGTGGCCTGATCCCCCTGCCGGTGCGCGGGATCAGCCGAGCAGGTCGGACATCCAGGACTCGATGCCGGCGACGGTGCGCGGGAGGGCGCCGGACATCAGGTGGGCGCCGTCGGCGGTGATGACGAGGTCGTCCTCGATGCGGATGCCGAGGCCGCGGAGTTCCAGCGGGAGGGTCTCGTCGTCGGGCTGGAGGTAGAGGCCGGGTTCGACGGTGAGGACCTGGCCCTCCTCCAGGACGCCGTCGAGGTAGGTCTCGGCGCGGGCCTTGGCGCAGTCGTGGACGTCGAGGCCGAGCATGTGGCCGCTGCTGCAGAGGGTGTAGCGGCGGTAGAGGCCGCTGTCCTCGGCGAGCGCCTGCTCGGCGGGGATCCGCAGGACGCCCCAGTCGGCCAGGCCTTCGGCGATGACGCGCATGGCGGCGCGGTGGAAGTCGCGGAAGCGGGCGCCGGGCCGCAGTGCGGCGATGCCGGCGTCCTGCGCGGCCAGGACGAGCTCGTAGGCCTGGCGCTGGACGGGCGAGAAGGTGCCGCCGAGCGGGAGGGTGCGGGTGATGTCGGCGGTGTAGAGGGTGTCGGTCTCCACGCCGGCGTCCAGCAGCAGCAGGGCGGAGGGGTCGAGCGGGCCGTCGTTGCGGATCCAGTGCAGGACGCAGGCGTGGGCGCCGGAGGCGGCGATGGTGTCGTAGCCGGTGCCGTTGCCCTCGGCGCGGGCGCGCAGGTTGAAGACGCCCTCGATCCAGCGCTCGCCGCGCGGGTGGCGGAGCGCGGCGGGCAGCGCGCGGACGACGTCCTGGAAGCCCAGCACCGTGTGGTCGACGGAGAGCTGGAGCTGCTCGACCTCCCAGGTGTCCTTGATCAGGCGCAGTTCGGAGAGCACCGAGGCGAGTTGGGCGTCGGCCTGGCCGAGGGCGGGGGCGCCGGGCCGGCCGGTGGCGGCGTCGAGGGAGGAGTCGACGCCGGCCAGGACGCGGGTGGCGGGCTGCGGGCCGCTCAGCAGCTTGCCGAGGTCGTCGAGGTGTTCGGTGCGTACGCCGGTGAGCCGGGAGGCCTCGCCGAGGTCGGGACGGCGGCCGACCCAGAACTCGCCGTAGCGGCGGTCGCGGTAGAACTGCGAGCCGTGTGCGCCGGCGCCGCCGCGCGGGGAGCGCGGGCGCAGGTAGAGGACGGGCTCGTGGCCCTCGGGCCCGGTCGGTTCGAGGACGAGGATGTGCCCGACCTGGTCCTCGCCGGTGAGGCCGGTGAGCCAGGCGTAGGCGCTGTGCGGGCGGAACCGGTGGTCCACGTCGTTGCTGCGGACCTTCAGCTCGCCGGCGGGAACGAGCAGCCGCTCGCCGGGGAAGGCCGCGGAGAGCCGGGTCCGCCGGGCGGGCAGCACCGCGAACCCGGGGGCGCGCTGGTCGGCGGGGAGCGGGGTGGCGGCCCAGGCGGTGCCCATGAAGGCGTCCAGGGCGGGGGAGACGGGGAGGTCGTGGCTGCCGATGTTGAGCGCGGGCTGGTGGAGGGTCACCGGGGGAACTCCTATGCGGGGCGGGGGAGCTGCACGGACACAGGTCGGTAACGGGATGCGCCACCCCTTGTGCAGTGCAATTTCACATTACTATGTTACGGGTCACACCGCGGAGCGGCTAGACCCCCTGAGGTCGTCCTCCCCGGCCGGGTCCCGGATCAGCCCCGGGGCCGACCACGGGCCTTCACGGCAGGCCCCCCACTGCGGAGTTGCACATGACCAGGCGCACCCACGCCGCCCTCGCGGCGGCCCTCGCAGCGACACTCACCCTCGGTCTCGGGGCGTGCGGCAAGGACGACAAGAGCGACACCGGTGGCGAGGCCGCCGGCAGCACCAAGGCCCCGGGGGCCGCATCCGGCACCATCGTCGGCGGTACGCCGGTCAAGGGCGGCACCCTCACGGTGCTCTCCAACCAGGACTTCGCCCACCTCGACCCGGCCCGCAACTGGACCATGCCGAACATGGACTTCGGCATCCGGCTGCTCTACCGCACCCTGGTGACCTTCAAAGCGGAGCCCGGCGCGGCCGGCAGCGAGATCGTCCCCGACCTGGCCACCGACGTCGGCCGGCCCTCGGACGGCGGCAAGACCTGGGCCTTCACCCTGAAGGACGGTGTCAAGTACGAGGACGGCACCCCGATCAAGGCCGCCGACATCAAGTACAACGTCGAGCGCTCCTTCGCCCCCGACCTCACCGGCGGCCCCGACTACGCCGCGCAGTACCTGGCCGGCGGCGAGAACTACAAGGGCCCGCTCACCGGTGAGCACCTCGCCAGTGTCGAGACGCCCGACGACAAGACGATCATCTTCCATCTCAAGCGCCCGGTCGCCGAGTTCTCCTACACCGCGACCCTGCCGACCTTCTCGCCGGTGCCGCAGTCCCAGGAGAAGGGCACCCAGTACGACCTGCGCCCGTTCTCCTCCGGCCCGTACAAGATCGAGACGTACGAGCGCGGCAAGCAGCTGGTACTGGTCCGCAACACCAACTGGGACCCGGCCGGCGACCCCGTCCGCAAGGCGTACCCGGACAAGATCGTCGTCGTGCAGGGCCTCAAGGGCGGCCAGGTCGACGACCGCCTGATCGCCAGCGAGGGCGCGGACGCCTCGGCCGTCGAGATGCCCTGGATGCGCCCGGAGTCCGTCGCCAAGGTGCTCACCAAGCCGGACGTCAAGGAGCGGCTGGTGGCCGAGCGGACCGGCTGTACCGACCTGCTGTACATGAACAACTCCCGGGCGCCGTTCGACGACCCCAAGGTCCGCGAGGCGATGATGTACGCCGTCGACAGGGACTCGCAGGTGACCGCGTTCGGCGGCCCGGCGATGACCGACTACGCCAGCTCCTTCCTGCCGCCCGCGCTGACCGGCGGCGCCCGGCAGGACCCGCTGAAGATCCCCTCGACCGGCGATCCGGCCAAGGCCAAGGAACTGCTCGCGGCGGCCGGGAAGCCGGACCTCAAGGTCAGCCTGACCGTCTCCACCGGCGACAAGACCCGCGGTGAGGCGCTCCAGCAGTCGCTGGCCAAGGCCGGCATCCAGGTCACCATCAACACCGCCGACCCGTCGGTCTACAGCGACACGATCGGTGACACCAAGAACGCCCCCGACCTGTCGCTGAGCGGCTGGTGCCCGGACTACCCGTCCGGTGCCACCTTCCTGCCCTTCCTCTTCGACGGCCGCACCATCAAGGAGACCGGCAACCAGGGCAACTACAGCCAGTTCCGGGACCAGGCCACCTCGGAGCGGATCGACCAGATCAACGCGATGACCGACCTCAACGAGGCGAGCGCCGCCTGGCTCCAGCTGGACCAGGACCTGATGAAGAAGGCCCCGGCGGTGCCGGTCCTCTGGCAGCGCCGCCCGCTGCTGGTCGGCACCAACATCGCCGGCGCCTTCGGCCACCCGGTGTGGACCGGCTTCTTCGACTTCGCCACGATCGGTCTCAAGGACCCTTCGAAGAGCCAGGGCTGAGGGACCGTCACCCATGAGTTCAACCACTGAGCCCGCCGCCGTGGCCACCACGGCGGCGGGCCCCGCGAAGGCCGTCGGCCGCGGCCCCTGGCGGCTGGTCTGGGACCAGCTCTGGGCCAGGGGTTCGGCCAGGTTCGGCCTGGTGATGGTCGGCCTCCTGCTGCTGATGGCCGCTCTGGCCGGCCCGCTCAGCGCGCTCGGCGGCTGGACGCCCGAGGAGTTCGACAAGCGCGCCATCGACCCGTACCTCGGCGGCCTGCCGCTCGGGGACTTCGGCGGGATCGGCGCCCGGCACTGGTTCGGCGTCGAACCCGCCACCGGCCGCGACCTGTTCGCCCGGGTGCTGCACGGCGGCCAGGTCTCGCTGCTGATCGCGTTCACCGCCACCGCCCTGGTCGTGGCCGCCGGCACCCTGGCCGGCATCGCCGCCGGCTACTTCGGCGGCCGCGTCGACTCGGCGCTCTCCCGGCTGATGGACCTGACGATGTCCTTCCCCTCGCTGATCTTCATGATCGCGATGATGTCGGTGGCCAAGGACGTCAACCGGATCCTGCTGATGACCCTGGTGATCGGCCTGTTCGGCTGGCCCGGCATCGCCCGGGTGGTGCGCGGGCAGACCCTCTCGCTCAAGCACCGCGAGTACGTGGAGGCCGCCAAGGTCGGCGGCGCCCGCTCCTGGCGCATCCTCACCCGGGAGATCCTGCCCAACGTCTCCGGCCCGATCATCGCCTACACCACGCTGCTGATCCCCGGCATGATCAGCACCGAGGCCGCGCTCAGCTACCTCGGCGTCGGCGTGCGTCCGCCGACCCCGTCCTGGGGCCAGATGATCGCCGAGAGCATCAACCACTACGAGACCGACCCGACCTACTTCCTGATCCCGACGGTCTTCCTGTTCCTCGCGGTGCTCGCCTTCACCCTGCTCGGCGACGCGCTGCGCGACATCCTCGACCCGAGGGGAGGCCGGTCGTGATCCTCTACCTCGGCCGACGGCTGCTCGGCGTGGCCGGCATCCTGCTCGCCGTCTGCGCCATCACCTTCACCATCTTCTACCTGCTGCCCAACGACCCGGCGGCGGCCGCCTGCGGCAAGACCTGCACCGCCGAGCGGGTCGCCGAGGTCAAGGTGGCGATGGGCCTGGACAAGCCGGTCTGGGAGCAGTTCGCCTCCTACCTGACCGGCATCTTCGCCGGGCGCGACTACGGCAGCGGGCCCAGCGCCGTCCGCTGCGAGTTCCCCTGCCTCGGCTACTCCTACGACTACTCGCTGCCGGTCTGGGACCTGCTCATCGACCGCCTGCCGGTCTCCGTCTCGCTCGCCCTCGGTGCGGCCGTGCTCTGGCTGGTGCTCGGCCTCGGCGCCGGCGTCACCTCCGCCCTGCGCAAGGGCACCCTGACCGACAAGGCGCTGATGGTGCTCTCGGTGGGCACCGCCTCGCTGCCGGTCTACTTCACCTCGATCATGCTGATCTGGGGCGTCGTCCGGAGCGCCGGCCTGCTGCCCTACCCGGCGTACGCCAAGTTCACCGAGGACCCGTTCTCCTGGGCCTCCAACCTGCTGCTGCCGTGGATCGCCCTGGCCCTGCTGTACGCGGCCATGTACGCCCGGCAGAGCCGCAACTCGATGATCGAGACGATGGCCGAGCCGTACATCCGCACCGCCCGCGCCAAGGGCCTGCCCGCCCGCACCGTCACCGTCAAACACGGGCTGCGCTCCGGCATGACGCCGATCCTCACCATCTTCGGCATGGACCTCGGCGGCCTGCTGGCCGGCGCCGTCATCACCGAGTCCATCTTCGGTCTGCCCGGCATCGGCCGGCTCTTCTACGACGCGCTGGTCCGCTCCGACCAGCCGGTCATCCTCGGCGTCACCCTGCTCGCGGCCACCTTCATCGTCGCGGCGAACCTGCTGGTCGACCTGCTCTACGCCTACGTCGACCCGAGAGTGAGGTACTGATGAGCGCGCTGCTGGAGGTCGACGACCTCCGGGTGTCCTTCGACACCCCGCGCGGCACCGTCCGGGCCGTGGACGGCATCTCCTTCACCGTCGAGGCCGGCCGGACCCTCGGTCTGGTCGGCGAGTCCGGCTCCGGCAAGTCCGTCACCTCGCTCGCCGTCATGGGGCTGCACCGCGGTGCCGCCGTCACCGGCTCGATCAGGCTGCACGGGCAGGAGCTCAACGGCCTGTCCGAGCGGCAGCTGGGCACCGTCCGGGGCCGGCGGATCGCGATGATCTTCCAGGACCCGCTGTCCAGCCTGCACCCCTTCTACACCGTCGGCGAGCAGATCGCCGAGCACTACCGGGTGCACTTCAAGGCCAACCGCAAGGCCGGCCGGGAGAAGGCGATCGAGATGCTGGGCGAGGTCGGCATCCCCGAACCCGCCCGCCGCGTCGACGAGTACCCGCACCAGTTCTCCGGCGGCATGCGCCAGCGCGTCATGATCGCCATGGCGCTCGCCTGCGAACCCGAGCTGCTGATCGCCGACGAGCCCACCACCGCCCTCGACGTCACCGTCCAGGCCCAGATCCTCGACCTGATCGCCCGCATCCAGCAGGACCGCGGCCTCGGCGTCGTCATGATCACCCACGACCTCGGTGTGGTCGCCCGGGTCGCCCACGAGGTGCTCGTCATGTACGGCGGCCGGGCCGCCGAACAGGCCCCCGTGGACCAGCTGTTCGGCAGGCCCGCGCACCCCTACACCCGGGGGCTGCTGGACTCCCTGCCCCGCCTCGACGACACCGACGACGCCCCGCTGCGGGCCATTCCCGGCAGCCCGCCGTCGCTGATCGCCCCCGCCCCTGGCTGCTCCTTCGCCCCGCGCTGCGCCCGCACCGTCGCCGCCACCGCCGAGGAGCACGCCCGCTGCCTGGCCGAACGCCCCGGGTTCGGCCCGCTGGCGCCCGGCCACCAGGCCGCCTGCCATCTGCCCCTGGTGCCGGAAGGAGCCCGGTCGTGACGGAGACGCTGTTGTCCGTGAGGGACCTGGTGAAGACCTTCCCCGGCCGACGGGGGCGGACCGGCCGGGCCGGGGCGCCGGTCCGGGCCGTGGACGGCGTCAGCTTCGACGTCGGCAAGGGCGAGACGCTCGGCCTGGTCGGCGAGTCCGGCTGCGGAAAGTCCACCACCGGTCGCATGATCGTCCGGCTGCTCGACCCGACCTCGGGCACCGTCACCTTCGACGGTACCGAGATCGGCGGCCTGAGCCAGGCCGAACTCCGGCCGCACCGGCGGGACCTGCAGATGGTGTTCCAGGACCCGTACTCCTCGCTCAACCCCCGGCAGACGGTGGCCCGGATCATCTCCGAGCCGCTGCTGGTCCAGGGCACCGGCGCGGCCGACGCACGCAAGCGCGCCGGTGAGCTGATGGAGCTGGTCGGGCTCATCCCCGAACACCTGGACCGCTACCCGCACGAGTTCTCCGGCGGCCAGGCCCAGCGGATCGGCATCGCCCGGTCGCTGGCCACCTCGCCGCGGCTGGTGATCGCCGACGAGCCGGTCTCCGCGCTCGACGTCTCCATCCAGGCCCAGGTGGTCAACCTGATGGAGCGGCTCCAGCACGAGCTGGGCCTGGCGTACGTGTTCATCGCGCACGACCTCTCGGTGGTCAAGCGGGTCTGCGACCGGGTCGCGGTGATGTACCTGGGCCGGATCGTCGAGATCGGCGACAAGGCTGAGGTGTACGGCAGCCCCGCGCACCCGTACACCAGGGCGCTGCTCTCCGCCGTGCCGCTGCCCGACCCGGCCGCCGAGCGGGAGCGCGAGCGGATCGTGCTGCTGGGCGACCCGCCGAGCCCGGCCAACCCGCCCAGCGGCTGCACCTTCCACCCGCGCTGCCCGAAGGCGCAGGAGCTCTGCCGGACCGAGCGGCCGCTGCTGCGGATCGCCGGGCCGGGCGCCCGGGAGGCAGCCTGCCACTTCCCGGAGGGCTGAGCCCCCGGGCCGCCGGCCGCCGTACCGCTCGGTCACCCCCACGCCGAGTGGTACGGCATCCCTCCGAGGGGGCGCGCCCCCTCACCGACCCCCGGTCGGGCGCGGCGGGGAACCTCACGAGGGCCGCGCCCGGCCGGGTCCACCCGTGGCACCGGGCTCCACCGGGTCCGTCGCGCCGGTGCGGTGCCGCTGTCCTCGTTGGTGCCGCCGACGCCGGCCGCGGTCGTCCTCGGCGTCAGCTCGACGGTGCCGCGCGACCAGGCGGAGCCGGTAGTACGCGCAGGCCCCGGCCCCCCTTCCGCCGAAGGGGGGCCGGGGCCTGCCTGCGTGCCGGTCTCAGGAGGCCGGGCCGACCCGGACGGTGGTCAGCCGCCCGTCGCGGGACTCCCGGACGACCTCGATCTTCGTGTTGGTGTCCGGCACCTTCACCCCGAGCTGCGGGGTGGCCGGGTCGGTGTAGACGCCGGTGCGGTCGTTGAAGGCCGGGACGGCCGGCTCGGACGGGATCCGCACCGGGACGCCGCCCTTGTGCAGCGTGAACGCCGTGGTGGGCTTCAGCGAGAAGGTCGCGTCGAAGGTCTGCGCCCGGCCGTTGACCAGCGTGCCGTCGGCGAACCGGATCGGCGCCGGGTGCGCGTCGACCGGCAGGATCAGGCCGCCGCCCGGGTGGCTCACGGTGTTGTTGTCGCCGTAGGCGGTGTCCCAGAGCCAGACCAGCACGCCCTCCTGGTACGGGTAGTTGTCGACGATGTTCTGCTTACCGGCGACACCCGTGTACCCGAAGTTGTACGGGCCGGTCTTCAGGAAGGCGCCGTAGCCCGCGTACCGGCGGTTCTCCACCAGGTAGGCGCGCGGGTGCTGCTTGACCGCGTCGCGCCCGGTGATGACCGAGAACCCGGTGGCCGTCCAGCCGTTGGCGCCGTTCTCGGCACCGTCGGCGAACAGCTCCGTGCCACCGGCGGTGATCCGGACGGCGTCGACCAGCACGCCCTTGCCGTGGGTGTTGTTGTCCGAGGTGACGTGGAAGCGCAGCCGGACCTGCTGCCCGGCGTACCCGTCGAGCGGGATGTGCAGCTGCCGGTAGGCGCCGGACGCGCCGCTCAGGCCGGGGGTGTTGGCGCTCGTGTTGCCGATCGGGGCGCCGTCGACCGTGCCGCCGAGTGGCTTCCAGGTCCGGCCCTCGTCGGTGGAGGCCTCGACGGTCAGGAAGTCGTAGTCGAACTCGGTGTCGTACCAGACGGCGGCGTCCAGTGCGGCCGGTCCGCCGGCCGAGCGCAGATCGACGCTGCGGGCCAGGGAGTTGTCGAGGTTGTCACCGGTGTCGCTCCACCACTGTTTGCCGCCCTGGTAGGGGTCGGCCAGTTCGGTGGTGGTGGTGCTGTCCGGCAGGTGGACCAGGAGGGCCTGGGCCTGGTCGGTGTTGTAGCCGCTGACGCCGAGGGCGTGGCTGGAGCGGGTGGCGGCCTGCCCCTCGTCGTAGTTGAGCCAGCCGAACTGCAGCTTGCTCCAGGCGTCGAGGTCGCCGGGGTAGCCGCCGGTGGTGTTGCTGCCCTTGCCGAGGTAGGAGCCGGAGGCCATCAGCGACCAGAAGTTGACGCTGTTGTCGCCGCCGGCGGTGCTGTAGAGGTCCGGCAGGCCGAGGTTGTGGCCGAACTCGTGGGCGAACAGGCCGACTCCGCTGTTCTCGCCGGCCTGGACGTAGTCGTAGACGTACAGCCCGGTGTCGCCGACCGGGACGCCACCGATCCGGTTGCCGGTCGGGCCGGTCTGTCCGGCCGGGTCGGGGAAGGCCCAGCTGCGGTGCGCCCACAGCGCGTCGGCGCCCTGCGCGCCGCCGCCCCAGGTCTCGTCGACGCCCGCGTGCACCACGATCACGTTGTCCAGGTAGCCGTCCGGCTGGCTGAACGTGCCGCTCTTGTCGTGGTCGTAGCGGTCGTAGACGTCGTACTGGGCGAGCTGGCTCCTGACGTCCGCCGCCGTCCGGCCCTTGGCGATCTCGCCGTCGTACCAGGCCTTCACGGCGTCCTGGACGAACTCCTGGGCCTGGGTCCAGGCGCCGGATCCCTGCGGGCCCTTGTTGCTGCCGTACCGGGCCTCGTTGTACGGCACGGTCACCCAGTCGCTGACGGTGCCCTCGACGTCGTACCGGCCGGAGGACTGGGTGCGGTAGTAGTTGCGCATCGAGACGGCGCCGGGCCGGTCGTCGAAGAACATCCGCTGGTAGTGGTCGCGGTCGAAGTCGCCGCTCCAGAGCGTGTGGTTGTCGCTCTTGTCGGGCTTGGGGATGGTGTTGTGGCGCGGGCCCGGCGTGCCGCCGTAGCGGGGCTGGCCGTTGTGGAGCGTGGTGGTGTCCACCTGGTCGCCGAACTGGGCGAGGATGACGAAGACCTTGTCCTTGCGCTCCTGCGCGAGCTGGACGTAGTCGTTGCCGATCTTCACCTTGGCCGGCGTCCGCCGGTCCGGAGTCCTGGCGACGACGCCCTTGTTGAGCTGTTCCAGCGCCTTGGTGCGAAGCGCCTGGCGTTCGCGTTCCTGTGGCGCGAGCGGTGCGGGCGGGGCCTCGGCGCCGCCGGCCTCGGCGCTCCGGGCGGCGATGGCCGCGGTGGTGACGGGGGAGGGGGAGGCGGCCTGGGCGGGGGTGCCGAGGAGGGTGGCCGCTATCGCGCTCGTGGTGAGCGCGGCCGCGAGTGCCGCGGACAGTCTGCGCAACTGACCGGTCCTTTCCGGAGGGGTGGTCGGGTGGGCGCAGGTAATATTTCACATGTCACGGGTTACGTGGAAGGGGTGGCGCTGACGGAAAGGGCGCCGCGCGACCCGGCCGGTCGTGCGGCGCCCCTGATGTGACGAGATCTCAGTTCCGGTGTGCTCCACGGCGGTGCCGAGCGCCGCCGCTCACCGCCGTGCCGCCGGCTACCGCAGCGCGCCGTTCAGGAAGGCGAGTTCGGCCTGCGTGATCTCCTCGTTCACCCCGCCGGGGGTCATGTGGGTGACGCCCGGCAGCGGCAGCACGGCGTGCGGGCGGCCGGCCCGGGTGAGCGCCTGGGAGAGCAGCAGGGAGTGCGAGGGGTGGACGTTGTCGTCGGCCAGGCCGTGGATCAGCAGCAGCGGCCTGGTGAGCGCCGGGGCGTCCCCGACCAGGCAGTCGGCCGCGTAGCCCTCCGGGTTGTGCTGCGGCAGACCGAGGTAGCGCTCGGTGTAGGCGGTGTCGTACTGCCGGAAGTCGGTGGGCGCCGCGCCCGCGCAGGCGGCGTGGAAGACGTCCGGGCGGCGCAGCACGGCGAGCGCCGCGAAGTAGCCGCCGTACGACCAGCCGCGGACGCCGACCCGGCCGAGGTCGAGGTCGGGGTGGGTGTCGGCGAGCGCCCGCAGGGCGGCCACCTGGTCGTCCAGCGCCACCTGGGAGAAGCGCCGGAAGATCGCCCGGGTGAAGTCGGGCGAGACGAACGGGGTGCCCCGGTTGTCGGTGGTGACCACCGCGTAGCCCTGGTCGGCCCACCACTGGCGCAGCTGCCAGCGGCGCGGCTCGGTGGCCACCGCCTGGTAGCCGGGCCCGCCGTAGACGTCCAGCAGGACGGGCAGCCGGCGGCCGGCCACATGGTCGCGCGGGTACACCACGGCGGTGGGCAGGCCGAGTTCGGTGACCCGGGCGAGCCGGGGATCGACCCGGTAGGGCAACCGGGCGCTCAGGTCGGTGAGCTCGCTCTCCTCGCCGTGGTGGAGCAGCCGGCGGCGGATGCCGTCGGGGTCGGCGGAGGTGAGCAGCAGGGTGTCGGCGGCGGCGAGGGCGCTGTGCACGCCGGGGCCGGTGCTGAGGCGCTCGGGTGCGCCGCCGTCCGGGTCGATCAGGTGGACGTGCTGGTCGGCCGGGTCGCCCTCGCCGGTCTCGGTGAGCAGCTTGCCGTGGAGCCGGCCGACCACGCGGCGGATCTGCAGGCCGGTGGTGTCCAGCGGCTTGCCGTCGAGTGCCAGGCCCCGGGCCCCGGGGGTGTCGTGGACGGTGAGCAGCCGTCCACCGGCGAGCCGGGCGGGCGTGCCGGGCAGCTCGTCGACCCAGAACTCGTCGGTGGTGCGCGAGAGTTCGCGGGTCTCGCCGGTGGCGGGGTCGGCGCTGAGCAGGAGTACGTGCTGCTGGAGCCGGTCGGCGACGGTGAGCAGGATCTCGCCCTCGTCGGCCCACTGCGCGGCGCAGAGGTACGGGAACTCGGCGGCGGCCCAGTGCAGTCGGGTCCGCTGTCCGTCCAGGCCGAGGACCCAGAGCTGGACGTCGGCGTTGGGCCCGCCGGCCTGCGGGTAGGCGAAGTCCTCGGGCTGTTCGGCCGGGCGCGCCGGGTCGGCGAAGTAGCGCCTGGGCAGGGCGGATTCGTCCACCCGGGCGGCCAGCAGGGCGCCGCCGTCCGGGCGCCACCAGTGGCCCCGGGAGCGGCCCAGCTCCTCGGCGGCGGCGAACTCGGCGACGCCCCAGCGGGCGCCGTCGGCCGGGCTGAGCGGGGCGGGGCCGGGGGTGACGTACAGGGCGTCGTCGGCGACGTAGGCGACGTGCTCGCCGGCCGGGTCGGGCCGGGGGTCGAAGGCGGGCCCGGCGGCCGGGAGTTCGCGGCACTCGCCGGTGGCGGTGTCGGCCCGGAACAGCCGCCCGTCGAGGGTGAAGACGGCGGTGGAGAGGTCGGCGGTGGCGGCGTAGGCGCCGATGCCGGCCGCGGTGAGGCGGATCCGCTCGCGCAGGCGGCGTTCGACGGCCGGGAGGCCGGCCCGGTCGCCGGTCCGCCCGGGGGCGAGGGCGGCGGGGTCGGCCACCAGGCGTTCGCCGCCCTCGGCCGGGTCGAGCAGCCAGAGCCGCTCGACCCGGTCCTCCGGGCCGGTCGAGCGGAGCAGCAGCAGCCGGGTACCGTCCTCGCTGAGGGTGATCGCCCGCGGAGCGCCGTAGGTGAAGCGGCCGGTACGGGCGCTGAGGGAGAGGAAGGGGTCGGTGATGGTCACGGCCCGATGGTCTCCGCGCGGTGCCTCGCCCGGCCAGTATTCTGTCATGTGAAATGTCACACATCACTTAGGAGGCGCAGTGACCGAGGACCTGCGGACAGCCGAGCCCCCGGCCGCGCTGCCCGGGACGGACACGCTGTTCACCCTGGCGCCGGAGGCGGCCCATCTCAACCACGGCTCCTTCGGCACGGTGCCCGTCCCGGTCCAGCGCGCCCAGGAGCTGCTCCGGGCCGAGCAGGAGCGCGACCCGGACGGCTTCTTCGCCGACCTGCCCGACCGGGTCGCCGCCGCCCGTACCCGGATCGCCGCCGAGCTGGGCACCGACCCGGCCCGGCTCGCCCTGGTCGCCAACGTCACCGAGGCCGTCGCGATCGCCCTGGACAGCGTCCCGCTCGCGCCGGGCGACCGGATCCTGGTCACCGACCACGGCTACGGAGCCGTCACCGAGGCGGTCCGGCGGCGTGCCCGGGAGACCGGCGCCGAGGTGCACACCGTCCACCTGCCGCTGGATCTCCCGGACGAGGACGCCGTCCGGGAGGCCGTCCTCGCCGGCGTCACCGACCGCACCCGGCTCGCCGTCCTGGACCAGATCAGCTCGCCCACCGCCCGCCGGATCGCCGGCCCGGAGCTGCTCACCGCGCTGCGCGAGCACGGCGTGACGACCGTGGTGGACGGCGCCCACGCGCCCGGCATGCTGCCCGCGCCGGTGGCCGGGGCGGCCGACTTCTGGTTCGGCAACCTGCACAAGTGGGCCTTCGCCCCGCGCGCCACCGGCGTCCTCGCGGTCCGCCCGGAGTGGACCGGCCGGGTCCGCCCGCTCGCGCTCTCCTGGGAGCACCACCGGGGCTTCCCCGCCAGCGTCGAGTGGCGCGGCACCTGCGACTACACGCCGTGGCTGGCCGCCCCGGCCGGGTTCGACCTGCTGCGCGAACTGGGCGCCGACCGGGTGCGCGACCACAACGAGCGGCTCGCCGCCCACGGCGCGCGGCTGCTGGCCGGGCACGCCGGGCTGACGCCGCTGCCGGCCACCCCTGGCCTGTCGATGCGCGCGCTGCGCCTGCCGCGGGGCGTGGGCGAGAGCGACGCCGAGGCACGGGCGGTGATGGCGGAGGTGTGGCGGCGGCTGTCCGCCCGGATCGCGGTGCGCCCCTGGCCGGGCGGCGGGGTGCTGCGGGTCAGCGCGCAGCTGTACAACCGGCCGCACGAGTACCGGACGCTGGCGGAGCGGCTGCCGGAGCTGCTGCGCGGCTGACCCGCGGCACCCCGCCGGGCCGCGGCCGGGCCCGCTCGGCCCGGCTGCTCCGGCTGATTCGGTCAGCCCGGTTGTTCCGGCCGGTCCGCGGCGGCGCGCAGCTCGGCGAGCAGCAGGTGCTGGTCGGCGAGCAGCACCGTGAGGATCCGCCGGGCGGCCCGGAGCAGGTCGGCGACATCGCCCCCGGCCAGCGCGTACACCACCGTGCTGCCCTCGCGGGTGGCGGTGACGATGCCGGACCGGCGCAGGACGGCGAGCTGCTGCGAGAGACTGGACGGTTCGACCGCCAGCTCGGCGAGCAGGTCCCGGACCGGCGTCGGTCCGGCCTGCAGCAGCTCCAGCACCCGGATCCGGACGGGGTGGCCGAGTATCCGGAAGAACTCGGCCTTGGCCTGGTACAGCGCGACCGCCACGGCGCCCCCTTCCCCGCTGCCCGGCCGGTCAGAGCTCCAGTCCCAGCTCGATCCGCTTCAGCTGGTGGCGGGCCATCGCGAGGTTGGCGCGGGCCCGGTTGAGCGCCAGGAAGAGGAAGAGGCCCCGGCCGTTCTGCATGGTGAGCGGCCGGACCAGGTGGTACTGGCTGGTCAGGCTGACCAGGATGTCCTCGATCTCGTTGTCGTGGAGGTTGAGCATCTCCATGGTCCGCATCTTGGCCCGGACCAGGTCGGTGTTGCCGGCGGCGGCGACGTTGAGGTCGAACTCGCCGCCCTCCCCGAGGGTGCCGAGCGCCATGCCGCTGCCGTAGTCGACCAGGGCCACACCGATCGCGCCCTCGATGCCCATGGCTTCTTTGAGGGATGTCTCCAGGTTCGCCATCGTCATTCCTCCCGTGAGTGGTGGCTGTGGTCCGAATCTAGGGAGGGTGGGCGGTACTCCAGCGAAGATGACCGGAGACGTCCGAAGCTGGCGCGTTCGTGATCGCTTGAAGACATTTGCAACTATGGATCTGAGAGAGAAGTGATCCAGTAGCGCAGAAAAACGGTGCTATCGATGTCGGCCCTCACGGGTAACCTCTCGCTGAGATGCGAGATCACACCAATCACACCCGGACGGCGATGAACACCCCTGTGCCCGAGCCCCACGACGACCAGGAGCTCGGCCCCGCCGAGGCCTACGCGGCCTTCCGCCGCCGGGCCAAGGAGCAGGCGACCGCCCTCTACGGCTTCCAGCAGCTCTACGACTTCCCGCTGGACGACTTCCAGCTGGAGGCCTGCCAGGCCCTGGAGTCCGGTGAGGGTGTCCTGGTCGCGGCGCCCACCGGCTCCGGCAAGACCATCGTCGGCGAGTTCGCCGTCCACCTCGCCCTCCAGGGCGGGCGCAAGTGCTTCTACACCACGCCGATCAAGGCGCTCTCCAACCAGAAGTACGGGGACCTGGTCAAGCGCTACGGCGCCGCCAAGGTCGGCCTGCTCACCGGTGACAACACCGTCAACGGCGACGCACCCGTGGTGGTGATGACCACCGAGGTGCTGCGCAACATGCTCTACGCGGGCTCCAGCACCCTCGACGGCCTCGGCTACGTCGTCATGGACGAGGTCCACTACCTCGCCGACCGCTTCCGCGGCGCCGTCTGGGAGGAGGTCATCATCCACCTCCCCGAGTCCGTCACCCTGGTCTCGCTCTCCGCCACCGTCTCCAACGCCGAGGAGTTCGGCGACTGGCTGGACACCGTGCGCGGCGGCACCAAGGTGATCGTCTCCGAGCACCGGCCCGTCCCGCTCTGGCAGCACGTCATGGCCGGCAACCGGATGTACGACCTGTTCGCCGACCCGGACCGCGACGGCCGCCCCAAGGACGCCCCGCGCAACCCGGCCAAGGCCGTCAACCCCGAACTGGTCCGTCTCGCCCGCTCCGAGCTGGACCGCAACCCGCGCGACAAGTTCGGCCGCGGCCGCGGCCGTTCCATGCCCAACGGCCGCCCCGGCCGGGTCTGGACGCCGGGCCGGGTCGACGTCATCGACCGGCTCGACGCCGAGGGCCTGCTGCCCGCGATCACCTTCATCTTCAGCCGGGCCGGCTGCGAGGCCGCCGTCCAGCAGTGCCTCAGCTCCGGCCTGCGGCTCAACAAGGACGCCGACCGCGCCCAGGTCCGCGCCATCGTCGAGGAGCGCTGCGCCGACATCCCCGACGAGGACCTGCACGTCCTCGGCTACTTCGAGTGGCTGGACGGGCTGGAGCGCGGCATCGCCGCCCACCACGCCGGCATGCTGCCGCGGTTCAAGGAGGTCGTCGAGGAGCTCTTCGTGAAGGGCCTCGTCAAGGCCGTCTTCGCGACCGAGACCCTGGCGCTCGGCATCAACATGCCCGCCCGTTCGGTGGTCATGGAGAAGCTCGTCAAGTGGAACGGCGAGACCCACGCCGACATCACCCCCGGCGAGTACACCCAGCTCACCGGCCGGGCCGGCCGGCGCGGCATCGACATCGAGGGCCACGCCGTGGTGCTCTGGCAGCGCGGCCTCGACCCGGAGGCCCTGGCCGGCCTGGCCGGCACCCGCACCTACCCGCTGAAGTCCTCCTTCCGGCCGTCCTACAACATGGCCGTCAACCTGGTCTCCCAGTTCGGCCGGCACCGCTCCCGCGAGCTGCTGGAGACGTCCTTCGCGCAGTTCCAGGCGGACCGCTCGGTGGTCGGCATCGCCCGGCAGGTCCAGCGCAACGAGGAGGGACTGGACGGCTACCGCGCCTCCATGACCTGCCACCTCGGCGACTTCGACGAGTACATGGGCCTGCGCCGGCAGCTCAAGGAGCGCGAGAACGAGCTCGCCCGCGAGGGCAGCAGCCAGCGCCGCGCCGCCGCCGTCGAGTCCATCGAGCAGCTCAAGCCGGGCGACGTCATCCACGTCCCCACCGGCAAGTTCGCCGGTCTCGCCCTCGTCCTCGACCCGGGTCTGCCGCCGGTCAGCCGCTCGCCGCGCGGCGGTCCGCGCCACCCCGACTACCAGGACGGGCCGCGCCCGGTGGTGCTCACCGCCGAGCGGCAGGTCAAGCGGCTCGCCATGATCGACTTCCCGCACCCGGTCGTCGCCATCGAGCGGGTCCGGATCCCCAAGTCCTTCAACCCGCGCAGCCCGCAGTCCCGGCGCGACCTCGCCTCCGCACTGCGCACCAAGGCCGGCCACCTGGAGCCCGAGCGGTTCCGCAAGGGCCGGGCCGCCGCCGCCGACGACCCGGAGATCACCCGGCTCCGCACCGAGCTGCGCCGCCACCCCTGCCACGGCTGCGACGAGCGCGAGGACCACGCCCGCTGGGCCGAGCGCTACCACCGGCTGCACCGCGACACCGACCTGCTGGAGCGCAGGATGCGCTCCCGTACGCACACCATCGCCCGCACCTTCGACCGGGTCTGCGGGCTGCTCGCCGACCTCGGCTACCTCCAGGGCGACACCGTCACCGACGACGGCAAGCGCCTCGGCCGGCTCTACGGCGAGCTGGACCTGCTCGCCTCCGAGTGCATCCGCGAGGGCGTCTGGAACGGCCTCGCCGCCGCCGAACTGGCCGCCTGCGCCTCGGCGCTGGTCTACGAGGCCCGGCAGGCCGACGACGCCGCCGCCCCCAAGGTGCCCGAGGGCGGCGCCAAGGAGGCGCTCGGCAAGATGGTCCGGATCTGGGGCCACCTGGACGCCCTGGAGGAGCAGCACCGGATCAACACCGCCGAGGGCGTCGGCCAGCGCGAGCCGGACCTGGGCTTCGCCTGGGTCGCCTACCGCTGGGCGCTCGGCCACAGCCTGGACGCCGTCCTGCGCGAAGCCGACATGCCGGCCGGTGACTTCGTCCGCTGGACCAAGCAGCTGATCGACGTGCTCGGCCAGATCCAGGACGCGGCCGGCGAGGACGTCGAGCTGCGCCGGACCGCTCGCAAGGCGGTGGACGGGCTGCGCCGCGGCATCATCGCCTACTCCTCGGTCGGCTAGCCGGACACCCGGAGGGGCCCGCACGTTCGCCACGAACGTGCGGGCCCCTTCGCGTGCCGGTGACTTCCACCCTCCACCCCCGCCCCCTGCCTCTCGCAGGAAGCCGGCCCAGCCGACCTCCTGCGCAGAAGACGGCGAGAGTGTTTCTGCAGCCTCCGCCCTGGTCTTCGAGGACGGCGAAGACCGGTATCAGGGCCCGGTGCCACTGCCTTGGCCTTGCACGATCCAGATGGCGAACCCGACCACCGCGCTCGACCGGGGCGGCTTCGCCCGACCCGAGCGAGGCCGCCACCGCAGCCCGTCCTGCCGCGACGGGCCGAGGCTCCCCGGGGCCGCCGCGGTCTGGTCCGCGGTCAGCCCGTCATCGCCTGTCGGTCGGCTCGGGCGCTGGTGCCGACGAGGTGACCGCCGCGCGGGGCCGGCTCGGGTGCCGGGCCGGGTTCGGTCCGTTCCTCTCGTCGGCCGGCGACGGTCAGGCAGGCCGCGATCAGCACGATGTTCTTGAGGATGTACTGCCCCTCCAGCGTCGGGACGGGCGGGATGCCGTGCACCCACACGTCGTTCGGCAGCAGGACGAGCGTCGCGAACACCCCGGTCATGTGCGCGAAGAAGACTGCCAGCACCACGCGGAGCAGCAGTCCGGTGACCAGGCCGGCCCCGATGATGACCTCCATGAGTGCCAGCAGCGGCCGTGAGACGCCGGGCGGCACCAGATCGAAGGTCATCAGGCTCATGCAGCGGGTGGCGAGGTCCTCGGCGGGGCTGGCTCCCGGGACGAACTTGAGCACCCCGAACCAGAGGTACACCACCCCGACGCTGACCCGCAGGACTCCGGGGGCCACCCGCCGGTAGCCGCGGGAGAAATCGTCGGCCCGGCGTCTGCCCGTCCGAACCAGCCGTGCGAGATGTGACTCCATCCGCCCCTCCTTCAGATCCCTTCAGAGTTCCCCGGCACCGAAGAGGACGGGGCACACCGCGGTTGGCTGGATCCGGGTGAGGGGCGGCCCGAAGCACCAACCGGGGCGCGGCCTGTCAGGTGCCGGCTCGGAAGTTCGCAGCTTAGCGCCCTGCTGCCGCGGCGGGTAGGTTCATTGTGTTGTCCGATGATGCGATGAAGATCGGTCCAGGCCGGGCGCGCGCCGGCGCCCGCCCGCGCCCC
>NZ_JBFBIL010000024.1:0-104054 GCF_040685575.1 Kitasatospora sp. NPDC088351 | reverse complement strand
GGCTTCATCGCGAAGTCCTGGATCCAGCGCATCCGGGTGCCGGCCGGGACCTCCGCGCCGCGACGGTGGTCGCGGCACCCCGGCGGGTGGTCGGGCCCGAGTGGCTCGGCCCCGGGTGGGTCAGGCGATGGAGAAGTCGTCGCCGAAGACGTTGCCCTGGCCGTACCAGCCGTGCAGGTAGACGGTCACGGTGCCGGAGGCGCCGGTCGTGAACGGGACGGTCAGCTTGGTCCAGCCGGAGGAGCTGGTCCAGGCGCTCGCGGTGGCCCCGCCGCTCACGCCGAGGTAGGCGTAGCTGCCCTGGACCCAGCCGGTCAGGGTGTAGGCCGTGTTGGGCGACAGGGTGACGGTCTGCGAGCACTGGCCGGTCTGGGCGCCGGTGGCCGCGGCCTGCAGCGCGTAGGAGCCGGAGTGGACCGGGGTGGAGACCACGGCGCCACCGGTCTGGCAGGTCCACGGGGCCAGGCTGCCCGTCTCCAGGCCGCCGTTCACCAGACCGGTCGGCGGGGTGACCCCGGTGACGGTCAGGGTGTACGTGCTGGTGTGGCTGCCGGAGGCGGCGTTGCCGGTGATGGTGAGCGGGTAGGTGCCCGGTGCGGCGGTCGCGGTGGTGGCGACGGAGAGCGTGGCGGTGCCGCCGGCGGTGACGCTGCCGGGGGTGACGGTGGCGGTCACGCCGGCCGGGGCGCCGGTGACGGAGAGGTTGACGCTCTGCGCCGAACCGGTGGTCACCGCGGTGGAGACGGTCGCGCTGGTGGAGGAACCGGCCACCACCGAGCCCGAACCCGGGTTGACGGCCACCGAGAAGTCGTTGCCCACCGTCGTGCCGCTGGTGAACGGCGCGAAGATGTGGGTGAAGTCCCAGGTGTTCTGGTTGATCCCGGAGCAGTAGTCGTTGCCCGCCGTGCCCGGGCAGCCACCGTTGTCGCGCTGCAGGGCCCAGAAGGAGAGCGTGTTGATGCCCTTCGAGACCGCCCAGTTGTAGACCGTGGTCGCGTTGGCGACGGTGAAGGTCTCGGCCGGGCCGTAGTCGTCGATGCCGACCATCTCGATGATGCCGATGGAACCCCACAGCTGCGCCGGGGTCTTGGTCGGGTAGAGCTTGGCCAACTGGTTGTAGAGACCGGTCGTGGCGGTCTGGGTGTCGGCGGCCATGTCGTGGGCGGCGCCGTCGTAGTAGTCGAAGGTCATCAGGTTGACGACATCGATCCGGGCGTTGTTGCTGACCGCGTTCTTCAGCACCGCCAGGCCGCTGGAGGCCAGGCCGCTGGTCGTGGTCGGCAGCGTGTACGAGAACTGGATCGAGCGGCCGTTGGCGGCGGCCCAGTCCTGCACGAGCTTGATCGCCTTGTTGCGGCGGTCGATACCGGCCGTGTTGGTCAGCGAGTTGTCCTCGATGTCGAGGTCGATCCGGCTGACGTCGTACGTGGTGATGACGTTCTCGAAGGCCGCCGCGATCTGGTTGACATCGGTGCAGCTGTCGGCGATCTCGGTCCCGGTGTTGTCGGCCGTGTAGCCGCCGAAGGACGGGATGACGTCGCCGCCGTTGGCGCGGATGGTGGCGATGTCGGCGCCGAAGGAGGACGAGGAGACCGGCAGCGAGGTGTCGCCGTTCCAGTACGGCGTGCACGAGCCCTTGGTGGCGGCCTGCAGGAACGCCATGGTCAGGTGCTTGGCACCGGACTGCGCGGCCAGCGTGGCCGGGCTCTGGCCGGTCCAGGACTCGAAGTACGGCGCGAAGACCCGGGTCGGCAGCGGGGTGGCGGCCTCGGCGGAGGCCGTCCCGACGGCGACCAGCCCGGCCGACGCGGCCAGCGTGGCACAGGCTGTCAGGGCGGCCTGGATCGTTCTGCGTAGACGCATGGATTCTCCAACAGACTTGGTGGGGCAGGACGTTGGTGAAATATTGAACGGTGCTGCGGAACCTCTGTGGTACGGAACCGCCGCCCGCGCGGGTGGGGAGTCGTGCGGGCGTGCAGGGGTGGAGCTGTCGACGGGCGGGTGTGCGGACGGACGGGTGCGTGGACATGCGGACGTGCTGAAGCCCACGTACTCGCGGAGCGACGGCGGTGCGAAGACGCACGTAGGCCGTGCGGGTCGGGGGCGGAGCGGAACAAGGCAGGGCAGTGCCTCAGCCGCCGGTGGTCACACCCCCACAGTGCATCCCGGTCGGATCGACATGCTTATGGTTGGACTAGACCAGTCGTCTGTCAAGACTCCTAACAGTTCGTCAACAGAGCTGATCGGCCGCCGCGGGGCCGTTGCCGTACCCCCGAAGCCGCCGGTGACCGGCGGTAAATCCGCTTGCGACGGCCGACGCCGTTCGGACATGATCGGTCACATGCGCGATCTCCACAGGAAGGGCGGCCACCGCCCGAGCAGGTGAGCCCCATCCGCCGCCCAACGGCGGCCGGCCCGTGCCACCCGTCGCCGGAAACGGCGGCCGCATCCGTATTCACGCCCGATCCGCATTCACATCCCGATCCGCATTCACATCCCGATCCGCACTCGCTGCCGCATCCGCACGTGTCGGCGCGCCTGTCGGCGCCCCGGCCGTCGCCGTACGCCGCCCGTCCGTGCATCTGACCCGAGAACGCCCACGCCTGTCCCTTTTCTCTTGGAGGAGACCTCTGTGACGACCTTGTCCGACACCGCCTGGACCTTCGCCGACGCCCGTAACCTGCGCGCCCTGCTGGCTGAACTCGACTGCTGTGCCGCCGACTTGACTGCTTCCCGGGCCGCCGCGCGGGTCACCGTCCGGACCACCGCGCAGGCCGCTCCGCAGGTCGTTCCGCAGACCGCTCTGCGGCGCCGCCGGAGCACCGTCGACGGGCCGGCGGCCCTGGCGGCCTGACCGGGGCCGATCCGGCCGACGTCCGGATTGCCGACGTCCGCCGTACCTTCCGCGCCCGCCGCTGACGTACCGCGCGTCATCGGGCGCGCCGAAACGTCGAGGTCCCGCCCGATCACCAGGATCGGGCGGGACCTCGGGGCCGTTGGCGAACGGCAGTCGGATCAGGCCATGCCGTGGCCGCGTGCCCGGTCGGAGCACGCGGCCACGGTCGCCCGGCGCTCAGGACGCCGGGCTGCTCGGGGTGGTGGGCGGACGGCCGGGCTCAGGCCGGCGGGCAGAGGGTGGTGCGCAGCGCGTCGAGGATCTTCTCGGCCTTCTCGCCGCCGAAGCCCTGCGGGTGGTCCGGCGCGGTGAAGCGCTGGTTGACCAGTTCGACCAACTTGGCCCGGTCCTTGGGGAACTGGTACATCGACTGGCACTGGTTGCGGGCCCGGTCGACGGCCTGCTCGGGCTTTCCGCCGACGATCGCCGGGTCGATCGCGTCCAGGGCGGCGACCAGCCTGGTGGTGAGGCCCGCGTCCGGTTTGGTGGGCAGTCCGGCGTCGGCCGGCGGCGCGGGCTTGGACGCCGCGGGGGCGTCGGGCGTGCCGGGGGGCGGGGGTGAGGCGGCGTCCGTGGCGGGCGTGTCGGGCGAGCCGGTGGCAGGTGCGGGCGGCGGCGGGGTGGTGGCGTCGCCGGCGGGTGCGGACGTGGGTGCGGATGCGTCGGGGGTGGTCGACGCGGCGGGGGTCGGTCCGGAGGGTGGTCCGGCCGAGGTGGTGTCGGAGCCGGAGCTGGAGCAGGCGGCTAGGCTCACCGCGGCGAATGCCGTGAGGGTGGCGGCGAGAAGACGAGTGCGCATTCCGCCACACTGTCATGTCCGCGGCGCTCAGGGGAAGATCCCCCGGGAGAACCGGCGGCGACCCGGGAGACCTCCCCCCGAGCCGCCCCCGAGCCGTCGCCCGGGCTCAGCCGAGGCCGTTGGCCTTGAGCCAGTCCTTGGCCACCGTCGACGGGTCCTCCTTGTCGATGGCGACCCGCTTCATCAGCGCCGTCAGACCCGCCGTGTCCAGCTTGGCCGACACCGCGTTGAGCGCGGCCGTCGCCGTGGCGTCCACACCCGCCTTGTTGACCAGCGGAGTGACGTTCTGCGCCCCGAAGATGTCCTTCGGGTCGGTCAGCGGCACGAGCTTCAGCTGGACGATCTTCGGGTCGGTGGTGAAGACGTTGCCGACCTGGACGGAGCCGTCCTTCACCGCGTTGGCCGTGGTGTCGCCGGTCGGCTTCCACTCCTTGAAGGTCAGCCCGTAGACGTCCTTGAGCTCCTGCTCGCGGCGGGACTTGAACTCCGGCGGGCCCCCGATGGTGAGCTCGCCGGCCTTCGCCGACAGGTCGGCGATGCTCTTCAGGCCGTACTTGTCGGCGGTCTCCTGGCTGACGCTGAGCGAGTCCTTGTCCTCGGCCGGCGAGGAGTCCAGGATTCCCAGCGCGGCCGGCAGGGCCTTCGCCAGCGCCGCGTTGACGTCGTCCTTGGTGGCGGCGGTCGACTTGGCGTCCAGGTAGGCGAGCAGCGAGCCGTTGTACTCGGGCAGCACGGTCAGGCTGCCGTTCTGGATCTGGCCGTAGAGCACCTCGCGGCTGCCGATGTTGAACTTCTCCTCGACCTTGACACCCTTGGCCTTGAGCGCCTGCGAGTAGATCGAGCCGAGCAGCACGTTCTCGGGGAAGTTCGCCGAGCCGACCACCACGGTCGAGCCGGAGCCGCCCGAGCCGGCGGGCGCCGACGAGGAGCCGCTCAGCGGGTCGCCGCCCGAGGAGCCGCAGGCGGTGGCGCCGAGGGCGAGCGCGGCGAGGGCGCCGAGGACGAGAGCCCGGTGACCGCTTCTGCGGCGTGCGGATGTCGACATGGTGATACGTGTCCTTTCGGGAGGGGTGGGAGGTTCAGCGGGCCTGGCGCTGGGCGCGCAGCCCGGGCGGGAGCGCGTACCGGGCGAGCAGGGAGAAGAACAGCTGGGCGCCGACCGCGAGCAGCACCACCAGCAGCGCGCCGCCCACCGTCACCGCGTACTTCCGGGTGGCCAGCCCGTCGATGACGTAGCGGCCGAGGCCGCCGAGGCCGACGTACGCGGCCACCGTGGCGGTCGCGATCACCTGCACGGTCGCGGTGCGGAAGCCCGCCAGCAGGGTCGGCAGCGCGGACGGCAGGCAGACCTGCCAGAGCACCTGCGGGTGCGTCAGCCCGACCCCGCGGGCCGCGTCCCGGACGTCCGGGTCGGTGCTGCGGACCCCCTCGACGGCGGCCACCAGCAACGGCGGCGCGGCGAGCGCGACCAGCGGGATCAGCACGGCCGTGTCGCCGACGCCGGCGAGCAGCACCGCCAGCGTCACCAGCCCGAGGGTGGGCAGCGCGCGGGCGGCGCCGGCCAGCGAGGTCACGGCGGTGGCGCCGCGGCCGGTGTAGCCGATCAGCAGGCCGAGCGGGACGGCGAGCAGCGCCGCGTACAGCAGCGCCTCACCGGAGAGCAGCAGGTGCTCGGTGACCCGGTGCACGATCGAGTCCGGGCCGCTGCGGTGGTCCGGGGCGGAGAAGAAGTCGCCCAGCCAGGAGAGCCAGTTCACCGGGCCGCCCCCTTCTCCCGGACGGCCCACGGTGCGAGCAGCCGCCGGGTGCCGACCAGCAGCAGGTCCACGACCAGCGCGAGCGCGGCGATCAGCACGATGCCGGCCACGATCGGGGTCGGGAAGGTGCGCTGGAAGCCGTCGATGAACAGATAGCCGAGCCCGCCGCGCCCGACCAGCGCGCCGACGCTCGCCAGCGAGATGCTGGACACCGCCGCGACCCGCAGTCCGGCCAGCAGGTACGGCACGGCGGCGGGCAGCTCGACGGCGGCCAGCCGGTGCCACGGCCCGTACCCCATCGCGGTCGCCGCCTGGCGGACGGCCTCCGGGACGGCGCGCAGCCCGTCCACCGTGGTCGGCAGCAGCACGGCGAGCGCGTAGAAGGTGAGCGGGATCATCACGGTGGCCTGGGTGGCCAGCCCGGTGTACGGGATGAGCACCACGAAGACGGCCAGCGAGGGCAGCGCGTAGACGACGTTGAAGACCGCGGCGAGCGGCTGGTAGAGCCGGGGATAGCGGGTGCAGGCCAGGCCCAGCGGGACGGCCAGCAGCAGGCCGATGAGCACCGGGAGCAGGGCGATCAGGGCGTGGTCGGCCAGCAGGTGGCCCAGATAGCCGAGATGGTCGCCGATCCAGTACCAGCGGACGATCGGTTCATCGTCCACCGGTGGCTCCGTCCGCCTCCGGGGTCTTCGTGGGTGCGGGTGCGGGTGCGGGTGCGGGTGCGGGTGCGGGCGTCGGCGCAGGCGTTGGCGCGCCCGCCCCGGCGAGGGCGGCGAGGACGGCCTCGCGGCTCGCCGTACCGCGGGCCCGGCCGTCGGCGTCCAGCGCGACGGCGACCCCGGCGGGGGAGAGGACGGCGGCGTCCAGCGCGGTGCGCAGGGTGTCGGCCTCGGGCCGGTAGCCGGCCGCCGGGTGCAGGACGGTGGTGGCGGCGTCCCGGTCGATCCAGCCGATCGGGCGGCGCTCGTCGTCCAGCGCCAGCTCCCAGCCGCCGTAGCGCAGCCCGTCGGCGACCGGGCGGACGGCGACGCCGGTGGCGGGGCGCAGGCCGAGGCCGCGCAGGCCGCGGTCGCGGCCGAGGAAGGCGGCCACGCCGTCGTCGGCCGGGGAGGTCAGCAGGGTGT
Organism: Kitasatospora sp. NPDC088351; assembly: GCF_040685575.1. Classification (NCBI taxonomy): domain Bacteria; kingdom Bacillati; phylum Actinomycetota; class Actinomycetes; order Kitasatosporales; family Streptomycetaceae; genus Kitasatospora; species Kitasatospora sp. NPDC088351. The sequence goes on along the minus strand of NZ_JBFBIL010000024.1, from coordinate 97,475 downwards.
GCGGGTCGGCGAGCTGGGCGATCCGGCCCTGTTCGCGCAGCACCACGACCTGGTCGCCCAGCCGGACGGCCTCCTCGATGTCATGGGTGACGAACAGCACCGTCTTGTGCAGCTCCGACTGGAGGCGCAGCAGTTCGTCCTGCAACCCGGCGCGGACCACCGGGTCGACGGCGCTGAACGGCTCGTCCATCAGCAGCACCGGCGGGTCGGCCGCCAGCGCCCGCGCCACGCCGACGCGCTGCTGCTGACCGCCGGAGAGCTGGAACGGGTACCGCTTGGCGGTCTCGGGCGCGAGCCCGACCAGTTCCAGCAGCTCGGCGGCCCGGGCGCGGGCCTTCTTGCGGTCCCAGCCGAGCAGGTAGGGGACGGTGGCGACGTTGTCGATCACCTTGCGGTGCGGGAAGAGCCCGGCCTGCTGGATCACGTACCCGATGCCGCGGCGCAGCCTGGCGGGCTCCAGCTCGGCGACGTCCGTGCCGTCCAGCAGCACCCGGCCCGACGTCGGCTCGACCATCCGGTTGACCATGCGCAGCAGGGTGGTCTTGCCGCAGCCGGAGGGCCCGACCAGGACGGTTATCCGACCGGTCGGGACGTCCAGGTCGAGACCCCCGACGGCGATGGTGCCGTCGGGGTGGCGCTTTCCGGCGCCGTCGAATCTGATCACGGGGAGTTTCCTCGTCTCGGTGCCCCTGGATGGCGGCGCCGATCGTGTCGGTCTGTCGGTCGGTGGCGGTTTGTCAACGAAGGAGCGGCGTGGGTGACACCGCCGTCCCGTCGTATCAACCGCCCGGGCGTTCTTCCGCCCGCGTGGCTGCCCAGCTTTGGACCGGCGGAAACTCTGATCAGACTATGACCTCGATCATCTCCTGTCCGTGATTAACCGCCCGACGGGTGCTCAGGTGTCCTCTTCCGGCGTCCTGATCCGCCGCCTGATCCGCGGCCCTGATCCGCTGTCCTGGCCCGCGCTGCGGCCTGCCGTGAGCGGACGGCCGGTCAGCCGCCCCGGCGCGTCGGCAGCCCGGCGGCGGCCCAGCCGACGAAACCGCCGTCCAGGTCCGTCGCCCGGCGCAGCCCCAGTTCGCGCAGCGAGGCGGCGGCCAGACTGGAGGCGTAACCCTCCGAGCAGACCACGATCACCTCCACGTCGTACCCCGTCGCCTCCGGGATGCGGTGACTGCCCGTCGGATCGAGCCGCCACTCCAGCACATTGCGCTCGATGATCAGCGTGCCGGGGATCTCCCCCTCGGCCGCCCGCTGCGCCGCGGGCCGGATGTCCACCAGCAGCGCGCCGTCCAGCTGAGCCTGGTAGGCCTCCCGGGCCCGTGGCCGGTGGACGCCCTCACGGGCGCGCTCCACCAGGTCGTCGATCGTGGTCACCACTGCTCCGGTCCTTCCTCCGAGGTGCGGACGAGCCCGCCGGCCCGCAGGTCGTAGTGCGCCATGGAACTCAGCGGCGGCGAGTAGGCGTGCAGCGTGACGGCCGGTCCGGAGGCCGTGTTGCGCACATCGTGCACGTACTCGGGGCCGAAGGCGCGGGCGGTGCCGGCCGGGATGCGGCGGATCAGCAGGCCCTGGTCAGGCCCGCCGAGCGACAGCTCCTCCAGCTCGCCGAGCGCGACGGTGAACGCGCCGCGCGAGCCGCCGTGGTCGTGGAAGCCGGTGGACTGGCCGGGCAGCCAGCTGATCAGCCAGACCTCGTGGTCGTCGTCGGCAGCCAGCCGGCGGTACCAGCGCTCGTCGGTGGAGAGCCGCACCTGGTGGATCCACTGGTCGGGCCGTTCGGCCAGCTCCCGGACGATCTTGCGCAGGGCGTTCGGGGAGAGCGGGGCGCGGGTCTCCTCGGTGGTGGCCGTGCGGGTGCGGGTGCGGTGACCGGTGGCGGCCGTGGCGGCAGGGTTGTCGGGAGCGAGGTCCAGGCTCATGTGGGCGTCCTCGGGGAAGGGAGAAGGCGAAGGAGGTGAAGGGGCGGGGCGCGGCCGGGCCGGGGCGCGGACCTGCCGACGGGGCGGCACGATGCGTGGGGCGGGGCGCGTCAGGAAGACGGGAGCGGGTGCGGGGCGCGGGCCCTGGGAGACGTCACAGGGTGGGACCGGCGAGGAAAGGCAAGGTCAACAGGCACAGATGGAACTCGCCTGGCGTCGCAGATCGACGTGCAGGCGGCAGACCAGAGTGGCGCCGGAGTCCATGTGCCGGATCTTTCCCGACGGGACAGGCGCGAGTCAAGCGAGGCCCGTCACTCCTGCGGGGCGCGCCGTGGTGGCGGCGGCGCCGGGGCGCCCGCCGTCGGTGGACCGGCCGGCCGGTCCACCGACGGGGCGGAGGGCGGGGGAGAAGGCCGGGCGGAGACCTGGATGGAGGCGTGGGTGGAGGCGTGGGTGGAGGCCTGGGTGGACGGCTGGGGGGACGGCTGGGCGGGCACCGGAGCCGGCTTGTGCCCGGCCAGCGCCGCCTTGACCGCAGGCACGGCCTGCTCACCCAGGTAGCGGCCGAGCGTCTGGTACGCGTCGAACTGCCGGTGGTCGAACCACTGGTCGCTGGTGCTGTCGTTCGGGAAGGCCGGGTTGGCCACCGCGTAGGAGTGCAGCTCGTACGGCATGCCCGGGGTGAGCACCGCCTGGGCGACGATCAGCGTGCCGTGGGATCCACCGCCGCCGTCCCCGAAGTCGAGCGGTGCCGGATAGCGGATGTCCCCGGTCACGACCGCCCGGGCGGAGAGCCGGTCGGCCAGCTGCGCCGCGAGGCCGCGCAACGGCGGCTGCCGGTCCGCGCCCTGTGTGCCGGACGGGTCGGCCGGGCGGTTCGGGTCGTCGGGGTCGGGGCTGCCGTCCGCCCGGTCCCCCCGGCGGGTGCCGGAGGGGGACGGGAGCCGGGCGGCGCTGCCGGGGATCAGCAGCTCCGGCTCGTGCAGGGTGATGACGATGCCCAGCTCCTCGCGGGCGAGGGTGATCGCCGCCGCCAGGGTGGCGGCGTAGGCGGTGTCCCCGCTGGCGTCGACGCAGACCGCGGTGCGGACGCCGTGTCGCAGCAGCTCGACCAGACCGAGGTTCTCGTAGTGGCCGCCGTCGGTGGTGAGCAGGAAGCGGTCGTCCATCGGGAAGCGTCCGGACAGCTCGCGCAGCTGGTACTGCAGCCGGCGGACGGCGGGCTGTGGCGCGCGGCGCCAGTCCGGGGCGGCCGTCCAGAGCGGACCGAGCGCGGCGGGGTTGGGCAGCCAGGTGCCGAGCCGGGCGTTGGTGACGGCGAACAGCCCCTGGTACACCCGGGACTGACGGCCCATCGCGGAGGAGAACGCGGCGCCGGAGACGGCCATCGCGGACTGCACGGTGAGGTCCCGGGCGATGTGCCGCCGGGTGCGCCGCTCCAGCAGGTCGGTCCGCGCGTAGCCGACGTCCGGGCCACCCACGTAGTCGTGCGAGAAGGTGAACGAGACCGCCCGGCGCCCGGGCGGGGTGCGGGAGCTGCCGGACAGGTTGGCCGCCGCCGCGAAGATCACCTGGGGGAAGTCGGGGTGCCGGGCCCCGTAGTGGGTGAGCCGGGTCTGCTCCCGGAAGAAGTGGTACGGCCGGGCCAGCACCTCGCCGCCCTCGGTGGATCGGCGCACGGCGAAGGCGGAGGCGAGCCGGCGCCGGTAGAACGGGTGCAGGCTCATCCAGGTCTGGTCGAGGTTGAGCCCGACGGTGGCGAGGACGAGGGGCAGCAGCACCTGGGCGGCGGCGGGCCAGGCGTGGCCGGTGGCGACCGCCCAGCCGAGGGCGAGCAGCGCGCCCGTCGAGAGCGCGGCCAGGGCCGCCCAGACCACCAGGTACTGGGCGATTCCACCGGTGAGCCCGCCGCCGAGCCGGCGGGCCCCGTGCAGCAGGCCGCCGATCGCGGCCGCGCCGTGCTCGATCGCCCGGCGCCCGCGCCACAGTATGCCGAGCAGCAGCGCCAGATAGCTGAGCAGGACGGTGAGGCTGAGGCCCGCGCCGGTCTGCCGCGCGCCGATCGCCAGCTCGTCCTGCAGCCGGACCGCGCCCCAGGCGAGCCCCGGCACCGCCAGCACGCCGACGACCAGCAGCGCGGCCAGGGCCAGCGCGGCGTAGGAAGTCCGGCGCAGCACGCGTGGCAGCAGGGTGTTCCAGCCGAGCAGCGAGAAGGCCAGCAGCCAGAGCAGCCAGCAGACGGCGGCGGCCACGAGCAGCCCGAGGAGCGCGTACAGGGCGGCCGGGCGGACGCCGAGGGCGCCGGGGTGGGCGCCGCCGGTCCGCAGGCCGACGGCGGCCAGGCCGTCCAGGTCGGTCAGCGGGACCAACTGGTAGAAGCGGCTGAGCCCGAGGCCGAGCACCAGGACGGCCGCCAGCAGCAGGGTGAGCGCCGCGACCAGGCCGCGCAGCAGCGTCCCGAGGGCGACCAGCCACTGGCCGGCGCCGTCGGCGAGGTACCGGCCGTGGCGGCGGAGGTGGTCCTCCTCCGGGGAGCCGGGCTCCAGCACGTTGTCCGCCGTCAGACCGGAGACGGCGTGCACCGGGCAGCCGGGGGCGGAGTCGCTGAGCGCCAGTTGCAGCGCGCCGACGGTGTAGCCGCCGCCGGAGACGGAGACCAGGTAGCGGGCCTGCTTCAGCCAGGGCCGCAGGGCCTGGAGCGCGCCGAGGGTGACGCAGGCCGAGCGGATGCCGCCGCCGGAGACGCAGAAGCCGAGCCGGGCGTGCTCCCGCCCCGGCGGCACCTGGGTGCCGTTGCGCCAGCGGGCCTGGTGGTCCAGCGGTCCGTGCGCGCGGGGGCCGGACGGCCAGCGGCCGTCATGGGCGGTGGCGACCGGCCAGGGCGGGATCAGCTCGGGGCCGGCGGTGTCGCCGTCCGGCCGGGTGTCGCCGTCCGGTCGGGGGCCGGTGGCCCGGTCGGTGTCGTCGCCCCGGTCGGTGTCGTCGCCCCGTTCGGGTGGAACGCCGCCGCCCTTCGGGCGCGGGCGCCGCCGGAGGCCCGGCAGGGTGGCGCGCAGGGCGCGGGAGAGGGTGACGGCGATGATGGTCAGGGCGATCGCCCCCGCGGGGAGCAGCAGCAGCCATTTGACGGTGGAGAGGGCCGTCGCGGCGGTGAACGGCGCGTCGGAGCCGGCCCGGCCGGGGCCCAGCCGCCCCAGCCCGGCGGCGAGCAGCACGTCCTCGGCGAGGTCGCAGGCGCCCGCGAGCAGCCCGGCGCCGCCGGCGGCGAGCGCGACCAGCCGCTGGCGCGGCCGGCCGAGGACGTACGCGCCGAGCAGGCCGACGGCGGCCAGGGTCAGGGAGTAGCCGCCGAGGAGCCAGTAGTCGGCCCGCAGTGCGGCGCGGTACTCCCCGATCCGCCCGGTGACCACGGCCTCGGCGGCCGCCCGGGAGCCGGCCAGCTGCAGGCGCACGTCCTGCACGGCGGGCGCCCAGCGGCCGAACAGCAGGCAGCCCAGCGCGAGTGGCAGCAGCGTGCCGAGACCGAGCAGCAGACCGGCCCAGGCCGGGACCGGGGCCGGCCGGTCGGCCTCCTCGGCCCGGCCGATCCAGGACGGCAGCCGGCCGAGGGTGTGCTCCGGCCGAGCGGGCGCGGCCACCCGGGAACCGGGCGCGTCGGGTGCGGCCGTCATCTCCACCTCCCCCGTGAACAGAGTCGGGACCGAGCCGTCAGGCCGGTCGGACGGACGGCCGAAGTCACTGTCCGCCGCCGATCGGTGACGGATCGGAGCAGCATCATGGCGCGTCTTACCCCGACGCGCGAGACCCCGCACACCGCGCGCCTGGATTCACCCGAATGAGTAAGGAAGTTGGCTGCGGGGTAGATGAGCGTTTCATCCCATCCAGGGGTGCCCGCGTGTCCGCGCAACAGGATCACCCCGGCCGCGTTCCGTCCGACGTATTGTCAGGCCACCGAGGCCGGGCCTACGGTCTACGCACCACGTTCTACGCACGTAGACACCGTGTGGGCCCCTGTGGTCGTCCATTGCCAGGACCGGGACGGCGGCGGGGGGAACGACCGTGGACCCACAGGCAGATCCGCCCCGTCAACCCTCAGACCGCAGGCCCAACCCCGCAGTCGGGCCGCGAAGTTGCGGAGGTACCCATGTCGCAGATCGTCCGCGCCGCCCTCGTCCAGACCCGGTGGACCGGTGATCAGGAGACGATGATCGCCCTCCACGAGCGGTACGCCCGCGAGGCCGCCGCCCAAGGCGCAAAGATCATCGGATTTCAGGAAGTCTTCAACGCCCCGTACTTCTGTCAGGTCCAGGAACCCGAGCACTACCGCTGGGCCGAGCCCGTCCCCGACGGTCCCACCGTCGTCCGGATGCAGGCCCTCGCCCGCGAACTCGGCCTGGTCGTCGTCGTCCCGGTCTACGAGGAGGAGCAGCCCGGCGTCTACTACAACACCGCCGCCGTGATCGACGCCGACGGCAGCTACCTCGGCAAGTACCGCAAGCACCACATCCCCCAGGTCAAGGGATTCTGGGAGAAGTACTACTTCAAGCCCGGCAACCTCGGCTGGCCCGTCTTCGACACCGCCGTCGGCAGGGTCGGCGTCTACATCTGCTACGACCGCCACTTCCCCGAGGGCTGGCGCGCCCTCGGCCTGGCCGGCGCCCAGATCGTCTACAACCCCTCCGCCACCAGCCGTGGCCTCTCCGCCTACCTCTGGCAGCTCGAACAGCCCGCCGCCGCCGTCGCCAACGAGTACTTCGTCGCCGCCATCAACCGCGTCGGCACCGAGGAGTACGGCGACAACGACTTCTACGGCACCTCCTACTTCGTCGACCCGCGCGGCCAGTTCGTCGGTGACGTCGCCTCCGACAAGGAGGAGGAACTCGTCGTCCGCGACCTCGACCTCGACCTGATCGGCGAGGTCCGCCGGCAGTGGGCGTTCTACCGCGACCGCCGACCCGAGGCCTACGGACCGCTCACCGAGGCGTGAGGAGGACACCGGCCATGACCACCCGCACCGTCATCCGCGGCGGCCTCGTCATCACCGCCACCGACGAACTCCACGCCGACGTCCTGATCGAGGGCGAACGCATCGCCGCCCTCGCCACCACCGGCAGCGACACCGCCCAGGCCTGGACCGCCGACACCGTCATCGACGCCACCGGCCACTACGTCATCCCCGGCGGCGTCGACGCCCACACCCACATGGAACTCCCCTTCGGCGGCACCGCCGCCTCCGACACCTTCGAGACCGGCACCCGCGCCGCCGCCTGGGGCGGCACCACCACCATCGTCGACTTCGCCGTCCAGCCCGTCGGCGGCTCCCTGCGCGAAGGCCTCGACACCTGGCACGCCAAGGCCGACGGCAACTGCGCCATCGACTACGCCTTCCACACCATCGTCTCCGACGTCAACGACGGCGTCCTCAAGGAGATGGACGCCCTCGTCGACTCCGGCGAGTCCACCTCCTTCAAACTCTTCATGGCCTACCCCGGCGTCTTCTACAGCGACGACGGCCGCATCCTGCGCGCCATGCAGCGCGGCGCCGCCAACGGCGGACTGATCATGATGCACGCCGAGAACGGCATCGCCATCGACGTCCTTGTTGAACAGGCCGTCGCCGCCGGGAGAACCGGCCCCCGCCACCACGGGGAGGTCCGCCACGAACTCCTCGAAGCCGAGGCCACCCACCGGGCCATCAAGCTCGCCCAGGTCGCCGGCAGCCCCCTCTACGTCGTCCACGTCTCCGCCGCCTCGGCACTCCACGAAATCGCCCAGGCCCGCGACACCGGCCTCAACGTCTTCGGCGAGACCTGCCCCCAGTACCTCTTCCTCTCCACCGACAACCTCGCCGAGACCGGCACCGACGGCTTCGAGGGCGCCAAGTACGTGTGCAGCACGCCGCTGCGCCCGCGCGAGCACCAGGAAGCGCTCTGGCGCGGCCTGCGCACCAACGACCTCCAGGTGGTCTCCACCGACCACTGCCCGTTCTGCTACGTGGGCCAGAAGGAGCTCGGCCGCGGCGACTTCTCCAGGATCCCCAACGGCCTGCCCGGCGTGGAGAACCGCATGGACCTCCTCCACCAGGCCGTCGTCGACGGGCACCTCACCCGCCGCCGCTGGGTCGAGATCGCCTGCACCACCCCCGCCCGGATGTTCGGCCTGCACCCGCGCAAGGGCACCGTCGCCCCCGGCGCCGACGCCGACCTGGTCGTCTACGACCCCACCGCCGTCCAGACCGTCTCCGCCGCCACCCACCACATGAACGTCGACTACTCCGCCTACGAGGGCCGCCGCCTCACCGGCCGTGCCCGCACGGTGCTCTCCCGCGGCACCGTCGTCCTCGACGACGGCGACTGGCTCGGCCGCACCGGCCACGGCACCTTCCTGCGCCGCGACACCTGCCAGTACCTGACCTGAGCCGCCAGTACCTGAGCTGTATCCGACCTGATCCGACCGGACTCTTCGGATCCGTCCGTCTCCCCTCACCACCGCCCGGGGCCGTGGCCCGGCCCCGGGCGGCCACACCCGTTTTCAGGAGCACCCATGGACATCGGCCTCGTCCTGCAGACCGACCCGCCCGCCCGCCTGCTCATCGACCGCATGATCCGCGCCGAACAGGCCGGCTTCAGCCACGGCTGGACCTTCGACTCCTGCGTGCTCTGGCAGGAGCCCTTCGTCATCTACAGCCGGATCCTCGCCGAGACCCGGCGGCTGACCGTCGGACCGATGGTCACCAACCCCTCCACCCGCACCTGGGAGGTCACCGCCTCCCTCTTCGCCACCCTCAACGACATGTACGGCAACCGCACCGTCTGCGGCATCGGCCGCGGCGACTCCGCGATGCGCGTCGCCGGCCGCCGCCCCGCCACCCTCGCCCGGCTCTCCGAGGCCATGCACGCCATCAAGGAACTCGCCGAAGGCCGCACCGTCGAGGTCGACGGCACCGAGATGCACCTGCCCTGGGTCCGCGAAGGCGCCGCCCTCCCGGTCTGGATGGGCGCCTACGGACCCAAGGCCCTCGCCCTGACCGGCCGCCAGGCCGACGGCTTCATCCTCCAGCTCGCCGACCCCTACCTCACCGAGTACATGGTCAAGGCCGTCCGCAACGCCGCCGCCGAGGCCGGCCGTGACCCCGACACCCTCACCATCTGCGTCGCCGCCCCCGCCTACGTCACCGCCGATGACTCCCCGGCCGCCCTCGCCCACGCCCGCGAACAGTGCCGCTGGTTCGGCGGGATGGTCGGCAACCACGTCGCCGACCTCGTCACCCACTACGGCGAACACTCCGCCCTCGTCCCCGACGCCCTCACCGACTACATCAAGGGCCGCCAGGGCTACGACTACAGCCACCACGGCCGGGCCGGAAACCCCGACACCGCGTTCGTCCCCGACGAGATCGTCGACCGCTTCTGCCTCATCGGCCCGCCGGACGCCCAACTGGCCCGCCTCGAACAGCTCCGGGCCCTCGGCGTCGACCAGTTCGCCGTCTACGCCATGCACGATGCCGTCGAGGCGACCATCGACGCCTACGGCACCGACGTCATCCCGCACCTCGCCGGCGGGCGGCCGACGGGTGGGGGACCGACCGGCGGGCGACCCGGGCGGGAGACGAGCGGATGACCGCCACCCCCGCGACCGGAGAACCCGGGGACGGCGGATCCGCCACCGCCATATCCCCGGGCCAGACCGAACACCCCGACGGCCGGGTCGAACCCGACCCGGCCGTTCCGCTCCCCGACAACGCCTTCACCAACGACGACCTGCGGCCCGTCCCCGTCGCCCGGCGGACCTGGACCACCTACAACTTCCTCGCCCTCTGGGTCGGCATGGCCCACAACATCCCCTCCTGGACCCTCGCCTCCGGCCTCATCGCCTTCGGCATGGACTGGAAACAGGCCGTCCTCACCATCTCCCTCGCCAACCTCATCGTGCTCGTCCCGATGCTGCTCACCGGCCACGCCGGGACCAAGTACGGCATCCCCTTCCCGGTCTTCGCCCGGGCCTCCTTCGGACTGCGCGGCGCCAACCTGCCCGCCCTCGTCCGGGCCGCCGTCGCCTGCGCCTGGTTCGGCATCCAGACCTGGATCGGCGGCGAGGGCATCTTCCTGCTCGCCGGCAAACTCCTCGGCGAATCCTGGCGCACCGCAGGGGAGTTCGGCGGCTACCCGTGGACGCAGTGGCTCTCCTTCCTGATCTTCTGGGCGATCGAGATGGCCGTCATCGCCCGCGGCATGGACACCCTGCGCCGCTTCGAGAACTGGGCCGCGCCCTTCGTCCTCGTCGGTGCGTTCGCCCTGCTGGCGTGGATCACCGTCAAGGCCGGCGGCCTCGGACCGCTGCTCGACCGGCCGTCCGAACTCGGCTGGGGCGGCGAATTCTGGAAGGTCTTCTTCCCCTCCCTCATGGGCATGATCGGGTTCTGGTCCACCCTCTCGCTCAACATCCCCGACTTCACCCGCTTCGGCGGCAGCCAGCGCGCCCAGATCCGCGGCCAGGCCCTCGGTCTGCCCACCACCATGACCCTCTTCGCGCTGCTGTCCGTCCTGGTCACCTCCGGCTCCCAGGCCGTCTACGGCGCGCCCGTCTGGGACCCGATCGAACTCGCGGCCAAGATGGAGAACCCGGTCGGCATCCTGTTCGCCCTGCTCACCGTCCTGGTCGCCACGCTCTCCGTCAACATCGCCGCCAACGTCGTCTCACCCGCCTACGACCTCGCCAACCTGCTGCCCCGCCTGGTCAACTTCCGCACCGGCGCGCTGATCACGGGCGTCATCGGGATCGCCATATTCCCCTGGAAGCTGATCTCCGACCCGCACGTCTACATCTTCAGCTGGCTCGGATTCGTCGGCGGCCTGCTCGGCACCGTCGCCGGCGTCCTCATCGCCGACTACTGGCTCCTGCGGCGCACCCGGCTCCGCCTCGCCGACCTCTACCGCCCGCACGGCGCGTACTGGTACACCGGCGGCTGGAACTGGCGGGCCGTCACCGCCTTCCTGGTCGGCGGACTGCTCGCCGTCGGCGGCGCCTACGGCGGCCCGTTCCCGGTGGACGGCCTGGTGCCGCAGCTGAAGCCGCTCGCCGACTACGGCTGGGCGATCGGCTTCGCGGCCTCGCTGCTGCTGTACAGCGGGCTCAGCCTCGGCGCCCGGCGCCGGCTTCGATGACCCTGTCGGAGGGCCTTGTGGGGGCCGGGCCGGCGGCCGGCTACCGCGAGCCGAAGCGGCGGCGCTTGGAGGCCTTGCTCCAGCCTCTCGCGGACTGCTCGTCGGGGGCCTGGCCAGGGGTTGTCCGGCTGGATGCTGCCTGACCAGGTGCCGCCTGGTCGGGTGCCGCCTGGTCGGGTGCTGTCCGGCCGGGTGCCGCCTGGTCGGGTGCTGTCCGGCCGGGTGCCCGGACCGGGGTGCGGTCGGCCGGGCGATGGATCAGCGTCAGGCCCTCGTGATCGGCGGGGTGCCACTTGTGGTCGTGCGTCGCGAAGGCGTACCCCTGCTCGTTGTCGGTGGTGTACGCCAGCAGCGTACGGCCCTTGCCGGTGTACTTCCTGACCTCGTCCCAGAGCACCTCGCGGATCCGGGCTGACGGATTGCCGATGAAGACGCCGGGAGAGATCTCCAGCAGCCACCTGGTCAGCAGACCGCGCAGGCCGACCGGGCAGTCGGTCAGGACGATGGTGAGGGCAGGCGGAGGGTGCTGGCCGTCAACGCGCGCAGAGCCCTGGGCGGCGGCACCGAATCCACCGGCAGGTCCAGCCCGCCCATGCCCCGGTCCAGCCAGGGGAGGGTGGTGAGCGTGCCGTCCGCCCGGCGCCTGACCACCAGGACCTCGATGCTCTCCGCACCGTCGCGGACCTGCGCCTTCCCGGCCCGGCTGTCATCCGCGTCACCGACTCCGGCGTCGATCCAGCCGACCAGCGAGCGGCCCGGAGTGCGGACCTCGTCGAGGCGGAACACCTCGGCCCGGGCGGTCTGTTGGGCGCAGGCGACACGGTGCCGCTCGGCCGCATCGGACATCGCCTCCGCCCAGTCGGGCGGACCCTCGGGGGCGTCGCCGTAGGCGCGTTGGACGAGCGGGCTGATGTCGGAGGGGAGCCGCAGTAGTCGCAGCGGCCGGGCGTCCCGGTCCTCGGCGTTTTCCGGAGAGGGGTGCAGGTGGGGGCGCAGAACGGCTGCAGCGCGCAGGAGCTGGTGAAGACCGTACACCGAGACCGAGCCTTCGACGGGCTTCGGTGGACCGTCCTGGCCGTGCCCCCAGTCGACGCCGGTGACGAGACAGCGGGCGGTGCGCAGCCGGGCGGGCCGTTCGCTTTGCCCCTCGCCGCGGCGGTGACGGTGCAGCCGGCCCATGTGCTGGAGTAGCAGGTCGACCGGGCAGAGGTCGGTGACGAGCAGATCGAAGTCGACATCGAGGGACTGCTCCGCGACCTGGCTGGCGACCACGATGTGTGCCCGCGCGGGCCGCGTGCCCCGTGGGCCGAACCGGGCGAGCAGGTCGTCGTCCTTGCGGGCCCGGTCGAGGTCGAGGAAACGGGAGTGCGCCACGGTGACCTGCTCGGTGCCGAACCGCGCGCGCAGCCGCTCGGCGGTCTCCAGCACCCGGTCCACGGTGTTGCGTACCACGAGTGCGCAGCCGCCGCCGTCGAGCTCCTGCGCGAGCCGGTCGGCCAGGGCGCCGAAGTCGTCGTTCAGCGCCTCCAGCCGGACGTCGGTACCGCGGTCGGCGTCGGCCTCCGGCGTGCGGACCAGCGGCGGGGAGCCGGGGTTGACGGCCGTCAGCAGCGGGTAACCGGTCGTGTTTCGGGCCGTGTTGTGGTCGTTCCCATCGCCGGTGTAGGCGTTGATCAGGGCCTGGCGGGTGGGGACGGGGAGCGTCGCGGACAGCATCACGACCGGTACCCGGTACGCCCCCAGCCAGGCGAGGACGCGCTCCAGGTAGGTGTTCATGTAGGCGTCGTACGCGTGGACTTCGTCGATCACGACGACCTTGCCGGCCAGGGCCAGGTGCCGCAGCGCGAGGTGGCGGCTCTTGAGTCCCGCGAACAGCAGCTGGTCGATCGTCCCGACCGTGAAGGAGGACAGCATCCCCTTCTTGCGGCCGCGCAGCCACTGGTGGGCGATCAGCCCGGCGTTCCGGCTCTGCGGGTGTCGGCCTCCGCCCGGTCGCTGCCGGGCGCGGCCGTCCTTGTCGCCGTCCCCGTTGCCGTCCTCGCGGCTGTGGTGGGGTCCGTCGACGTCCACCGCCTCGATCTGTCGCCGTCCGGCCCGCATGAGCCCGGCGTACTCGTCGTGGAGCGAGGCCTTGGCGTGGGCCAGGAACACCGCCCGCTCGCCGTTCCCGGGGAGGTGGTCGAGCCAGGTGGTCAGCCTGGAGAACATCGCGTTGCTGGTGGCCCGGGTCGGCAGCGCCACGAAACACCCGCCCGCCCCACATCGGGCGGCGAAGATCTCGGCGACGGCCAGGGCCGCCTCGGTCTTCCCCTCACCCATCGGGGCCTCGATCACCATCAGCCCTGGGGAAGGCAGTTCGCGGGTGAGCGCGACCGCCTGCTCCTGGACCGGCCGGGGCCTTGCGGTGGGTGGGAGGTCGAACCGGGACAGCAGCAACCCGGCGGCGGTGCCCTGCGGTTCGGAGGGTTCCCAAAGGGGTGGCAGCTGGAGCCCACGCCAGGCGGCGGTGACCCGCTCCGCCTCGGAACGTGGACGCTCCTCGGGGAAGTAGGGGAACAGCTCGGGATTGCTGGCGATCCAGTCGGCCATGATGACGAGGCCGGTCAGCAGTACCTGGGCCGGCTGCGGCAGCCTGACCGTACGGAGAACGGCCAGGGCGCCGTCCATTCCGCACTCCGCCGTCCATACGTCGAGCAGTTCGAACTGAACCGAGCGCCAGAGGGCTGGTGCCGTCCTCCTTGGCCAGGGTGGTGGCGATGACCTGGGCGTGCTGGTGGTACTGCGGGGTGTCGAGGGTCTGGCGGATGGCGGCGAGGCGGGCGGGGGTGAGGGTCTTCAGGGGGACGGGGCCGAGGGTGACGCCGAGGCGGGTGAGGCGGTCGGATCAGAAGGGGGCGTCGAGTTGGGCGGGGACGGGGATGGTGGGGGTACCGGCGCGGAGGGCGGCGGCGGTGGTGCCGGCGCCGGCGTGGTGGATGACGGCGGCCGTGCGGGGGAAGAGCCAGTGGTGCGGGGTGTCGTCGATGGTGAGGACGTCGTCGCTGTCGGGTGCGGTGAGGCCGCTCCAGCCGGACTGGACGACGGCCCGGACCCGGGCGGCACGCAGGGCGGCCAGGACGGTGGCGGTGAGGCGGTCGGGATCGGGGACGACCAGGCTGCCGAAGCCGACGAAGACCGGCGGCGAGGAAGTCGGCCAGGCGGGGCGGGGGTTGCCACGTGGGGTCGGGGTGGGGCCACCAGTAGCCGGCGACGTCGAGGCCGGGGTGCCAGTTGGCGGGCCGGGGAATGACGGTGGATGAGAAGCCGTGCAGGACGGGCTGGGTGTGCTGGGTGCGCGCGGTGCCGTGGCGGGGCAGGCCGAGCCGGCGGCGCAGATGGCGGACGGCGGGAGCGAAGAGGCGGTCGGTGGCGGCCTGGACGGCGTGGCCGGCGAGCAGGTTCCCGGTGCGGCCGAGTGAGCGGGTACCGGTGACGGATGGTGCGAACTCCCGGGTGGGGGAGAGGGGCGGGAGGCGGAGGGCGATGCAGGGAATGCCGGCGGCCTCGGCGGCGACCTGGCCGAGGGCGGCCGTGGTGCCGGTGGTGAGCAGGAGATCGGCGCCCTGGGTGGTGGCCTCGGCGATTCCCTCCCCGAGGGCTGGCATGAACGAGCGGCTCGGGCGCAGGAGTTGGATGAGTGCGCGGGGGCCCGCGCCGGCCTGGAGGAGGCGTCGGCCCCCGGCGGAGGCGAGGACGGCGCGCGGGTCGATCGGGAGGGGGCGGAACTCCAGGCCGGCCGCCCGTACGGAGTCGGCGAAGGCCGTGTGGGTGGCGACGGCCACCTGATGGCCGGCCGCGTGGAGGCGGGCGCCGAGCCCGGTGAAGGGGGCCACGTCGCCCCGGGAACCGGCGGTGGCGATCAGGATGTGCATGGCGGCAGTATGGCGGGGAAGGGTGGGGCGGCCCGGAGTGCCACGCCTCCGGGGGTGGAACCGGAGGGGTGGTCGGGGGCGTCCTTCGAGGCAGGGCGGCCCGGTTGGGGCCGCCGTACTGGAGGATGGGAGGACACATGGGCATCGTCGCGTGGATCGTGCTGGGCCTGGTGGCCGGGGCTCTGGCCAAGTTGCTGTTGCCGGGGAAGGACCCGGGCGGCCTGGTGGTGACCACCTTGATCGGCATCGCCGGGTCCTTCGTCGGGGGCTGGATCTCCTCGCGGTTCCTGCACCGGTCGGTGACCGCGCAGTTCTTCGACCTGGCCACCTGGGTCTCGGCGATCGGCGGCGCGCTGGTACTGCTGATCGCCTACCGCCTCATCTTCGGCAACTCCCGCCGTTGACCGGGAACGGGGCCGGCCGCGGGGCCTGTTCCCGCTTCCGGCTCCGCCGCCCGGGTCGCCGCTCAGGCTGTCGGCGAGGCCTCGGTGACCCACGCGGGCAGGTCCTCGCGGGTGGCCAGCCACTCGGCGGGGACCTCGGCGAGTCCGGTGCGGGCGGCGACCACCCCGGCGGCGATGGCGGAGGTGGTGTCCATGTCGCCCCAGCCCTCCAGCGTCCGCCAGATGGCCTCGGGCAGTGAGTCCAACTGCCCTGCGGCGGACCAGAGGGCGAACGGCACGGTGTCCGGGGCGGAGATGCGGAAGCCCGAGCCGAGGACGTTCGCCGCGTGCCGGACGGAGCTGTGCTCGGGGAGGCGGGCGGCGATCCGCAGGCCGGAGCGGACGTCGCTGTCGGGCAGTCGGCCGGCGACCTCCACCAGCAATTCGGCCCGGCCGGGCGGGTCCTGGCCGCGGCTGCGGGTGGCGAACGCCGCCGCCAGCGCGACGGCGACCGCGCCGGTCACCGCCTCCGGGTGGAAGTGTGTGGTGAGCGCCTGGAGTTCGGCCTGGTGCGCGACGGCGTCGAGGTCGTCGGCGAACCAGGCGCCGAGCGGGGCGACCCGCATCGCCGCGCCGTTCCCGTAAGACCCCTGGCCATCGAACTGCCGGGAGGTCACGGCCCGCCAGTCGCCGCCGAGGTCGATCTCGCGCAGCACACGGTGCATCGACGGGCCGTACTTGCGGTTGTAAGCGGTGACGTACTCCTCGGCGAACTCCCCTGCCAGAGCGTCCTGCTGGATCTCGCCGTACGCGATCAGGTGGCGGAGCACGACGAGTGCCATCGCGGTGTCGTCCGTCCAGTGCCAGGGGCCCGGGCGGGTCAGCCGGGCGGCCAGCGCGGCGGGCGCCTCGCTGACGGGCACGGAGAACCAGCGGTCACCGAAGGCATCGCCGAGCGCGAGCCCCTGCAGACTGTCCAGGGCGGGCCGGTGGCACGCATGTCATCCTCCAGGTGAGATCGACCGAGTGCCGCAGTCTGCCGGGCCGCGGCGCGGACGGGCGAGCGAATTTCCTGGCCGGGGCCGACGGGGACGCCTCGCGCGTGCCGTCGAGGAGGTCGAATCGCGTGCGGGAGTGACGGGAGGGCGGTTGTGCGCCCGCGGTTGGGTATGGGCCCCCGTCGTGACGGGGCCCATACGGTCAGCGCTTGGCGAGGAGGCCGGCGAGGAGCAGGGCCCAGAGGGCCTCGAAGCGCTCCTGGGCCTTCGGGTCGGACCACTCGGCGGCGTACGCGGGGTCGTGGAAGTGCGCGGTCGCATCGAAGACGGCCCGCGAGACCGACCCGACGTGGGTGAGCCTGAACTCCTTGGTCTCGATGCCGTCCTGGACGATCTGGGCGATCTGGCCGACCAGGGTCTCGATGTGGGCCTCGACGGTGTCGCTGGTCTCGGCGGACCGCTTCATGTAGGTGGCGAACAGCTCCGGGTCGTCGACCGCCTTCTTCCGCTTGGTGGCGAACAGCGTTGCCAGCCAGCGGTGCAGGCGCTCGGCGGCAGGGCCGGGCTCGATGGCGATGGACGAGAGGTTGTTGTGCGCCTGGTCGAGCCAGCGCTGGGTGACAGCCTCTCGCAGCGCCGCCTTGCTCGGGAAATGGCGGTAGACGCTGCTGTGGCTGACGCCGAGGGCACGGGCGACGTCCGAGACGGTGGCCTTGGCCGAGCCGAACCGCCTGAGGACGTCCTCCGTCGCGCTCAGGATCTGCTCGGGGGTGAGTGCGCTGTCCGTGGTCACGGGAGGTACGTCCTTACGGGTGGTGCGTCCGCCATCGGGGCGGCGGACGGTGCTGCTGGCTGGCGGGCAAAGGCGGTCGGACGGCCCGGGCTCGGCGGCGAACCGGTAGTGGCGGGGACGCCGGTCAGCGCTCGCTGTCGAGATGGGCCATCTGAGCGGCAGCGTACCTGTCCCCGGCGGCGGATCCGGCGGGCACCGCGGCCTCGATGGCGGCGAGGTCGGCGGCGGTGAGGGTGATGTCCAGTGCGCCGAGTGCCTCGGTGAGGCGGTCGCGGCTGCGGGCGCCGACCAGCGGGACGATGTCCTCGCCGCGCGAGGCGACCCACGCGATCGCGACCTGTGCCACGCCGGCGCCCTTCTCGGTGGCGACCGCCCGCAGGGCCTCGACCAGCGCGAGGTTGTGGGCGAGGTTGTCGCCCTGGAAGCGCGGGCTGTGGCCGCGGAAGTCGGTGCCGGCCAGGACGCGGTCGTTGTTCCAGTGGCCGCTGAGCAGGCCGCGCGAGAGCACACCGTACGCGGTGACGCCGATGCCCAACTCGCGGGCGGCGGGCAGGATCTCGGCCTCGATGGTGCGCGAGAGCAGCGAGTACTCGATCTGCAGATCGCTGATCGGGTGGACGGCGGCGGCGCGGCGCAGGGTGTCGGCGCCGACCTCGGAGAGCCCGATGTGGCGGACGTAGCCGGCCTTCACCAGGTCGGCGATCGCGCCGACGGTTTCCTCGACGGGAACGTTCGGGTCCAGTCGGGCCGGGCGGTAGACGTCGACGTAGTCGGTGCGCAGGCGGCGCAGGGTGTAGGCGAGGGCGGTCTTGGTGGCGGCCGGGCTGGCGTCGTAGCCGAGCCACTGGCCGTCGGGGCCGCGCTGGGCGCCGAACTTCACGCTGATCTGGACGCTCTCACGGTCGCGGCCGCGCAGCGCGTCGTGGATCAGCAGCTCGTTGTGGCCCATGCCGTAGAAGTCACCCGTGTCGAGCAGGGTGACGCCCGCGTCGAGTGCGGCGTGGATGGTGGCAACGCTTTCGCTCTCGTCGGCCGGGCCGTAGAGGCCTGACATGCCCATGCAGCCCAAGCCGATGGCGGACGTGCTGGGGCCGGTGGTGCCGAGGGTGCGCCGGGGGATTCGGGAAGTGGCGGACATCGGGTGCTCCTGCGGGTCGGTGGCGCGTAGGGAGGGGATGGCGGGCTGGGTTCAACTGTGGCACGACAGGTAACAGATTTCAATATCTGTTATCCGTTTTCTGTTTTCTGTCATCTGTTACCCGCCGCCAGTGACCCGCCGCCCATCACCCGCCGCCCATCACCCGCCGCCCGTCACCTGTCGTCTGACATCCGCCGCTCGCCGCCCGGCGCCCGCAGCAGATGGGCCCGGGCCGGCGGCAGGTTGCGCCAGGCTGTCCGGTTCCCCAGCCCGTACACCTCCTCGAACCGCCGCAGCAGCCGCACCACCGCCCGGTGCCGCGCCCCGCGCCGAGGCCCGGAGGTCAGCGTCCGGGCCGTAGTGGTACCCAGATACCCGAAGTACGTCAGCTCGCCGCCGGGCACCAGCAGCCGCAGATAGAGGTCCAGCACGTGCCGCACCTGCGCCGGCTCGAAGTTGGTGAACGGCAGCCCCGAGACGATCACGTCGTACCGCTCACCCGCGGGCCCGCCCCCGTCCGGCGCCGGCGGCCGGCACTCCGGCAGTTCCTCCACCCGGCAGGCGGACAGCCGCAGGTCGATCCCCGGCCCCCGCCGGACCAGCTCCGGATCCTCCCGCAGCCGCTCGGCGAAGCGGGGGTTCGCCTCGACGACGTGCAGCCGGTCGCCCGGGCGCAGCACTTCGGCCAGCCGCCGGGTCACGACCCCCGTCCCGGCGCCGACCTCCAGCACCGAGAGCGGCCGATCGGGGCGGCTGGTCACCGGGACCACCAGGGCGTTCACCAGGTCCGCCCCGCTCGGCGCCAGCGCGCCCGTGCTGTGGAACGTGCGCAGCGCCTCGCGGAGGAAGAGCAGAAGGTCGCCGCCGGTCCGACCCGGGGCGGCGAACGAAGAGCGGGCGTACGGGGCGGGGCGGGGCTGATCTGTCGTCATACCATCGAAGCTAGAAGCGCCTGGCCCCACGCGAATCGGCCGACGAGTGGCGACGACCCCCGACGAAAGTCGAGGACACCGCTGGCCGAAGGTAGGGGGCGCCGCCTTGGGAACCGACCGTAGCATCGGGCCAGACCGAAGGGAGGAGACCGATTGAGCACAGGCCGAGCGGACCACCCGGACCACCCGGGCCAACCGCCGTATCAGCCGCAAACGCCGCGCCAGGCATACCCGGGCCACGTGCCCGTCCCGCGTGACCCGGATGAACGGTCGTTCGTGCGCCGCGCTCTGCTCGGCTGGTACGCACCCGGCCACCGTTGGTGGATCGAGACGCTGCTCCTGCTGGCCGTCCTCACCCTGACCGCCGAAGAAACCGTCGTCCACTGGACGAGCACCGAGGACTCCTACCGCTTCCTGCGTACCGTCGTAGCCGCCCTCGCCTCCCTCTCCCTCCTCCTCGTCCGCCGTTACCCAGTCGCCTCCGCGGTCCTCCCCATCCTCACCGCAGGTGTGCTCAATCGCGCCCTCCCCGGCCTGTTCAGCGTCTACAACCTCGCCTCCACCGGCCGCTTCGGCCTCGCCATGGTGGGCGGCGTCGTCATCGCCCTGGTCAGCGCCGCCCGCGCCGACTCGGTCATCGACTGGGTGGGCACCACCGGCTCACAACTTCTCGTCGAGGCCGCCGCCCTCTCCCTCGGTCTCTGGCTGCACGGCCGCCGCGTCCTGATCCAGACCTTGCACGACCAGGTCGACGTGCTGCGCCGTGAACGCGAGCTCCGCGCCGAACAGGCCCGGTCCGCGGAACGATCCCGGATCGCACGGGAGATGCACGACGTACTGGCGCACCGCCTCAGTCTGCTCGTGCTGCATGCCGGGGTCCTCCGGGACCAGGCCCAGGCCGGGACGGTCGCCGACGACCCCGCCCGGCTCGCGCACCGGCTGGAACTCCTGCGGACGACGGCCGCCCGCTCGCTCGACGACCTGCGTGACGTCCTCGGCGCGCTCCGGGCCGAACCGCGGTCCCCGGCCGGCCCCGGAGACACCGAGTACCCCAAGTACGCCGGAGACGTCCACGACACCGGGGGCACCGGGGACGCGGGGGATCGTACGGGCGACTGGGTCTCGGCGGTCGTCGCCGTGCGCCCTGTGCCCCCTCGCCCGTCCCCGTCGCTCTCCGCGTCCCCGCCCGTGGGCCCTGGCGAGGCCGGGGGGCCACGACCCGTCCGCGTACCGGCACCGGCGCTGCGCGACCTCACCGAACTCGTCGGCGAGGCCAGGGAGGCCGGACAGACGGTCGAACTCGCCCTCGTCGGCGATCCCGAGAGCATCCCCACCACCCACCGCCTGGCCGTTCACCGAGTGGTGCAGGAGGCACTGACCAACGCCCGCAAGTACGCACACGCCGCACCAGTGACGGTCCGCGTCCGGTACGGTGCCCCGGCGACCAGCGTCGAGGTGCGCAACGGCCCGGGCGAACCGGCACCGTCGGGAGCCTGTACCGGCGGTGGATACGGGCTGGTCGGGCTCACCGAACGGGTCGGCGCGCTGGGCGGATACCTCGATGCGGGCCCCGACGGCCACGGTGGCTTCCGCCTCGCCGCCCAACTTCCGTCACCGAGGCGCCCGCCCGCATCCGTCCGGAAGCCGGTACCGCCCCCGTACCCGCAAGCCATGCCCTACCCGCAGCCCACGCCCTACCCGCACGTCACGTCGCACCCGCAGCCACCGAGGGAACCCGCATGATCCGCACCATGGTGGTCGACGACGACGCGCTGGTCCGGCTCGGCCTCGTCGACCTGCTCACCCAGGACCCGGTACTCACCGTGGTCGCCGAGGCCGCCGACGGGCTGCAGGCCGTCGAGTTGGCCCGCCGCCAACGCATCGACGTCGCGTTGATGGACATCCGGATGCCCAGACTCGACGGCATCGCCGCCACCCGCCGACTGCGCGAGCTGCCCGAGGGCCCGCGCGTCATCGCGCTCACCACCTTCGACCTCGACGAGTACGTGTACCAGGCGCTCGCCGCCGGTGCCGACGGCTTCCTGCTCAAGGACACCCCGCCCGCCGAGATCGTCCGGGCGGTCCACATCGTGGCCGACGGCCAGGGCATGCTGCACCCGGCCGCCGCTCGCCGCCTCATAGACCGCTACCACCGTGCCGGTGCGCCACGATCGGTCGCCGCCCGCGGCCGTGTCGCCGCGCTCACCCCGCGCGAGACCGAGGTGCTGGGCGAACTCGCCTGCGGGCTCTCCAACGCGGAGATCGCCTCCGTGCTCGGAATGCGCGAGAGCACCGTCAAAGCCCACATCAGCCGGATCCTCACCGCGCTCGGCGTCGGCAACCGCGTCCAGGCCGCACTGCTCGCCCGCGACGCCGGGCTCGTCGAGGGCGCCGACTGATCCGGCGCCGACTGACCCGACGGTGACCGCCCCGACGCCGCCCGCCCCCGACGGCGACCGGTGTGACGGTGGTGGGCCCGACCGTCCGCGGGCCACCCCCGGCACAGGCGCCGGAGGGACCACGAGCACGCCTCCCTCCGTCCCCGCCGAGGGGCTGGCGACGGACCGCCGCCTGGTACCGAATGCTGAGCGGCTGTCACCCATCCGGCGTGGAAAAGCCGTGCCTTGGCGATTTGTGCTGCCGAACCCGGGCGCCGGGTCCATGGTGGAGATGGGCGCGATCCGGCGACCGCGCTCGCGCGCCGATCCAGGCCCGCGCGCCGTGCGCCTGCCGCCGTTCTCCGACGGGCGCCCGAGGCGGGGCCAGGCCCCCCGGCGTGCTGGGAGCAGGGCCACCTCGCAGGAAGCCGAACGGTTCTTCTAGGCTCACATCTCGGCTTCCCTGTGGCGGTGCGGTCGCTGCGCCCGCCGCTTCGAAGCCGCCGTCCACGGGGGCTCCGGGCCGACCAGGGCCCCCGGATCGAGCGAGGAGGACGCAATGCCAAGCATGCCGCCCAGCCGTTCCACCGTACTTGGGCCAGACGGGCCGTCCTGGCGGACCGTGCGTCTGACCGGGGCCGTGCGACCGGGCTGGTCCGGGCACCCGGGCTGGTCCGGCCGGCCGGTTCGGCCGCTGAATACCGGCGGCGGCCGTGGAGGCGAGCGTTGAGTCCCCAAGCCGTTCGGCCGCCCGGCGCGCCGACCGTGACCACTGACCCCGCACCCGCGTCCGCCCCCGGCACCATGGCCGCCGCCGTCGCTGTTACCGCCACCCTCACCGCAGTTGCCACGGAGGCCGTTCGTCCGGTCTCCCGTCCGGCAGTCGCACCATCGGCGGCGACGGCCACCGCACCGGCCACCGCGCCGGCCGTCGCACTACCCACCGCACTACCCACCGCACCACCCACCGCGCCGCCATCAGCAGCACTGCTGACCGGAGCAACGTCCGCCACGGCGACCACCTCGGCTGTCACGTCGGCTGTCGCATCGGCGACCACCGACGGTGACACCCAACCCGCCCTCACCGCCGCCCTCCCGGGCCTTCCGCAGGCCATCAGCTCACGCGCCCGCACGCTGGCCGGAGCCGTCCGCCGACGCTGCGCGGACCTCGCCCGGATCGAGTCCCCCAGTGGCGACGCGCCCCGACTCGACGCCCTCGCCGAAGAGTTGTCCGCGGGCTTCCGGTCCACCGGCGCCACCGCCCGCCGCGAGTCCGGCCCCGCCGGGGACCACCTGGTGCTGCAGTGGGACGGGCAGGACGAAAGCCTGCCGCACCTCCTCGTGGTCGGCCACCATGACACCGTCTGGCCGGCCGGCATCCTGGCCGACTGGCCCGTCACCGAGCAGGACGGCGTGCTCAGCGGCCCCGGCGTGGTCGACATGAAGGGCGGACTCGCCATTCTGGAAGGCGCGTTCGCCCTGCTCGCCGACCTCGGCCAGCGCCCGCACCGCACCGTCCGCCTGGTGGTGGTCTCCGACGAGGAGGTCGGCAGCCCGGACGGCAAGCGCCTGGTCGAACGCCAACTGCGTGGTGCGGCCGCCGTCCTGGGGCTCGAACCGCCCCACCCGGACGGTCGGCTCAAGACCGCCCGCCGGGGCAGCACCCGGGTGCGCCTCACCGTCACCGGTCACGAGGCGCACGCCGGGAACGACGCGGCCGACGGCGTCTCCGCGGTGGACGAACTCGTGGACCAGCTCGTCGCGGTCCGCGGGCTCGTCTGTCAGCCCGGCACCGAGCTGAACGCCGGCCGGATCAGCGGCGGCACCCGGGCGAACGTCATCGCCGGCCGGGCCGAGGCCGAACTCGGCCTGCGCTTCGCCACCATGGAGGCACAGCGCCGCACGCTCGACAACCTGGCCCGGCTGACCGCCCAGCGCCCGGGGGCCAAGGTCCGGACGGAGGTGCTGTCCAGCCGGCCGGCCTGGCCCGAACGCTCCGGCAATCCGCTGCTGCGGCACGTCCGTTCGCTCGCGGCGGTGCTCGGCCAGCAGCTCGACGGCGCTCCGGCGGGCGGGGCGGGCGACACCAACCTGCCCGGTTCGCGCGGTCTGCCGACGCTGGACGGGTTCGGTGCGGTCGGCGCGGGGGCGCATGCCCGGCACGAGCACATCCGGATCGATCAGCTGGCTCCCCGGATCGCGCTGCTGACGGCGCTCCTCGCGGTTCCGCTGCCGCGCCTGCGGGACCGCTCGGAGGGCTGAGCGGCTTCGTGCGGCGGGAGGGGGCCCGCCCCTCGGCTTCGGCCGGGCGGCGGGCCCCCTCCGTCCGGGGCCTATCGGGGCCCGTCCTCGGCGGACCGCTCACCGTCCGCCGGGGCGTCGCCGTCGCGCCCAGCGCCGATTCGGTCGTCGCCTACCCGGTCGTCGCCTGCCTGGTCGTCACCGGTCCGGTCGTCGAGGAGCGGGAACAGGCGGGTGACGGCGGCCACCGGCCGGGTGCCGGGCCGGGCGTCGCGCTGTCGGTGCGGGGCGAGCAGGGGGCGGACGGCGGCGCCGAGGCCGGCGGGTTCGTCGGGGGTGAGGTGGAGGACCGCAAGGAGAAGGTCTTCGCCAAGCGCGCCGCCCGCGCCGAGCGGCTGGAAGGCCTGCGCTAGCCGCACCGGAAGGGCCGGGGCGCGAGTGGTGACGCCGCCCGGTGCGCCCCTGAGCAGCGCCGCGCGCCCCGGCGCGACCGTCGGCGTTCGCGCCCGTGAGGCGCGGACGGCCCGGCTCCCTTGTCAGGCCGCCGCCTCGCCGCGCACAATGGAACCGACCGAACGGTCAGTCGGTGGCCGGGCCCGGGAACCGTGAGGCCCCGCGACAGCCGACGTGTGCACGCGAGAGGGGACCGTGATGACAGCAGAGGTGGCCGAACCGGTCTCCGCGCGGACACAGGAGGACCGGTTCGAGGCGGTGATCGCCGCCGAGCAGCGGATCGAGCCCCGGGACTGGATGCCCGATGCCTACCGGGCGACCCTGATCCGCCAGATCGCCCAGCACGCGCACTCCGAGATCATCGGCATGCAGCCGGAGGGCAACTGGCTCACCCGTGCCCCGTCGCTGCGTCGCAAGGCCATCCTGCTGGCCAAGGCGCAGGACGAGGCCGGCCACGGCCTCTACCTCTACGCCGCCGCGGAGACCCTCGGCGTGGATCGGGCCGAGCTGACCGAGAAGCTGGTCTCGGGCCGCCAGAAGTACTCCTCGATCTTCAACTACCCGACCCTCACCTTCGCCGACGTCGGGGTGATCGGCTGGCTGGTCGACGGCGCCGCGATCTGCAACCAGGTGCCGCTCTGCCGTTGCAGCTACGGGCCGTACGCGCGGGCCATGGTCAGGGTCTGCAAGGAGGAGTCGTTCCACCAGCGCCAGGGTTACGAGCTGCTGATGACCCTGATGCGCGGCACCGACGCCCAGCGGCGGATGGTCCAGGACGCGGTGGACCGCTGGTGGTGGCCGTCGCTGATGATGTTCGGGCCCCCGGACGCGGACTCGCCGAACACCGCCCGCTCGATGGCCTGGCGGATCAAGCGGCACACCAACGACGAGTTGCGTCAGCGCTTCGTCGACATGACCGTCCCGCAGGCGCAGCACCTCGGGGTCACCCTCCCCGACCCCGCGCTGAGCTGGAACGAGCAGCGCGGCGGCTGGGACTTCGGTGAGCCGGACTGGTCGGAGCTGACCCGGGTCATCCAGGGCCAGGGCCCGTGCAACGCCCAGCGGATCGACCGCCGCCGGGCCGCCCACGAGGACGGCGCCTGGGTCCGGGAGGCGGCGGTCGCCTACGCGGAGAAGCGACGGGCGGAGCACCGATCGGCCGAGGGCCGACCTGCGGAGGACCGATCCGCGGGGCACCCGAGATCCGCAGCCGACGGATCCGAAGGCCGTCGCCCCGAACAGCAGGCGAACCAGGCGCAAGCCGAAGCGGAACAGGAGAACGGAAAGTGACCGAGTCCAAGGCCGGCTGGCCCCTGTACGAGGTGTTCGTGCGCCCCCGGCGCGGCCTGAACCACGTCCACGTCGGCTCGCTGCACGCCTCCGACGAGCGGATGGCGCTGCTCGCCGCCCGCGACCTCTACACCCGCCGCAACGAGGGCGTCAGCCTCTGGGTGGTCCGCTCGGACGCGATCACCGCCTCCACCCCGGACGAGCGCGACGCCTTCTTCGACCCCAGCGGCGACAAGGTCTACCGCCACCCGACCTTCTACGACATCCCCGAGGATGTCCCGCACATCTGACGGGGAGCACGCACGATGACCGACGACCACGTCTACCTGAGCCTCGCCGAGGCGTCCCCCGAGCCCGAGGGCGAGGGCCGCTGGGCGTACGGGACGGGCTTCGCCGACCCGCTGCTCGGCGTGGACACCGCCGTACCGGCCGGCCTGGACGGTGCCGACCTCGCCGCCTACTGCCTGATGCTCGGCGACGACGCCCTGGTGCTCGCCCAGCGGCTGATCGAGTGGTGCACCCGGGCGCCCGAGCTGGAGGAGGAGGTGGCGCTCGCCAACCTCGGCCTCGATCTGCTCGGCCAGGCCCGCCAGCTGCTCACCCGGGCCGGCCAGGCCGACGGCACCGGGCGCACCGAGGACGACCTGGCGTACTGGCGCGAGGAGCACGAGTTCCGCAACGTCCGCCTGGTCGAGGCGCCGAACGGGGACTTCGCGTACTCGATCGCCCGGCTGCTGGTCTTCGCCACCGCGCGCGGCGCGCTGTACGAGGCGCTGGCCGGGCACGCCGATCCGGTACTGGCGGCGGTCGCCGCCCGGAGCGTCAAGGAGCTGGCCTACCACCGCGAGTACGCCACCGCGTGGACGCTGCGGCTCGGCGACGGCACGCCGTACTCGTCGGCCCGGATGCAGGCCGGTCTGGACGCCGTCTGGCCGCTGGTGGAGGAGCTGTTCACCGCCCACCCGGTGGAGCTGCGGGCCGGGGTGGACCCGGCGCTGCTGCGCGAGCCGGTGCTGGGCTCGCTCGCCGCCGTGCTCGCCGAGGCCGGGCTGACCGTGCCGGAGGTGCCGGCGCTGGCCACGGTCGGTGGCCGGGCCGGCCGGGACGGTGTGCACACCGAGGCGCTGGGCCCCCTGCTGGCCGAGTTCCAGGTGGTGGCCCGCGCGCACCCGGGGGCGACATGGTGACGACCGCGCGCACCGGCGCCTGGGAGGTCGCGGCGGCCGTCCCGGACCCGGAGCTGCCCATGCTCACCCTCGCCGACCTCGGTGTGCTGGCCGAGGTCGAGGTCGCCGAGGAGGGCGGCGCGGTGACCGCCTGGCTGACCCCGACCTACTCGGGTTGTCCGGCCGTCGCCGAAATGGCCGCCGACGTGGACCGGCGGCTGCGCGCGGCCGGCTATCCGGACGTCCGGGTCCGGCTCCGGCTGGACCCGCCGTGGTCCACCGACCTGATCACCGCCGAGGGCCGCCGCAAGCTGGCGGAGGCGGGCATCGCCCCGCCCGGCCCCGCCGCCCCGGGGCTGCTGGGCCTCGGCCCGACCCGGTTCCTGGACAGCGGTCCCGGCGCCCCCGTCGCATCCGGCGGCCATGGCGGTCACGGGGATCGTGAGGATCACGGGGATCGCGGCGGTCACGAGGCCAGGCCGGCCGCCCCGCCCGTGCCCGCTGTCACCTGCCCGCTCTGCGGCTGCGCCGACACCGAGGAGCTGTCCCGCTTCGGTTCCACCGCCTGCAAGGCGCTCTGGCGCTGCCGCGGCTGCCGGGAGCCCTTCGAACGCGTCAAGGAGATCTGAATGGCCGCCCGTCCCGCCCGTCGCCCGACCTTCCACCGGCTGCGGATCGCCCTGGTGGAGCGGCTCTGCGAGGACGCCGTCGCCGTGACCTTCGCGGTGCCGCACGGGCTCGCCGAGGAGTTCGCGTTCCGGCCGGGGCAGACGCTGACGCTGCGCCGGGAGGTGGACGGCGTCGACGAGCGCCGCTCGTACTCGATCTGCGCCCCCGTCGGCGGCCCGCTGCGGATCGCCGTGCGCGAGGTGCCCGGCGGGCTGTTCTCCCAGTGGCTGGTGCGGGAGGCCCGGCCGGGCGAGGAGGTCGAGGTGCTGACGCCGACCGGGCTCTTCACCCCGGAGCTGGGCGTCCCCGCCGACCATGTCCTGCTGGCGGCCGGCTCCGGTATCACGCCGATGCTCTCCATCGCCGCCTCCGTGCTGGCCGCCGACCGCGTCTCCACCGTCACCCTGTTCTACGGAAACCGGCGCAGCGACACCGTGATGTTCGCCGACGAGCTGGCCGATCTGAAGGACCGCCACCTCGGCCGGTTCCAGCTGGTGCACGTGCTCTCCCGGGAGAGCAGGGACGCCGAGCTGCTCAGCGGCCGGCTGGACCCGGAGCGGGTCGAGGCGCTGCTGAAGGCGCTGGTGGACGTCGAGACGGTGGGCCACTGGTGGCTCTGCGGCCCGTTCGGGATGGTCGCCGGGGCGAAGGACCTGCTGGCCGGGCTGGGGGTGCCCACCGGGCAGGTGCACCAGGAGCTGTTCCACGCCGAGGACGAGCCGGTCGCCGAGCGCGTCGAGGAGGCACCGGCGGGCGGTGGCGCGCACAGCGAGGTCACCGTCGTGCTCGACGGGCGCGGCAGCACGCTCTCCCTCCCGCGGGACCGGTCCATCCTGGACGGCGCCCAGCGTACGCGCCCCGACCTGCCGTTCGCCTGCAAGGGCGGGGTCTGCGGCACCTGCCGGGCTCTGGTCACCGAGGGAGAGGTGGCGATGCGGCGCAACTTCGCGCTGGAGGAGAAGGAACTGGCGGCGAGCTATGTCCTGACCTGCCAGGCCCGCCCGCTGACCGACCGGGTGACGGTCGACTACGACCGGTAGGGGCGGCAGGGCGGGCAGGGCGGCGCGGACCGCGGGCTGGGCGCTGGGGGTGCTGCGAGGCCTCCGGTGGCGGGCGCGCTGATGCCGGCCGGTCGGCATCAGCGCGCGGCTGCCGCCGCCCCGTCAGACCAGGACGGCCGCCGGTTCGCCGAGCAGCCGGACGAGGTCGTTGACGGCGGAGCGCCCGGCCCGGTTGGCGCCGATGGTGCTCGCGGAGGGGCCGTAGCCGACGAGGTGGACGCGGGCGTCGGCGGTGGCGCGGGTCCCGGTGAGGGCGATCCCGCCGCCGGGGGAGCGCAGCCCGAGCGGGGCGAGGTGGCCGACCTCGGGGCGGAAACCGGTGGCCCAGATGACGGCGTCCACCGGGAGTTCCTCGTCGCCCCAGGCGACACCGTGCTCGGTGAGGCGGTCGAACATCGGGCGGCGGTGCAGCGCGCCCAGCGCCTCGGCACGGCGGTAGGCCACCGACGGGCCGAGGCCGGTCACGCTCACCACGCTGCGCACCGGCAGGCCCTGGCGGACCCGCTCCTCGACCTGGGCGACCACCGCCCGGCCGAACTCCGGGGTGAACGGGCCGTCGTGGTAGACCGGCGGGGTCCGGGTGACCCAGACCGTCTCGCCGACCGCCGCGACCTCCGACAGCACCTGGATCGCGGACGCGCCGCCGCCGACCACCAGGACGCGCCGGCCGGCGAACTCCTCCGGGCCCCGGTACTCGGCGTAGTGCAGCTGGCGGCCGGCGAAGTGGCCCGGGTAGTGCGGCAGGAACGGACGGGTCCAGGTGCCGGTGGCGTTGATCAGAGCCCGGGTGGACCAGGTGCCGGAGTCGGTCTCGACGAGCAGCCGGGAGTCCGGCCGCTCGGACTCCGAGCGCACCGCCCGTACGGTGACCGGGCGCACCACGGGGAGCGCGTGCCTGGCCTCGTACGCCGCGAAGTACCCCGGCACCACCTCACGGGCGGGGGCGTCCGGATCGGGCACGGGCAGTTCGAAGTCCGGGAGGTCGTGGAAACCGTGCACGGTGGCCATCCGCAGGGACGGGGAGCGGTGCGCCCAGGCCCCGCCGGGTGCGGCGTCGGCGTCGAGCACGACGAAGCCGCCGTCGGCGTCCGCCCGGTAGGGGGCGAAGCCGCGGCGGCCCAGGTGGTAGGCGGCGGACAGGCCCGCCTGCCCGGCGCCCACCACCACGACGTCCACCCGCAGGTCGGTGCCCACCTCTCGGTCGACGGCCGTGAGCCGCTCCGGGTGTTCACCGTCAGCGGCCCGAGATGTTGCACCGTAAACAGTCACGCCGGTGAAACATCGACGGTGCGGCAGGTGTTCCCGGCGGGGTTCCGCGCCCGGCTCAGGCGGCGGGCGAGATCACCACGGCGGTGCCGTACGCGCAGATCTCGGTACCGATGTCCGCGGCCTCGGTGACGTCGAATCGCATCATCAGCACCGCGTTGCCGCCGCGCGCCTTGGTCTGCTCGACCAGTCGCTGCATCGCCTCGTTGCGGCTCTCCACCAGGGTTTTGGTCAGACCCTTCAGCTCGCCGCCGACCAGCGACTTCAGCGAGGCGCCGATCTGGCTGCCGATGTGCCGGCTGCGCACGGTCAGTCCGAAGACCTCGCCGATCACATGATCGACCCGGTATCCGGGAATGTCATTGGTGGTCACTACCAGGACCTGGGCGTTCGGGCCCTGCCCGCCGCCGTATTCGTCGATGTTTGCCATGGGCCCATCCTGCCGGTCCGCACACGGCCGGACGACAGAGGCCCGGCCCGAATCCGGCGGAGAAGGCGTCGAGAAGCTGGGACGGACCGGTGATCGGGCGGCCGAAAGGCCGTACCGTAGCCCCATGGGCGAGCGAAGCGATCATCCACAGGGGCCGGGCGCGGCGGAGGACTCCGGCGCGCCGGAGATCGAGGCGACGGTGGTGCTGGGCCTGCGGATCACCGACTGGCCGGCGCTGCGCGCGGCCGCGATCGCGGCCGTGGAGGAACTGGACTTCGACGGCATCGACCCGGCCGGCCAGCGCCGCGAACTGCTGCGCGAGGTGGCCGAGGACGCCAACGCGGCGCTCGGCGCGCTGCTGCACCCGGACCGGCTGGTGGCCGCGATCCCGGGCGTCGAGGCGCTCGGCGGCACGCTGGAGATCAGCGTCACCGAGGACTTCGCGCCGGACTTCGCCGAACTGTTCCCGCTGGACGGCGACGAGGAGGACGGTGGCGGCGGGGCGGGGGACTGGACGCTCACCCCTCGGACGGCCTGCCTGCTCCACGCCCAACTGCTGGGACTGGCGGACGCCGCCTACGACGACCTCGACGAGCACGAGGACGAACCGGTCACCGATGGCGACGAGGCCGACTGGACGGTCTTCGGCCGTCTGCCGCAGCGCACCTGGCGCCTCCACCGGGGCTGGCGCCGGGCGATGGCCCGGGCCTTCGACGACCTCGCCGACGACCTCGCGCTCGGCGAGTGGCCGCTGCCGCGCTGCCTGGCCGAGGAGATCGCGCTGCGGATGGCCCTGGTGGACGCCCGCGCGCTGCTCGGCGCACAGCCCGAGTCGGTCGCCGACATGATGGGCGACCTGCCGGCCGACCTGTACGACTACGACTGGGAGGGCTGCCACGACGAGCTGTTCGGTGTCTTCGGCCCGGACGACGGCGATCCGGAGCTGAACGCCGAGCAGCGCACCGAGCTGCTGCTGGCGGCGACGCATCCGGAGGGCTGGTTCCTGTCGTACGAGGACGCGGAGGAGCGGGATCCGCAGCGCGGCTACCGGCGCTGAGGGAGCGGTGACGGGTGAGTGCCCCCACCGGGTTGTTCAGCGTTTTTGTTCAATGACCGAGCGCCGAACCCGAACAACCCCGGTGCGCTACATCTGAAGCGCACGCCTCACCAGTTCCGCCTCACGGGTTCCGTGCCACCGGTGTCGCGTCATCGGTGCCGCGGTTCCGTCGAACGCCGGGAGAGTTCAGCAGATGACGACGCTCTGTATCGGAAACAACCGCACCGAGGAGATGGTCGGGGACCTCACCGGGATGACGCCGCTGGAGCGGCTGTTCGCCGGCTGCGGGGCCCAGCGCATGCTCTGGTTCGCCGAGGACGGCGACGTCCTGGTGCTGCCCTGGGGGCCCGACCCGGTCTACCTCGGGTATGTCACCGGGCTGACCGGTACCCGGGCCGAGAGCCTGACCTTCGTGGTACCGCCGCCGGGCGTGGAGGGCGCGGACATCATCACCCCGGACCGGCTGGCCGAGCCGGGCTTCCGCGAGGAGCTGCGCCGGGCGCTGGCCGGCCGGCCGGTGGAGCGGGTGCTGGCGATCTCGCCCAACGCGGCCGTGGTGGACCTGGCGGCCGCGCTCGGGGCCGAGCACGCCGTCCCGGGCCACGCCTTCGCCGCGCAGGGCGGCAACGCGCTGGTCAACAGCAAGGCGGTGTTCCGGGCGCTGGCCGCCGGGGCCGGGGTGCCGATCCCGCCGGGGACGGTCGCCACCTCGCCGCAGCAGGTGGAGGCGGCGGTCAACGGCCTGCTGGAGCAGGGCCACAGCGTGATGATGAAGGTCGAGTACCAGGCCGGCGGGTTCGGCAATGAGGTCCTCGCCCGGGACGAGGACGTCACCCCGCTGGGCGCCCAGCGGGTCGTGTCGCTGGCGGACCGCGCCGCCGTCGCCGCGTACGTCGCCGAGCGCTGGACCTGGCTGACCGGCGGGCGTGGCCAACGGGTCGTGGTGGAGCGGTACTTCACGGACGCGGTGCCGGTGTACGCGGAGTTCGTGATCGGGGACCACGGGTCGGTGCTGTCCGGGTGCGGCGAGATGGTGATGGACCCGGTGGTGGTCGGCGAGATCACCCCGCCGGTCACCCCTGACGCCGGGGTGCGGGCCGAACTCGTCCACCAGGCCTCCCGGTTGTGCGAGTCGCTGCGGGTGCTCGGCTACCGGGGCACGGTCAGTGCGGACGCGATCCTGACCCCCAAGGGCGAGTTGTACTTCAGCGAGACCAATGGGCGTCTCACCGGTTCGACGCATCTGCACGACGCGTTGTTCGCCCGCCTGGTCGGCGCCGATCACCGCTCCGCCCGGGTGATCCTGGAGCTCGCGGGCCTGCGGGTGCCGTCGTTCCCGGAGGCGGTCGAGGCGCTGGAGCGGGCCGGGCTGGCCTTCGATCCGCAGACCCGGACCGGCGTGGTGTTCAGCTGCGACTTCGCCCCGGCCGACGGCTCGGTGATGTACTGCGTGATCGCCGAGGACGCCGAGGCGGCCCGGGCCGCGGAACGCCGGCTGACCGAACTCTTCCCGCGGTGACGGAGGCCCCGGACGGGCCTTTGGGCGCCGGGCCTTCGGGCCTCGGGCCGTCGGGCATCCGGGCGGCGGTGATCCGGAGGTACGGCGGGCCGGAGGAGTTCCGTGCCGAGACCGTACCCGAACCGGCGGCCGGGCCCGGCCAGGTGCTGATCGACGTCGCCCTGGCCGGGGTCAACTACGCGGACCTGCACTGCCGTACGGGCGAGTACGCGAGGTTCCCGTTGCCCGCGGTGCTCGGCGCGGACGTGATCGGGCGCCGCCGCGGCGACGGACGGCGGGTCGCCGCACTGCTCCGGACCGGCGGCGGCTATGCCCAGGTGGCGTGCGCGGAGCGGTCGTTCACCGTGGAGGTGCCGGACGAGGTCGGCGACGAGCAGGCGCTGGCGCTGCTGGAGCAGGGCGCGACGGCGTACGCCGCCCTGGCCCTGCTCGGGCGGCTGCGGCCGGGTGAGTGTGTCGCGGTGACGGCGGCGGCGGGCGGTGTCGGGCACCTGGCGGTGCAGCTGGCCCGGGAGCTGGGGGCCGGACGCGTGCTGGGGCTGGCCTCGACACCGGCCAAGCGGGAGTTCGTCCGCTCGCTGGGAGCGGACGCGGTGTTCGACCCCGCCGCACCCGAACTGGCCGAGCTGCTGGCCGAGTCGGGCGGAGTCGACCTGTTCGTGGACTCGGCGGGCGGCCGGGGGCTGCGGGACGGGCTGGCGGCGCTGGCGCCGTTCGGCCGGCTGCTCTGCGTCGGCGCCCGAGGCGGACCGGAGGAGGCCTTCGCGGTGGACGAGCTGGCGGAGCGCTCGGCGGGCGTGCTCGGCTTCTGGCTGCAGCATGTGCTGGACGACCGGGTGCTCTTCTCGGGCGTCGTCGAGCAGCTGTTCCGGCTGGCCGGGCGGGGCCGGCTGACGGCGCGGATCGACCGGATCGTCCCGCTCTCCGGCGTGGGGGGCGCGCACCGGGCCCTGGCCGCACGGCAGACGATGGGAAAGGTGCTGATCGACGTCCACCGGGAGGGCTGAGGCATCGGCCCCGAGCGCAGCAGCGCCCGGGGCCCGATGGCTGATGTCCGGCGTCCGGTTTCCGTTGCTCGGCAACCGGGTTCGGCAAGCGGGTTCAGTACCCGGCGGCGTCGTCCAGCCCGTGGCCGCGCAGCGGGACGAGGAAGCTGCGCTCGAAGACCACCACGACCTCGCCGGTGGACTTCGTCCCGGTGGTTCGGCACGTGACGATGCCCTGTCCGGTACGGCTCTTGGAGAGCCGCTTGGCGAGCGTCTCGGTCTGTGCGTACAGGGTGTCGCCCGTGAACACCGGGTGGGTCATCCGGATGTTCTCCCAGCCGAGGTTGGCGATGGTCCGCCCGCTGGTGGAGCGGGCCGTCATCCCGCCGACGATGCTGAGCGTCACCAGGCTGGAGACGATCGGCCGCCCCCAGGGGGTGTGTTGGCTGTACGCGGCGTCGATGTGCAGCGGGGCGTCGTTCATGCTCAGCATGCTCATCAGCACGTTGTCCAGCTCGGTGACGGTCCGCCCCGGGCGGTGCTCGATGACATCGCCGACGGTGAACTCCTCGTAGTAGCGGCCGACCACCTCGCGGTAGTGCCGCTCGCCGATCCGCCGGTAGCCGGCGGGTTCGGGGTCGGGCGTGAGCGCGGACGCGGATTCGGCTTCGGGCATGGCGCGTTGCTCCCCAGGGGTCGGAGTCCGGCGGTGGGCGATCAGGTGTCTGGCGTCAGGTGCCTGGCGTCTGGCGTCTGGCGTCAGGAGGCAGGGATCAGAGGTCGGAGGTGAGCTCCCTGACGTGGCCGGCGAACTCGGTGATCAGCCGCTCGTCCATGTCGGCGCGCATCATCAGCCGCAGACCCGCCTCGCCCTTGGGAACGATCGGGAAGAACACCGCCGAGCTGTAGAAGCCGCGTTCGAAGAGCTGGGCGGAGAGCTTGACCGCACGCTCGGCGTCCCCGACATCCACCCGCCGAACCGGCAGGCCGTTGCCCGCGAAGGTGGTCGGCAGCAGCTTGTCGAAGAGGTCGATGTTGCGGTTCAGCTTCGCCTGGAGTTCGGTGAGTTCGGCGGACCGGTGGACGGCCGCGCTGCCCAGCGAGGCGCCGACCAGCGGCAGTGCCACGTTCTGCGACCAGCCGACCGGACCGGCGTGCCGGTGCAGGAACTCGAACTGCTCGCGGTTGCCGAGCATGGCGATGCCGCCGCCGGTGCCGAAGCCCTTGCCGAGGCTGGCGACGATGACCGTCAACGGGTTCATCTCCAGCCGCGAGCGGACGAAGCCCTCGCCGCGCTCGCCCATGATGGACAGCGAGTGGGAGTCGTCGATGTAGAGGAACAGCCCGTAGCGGTCCTGGAGTTCGAGCAGCCCGTCGAGGGCCGCCGCGCCGCCCATCGAGTACGCTCCGTCGGCGACGTAGGCGACCCGCGGGTACTTGCGGCAGATGTCCTCCAGATAGTTCAGGTCGTTGTGCGGGCAGTTGAGCACCAGCGACTCGTCCGCGCAGATCGGCTTCACATACGCCATGCAGAAGTGGCAGAACCGGTCGAAGACCATCACGCGGGGCCCGCCGCCGCGCTCGCAGGTGCCGTCGAGGTGACCGGAGGCGACCAGCGGCAGGATGCCGGCGGTGAGCGCGGTGCAGGACGCGCCGGGCAGGATGTGCGCGCCGAACAGTTCGCCCAGCTCCTCCTCCAGCCGCACCAGCAGGTTGTGCCGGATCCGGGTGGTGGAGGTGACCAGCCAGGTGCTCTTGGACTCCGTGAGCGCGTCCACCGCTCCGGCCGCGACCTGCGGGTGGTTGTTCAGCCCGAGGTACGCGCAGGAGACCATGTTGGCGAACTCGTGGCCGGTCTCGCGGACGATCAGCCGGTTGTTGGACTCCGAGTCCACCTTGATGCCGATCAGCCCGTTGGCGCCGGCCGCCTGCCAGACCGGGTCGGCGGTGGCGAGCATGGCCTCGGCGTTGCGGTAGCGGCGCGGGCCCTGGATGGATTCTTCGGTCATCGTCACTTCTCCTCCGTGTCGTTCCGGGGGGCTGCGGGCCGTACGGGGGGTACGGGCCGTGCGGGCGGTACCGGCGGTACGGCCCGCGTGGGCTGGTCGGCCTGGCCCGGCGGGCCGAACTGCTCGATCAGACGCTGCGAGGCCTCGAAGAAGGGCATGCCGACCATCACCCCGTCCACGACGGTGACCGAGCGGCCGTTCTCCCGGCCCGCCTCGACCACTCGCAGGGCCTGTTCCAGCAGATGCTCGTCGGGGCTGAACGCCTCGTTGATCAGGGGAAGTTGGCGGGGGTGCACGGCGATCTTGCCACTGAACCCGAAGTCCCGGGCGAGCGCGGCCTCCCGGCACAGCCCGTCCAGATCGGTGACTTCGAAGAACGGCGCGTCCATCGCCTCCACCCCCGCGGCCCGGGCGCTGTTGACCACTCGGCCCCGGGCGTGTGCCAGGGCTTCCCAGGAGAGCCGGGCGCCGACCGCGAACGCGTAGTCGGCGGAGCCGAAGACCAGTCCGCGCAGGCGGTGCCCGGCGGCCGCGATGGCGGGTGCGTGCTCGATGCCCAGGGGCGTCTCCACGACGGCGAGGAACTCCGTCTCCGGGCAGTCCGGTCCGAGCGCTCCGGCGGCGATCTCGATGTCCCGGGGGGACTGCGCCATCGGGATCAGCACGATGTCGGGCTTGACGCGGTACCGGGTGATGGCGATCAGATCGCGCAACCCGTCGGGCCCGGCAAGGGTGTTGATGCGCACCGCGCTGCGGGCGAGCTTGGTGGACGGCAGGTCGAAGAACTCCTCGGCGAGGTGGCGGGCCTCCTCCTTTCGAGCGGGTGGGACCGAGTCCTCCAGGTCGACCATGGCGATATCGGCCCCGGACTGGTGGCTCTTGGCGTACCGCTCCACCGCCATCGCGGGTGTGGACAGCAGGGAACGGCAGTACCGCGTGAACTTCATGGAAATCTCCGAAGTCAGCGAAGTCTGCGGCTCCTGGTTCTATCCCACCGGCATTGTTCGGCGCCGTGCGGCTGGACATTGAACATCAACTCGGAACAACCGCCCCGTGCGACCCATTGTTTGACGCCAACTGTCCTGTGCATGATGAATCTCGAAGGATGGACACCGCCCAGGCGTCAGGACCTCCGGCCGTCAGGACCGCCAGCCGTCAGGTTCTCCTGGCGTCGGCCCCCTGCCGTCGGGTTATCCGCGCTCGGGCCTTCCGCCCTTGGGTTTTCCGTCCACGGGAGACCGCGTCGACGGGGCCTCGGATCATCGGGCTCCGGATCACCGGGCACCGCTTCAACGAAGAAGGGGGCTACTGTGCCGCGTCGGGAGAGTCCACTGGACCAGGGCGACGGGCCGCTGCTGCGGTTCGCGGGCGACTTACGGGCGCTCAGGGAGCGGGCGGGCACCCCGCCGTACCGGCAGCTCGCCCTCCGGGCACACTGCTCGGCCGCCAGCCTCTCGGTGGCGGCGGGCGGCCGGCAGCTGCCGAGCCTCGCCGTCACCCTCGCCTATGTACAGGCGTGCGGAGGGGACGTGCGGGAGTGGCAGCACCGCTGGCAGTTGCTCGCTGCGGAACTGGCCGCGGACACCGCCGCCCGCCGGCGCGCCCAGGACGCCGGGCGGGCCCCGTACCCGGGTGCGGCGGCCTTCGAGGCGGTGGACGCCGAGCGCTTCTTCGGACGGGAGGCGCTGCTGGACCAGTTGGTGGGGCTGCTCGCCGAACGGCGCCTGGTGGTGGTTACCGGGCCCTCCGGGGTGGGGAAGTCCTCGCTGGTCAGGGCCGGTCTGCTGGCGCGGCTCGGCGGGCCGGTGGCGCTGCTCACCCCGGGGGAGCGGCCGATGGAGGCGTACACGCTGGCCCTGGCCCGGCTCGGGCAGCGGGCCGGGGATGGACGGGCCACGCGAGCCCAGGCCGGGAGCGCGCGGGCCGCAGAGGCGCAGGTCGGGCCCGCGCGGGTCGGGTCCGCGCGGACCCGGGGCGGGGGGAGTGGCGAGGCGCGGGCCGGGCGTGGCAACCGGACGGCCGAGGGGGAGTGGGCGGCCGATCCGGTGCTGGTGGTGGACCAGGGCGAGGAACTGGGCACCCGCTGCCGTGACGCCGCCGAGCGCACCCGGTTCCTGGACTCGTTGGTGGCGTGCGCCGAGGACGCGGTCTCCGAGCGGGCGGCCGCCATGGGCGGGAGCGGCGCCGGAACCGCTCGGTGCCGGGTGGTTCTGGTGCTGCGGTCCGACCAGTGTGCCGCGCTGCTCGCCGAACATCCCGCGCTGGCCGCGGCCTGCCAGGACGCCGTGCTGGCGGTCGGCCGCCCGGCGCCCGACGAACTGCGCCGCGCGATCACCGAACCCGCGCTGCGGGCCGGTTGCACCGTCGAGGGTGCGCTGCTCGCCGTCCTGATCTCCACCGCCGCCCAGCAGCCGGGCGCCCTGCCGCTGGTGTCGGCGGCCCTGTTGGAGACCTGGCGGCGGCGCAGCGGCAACGCGCTCACCCTGGCCGGGTTCCAGGCCACCGGCGGCTTCGAGGGGGCGCTGGCCCGGACCGCCGAGGTGTTGTTCGACGGGCTGGGCGCGCTGGACCGCGAGCTGGCCCGGGCGGTTTTCCTGCGGCTCGGCGGTGAGAGCGTGCGGATCCCCGTCGGGATCGGCGAGTTCGACGGCCCCGGGGTGCCGGCCGTGCTGGAACGGCTGGTCCGGGCCCGGCTGGTGGTGCTGGACCGGGACACCGTCGAACTCGCCCACGGCGCGCTGCCGCAGGTCTGGCCCCGGCTGCGGGACTGGCTGGCCGAGAGTCGGGACACGCTCGGCGACCATCGGCGGCTCACCGAGGTCGCCCGCAGCTGGGCCGCCGCCGACCGGGACCCTGAACTGCTCTACCGGGGAGCCCGGCTGGAACTCGTTCGGCGGCGGGTGGCGGCCGGAGAGCTGACCCCGGCCGGAGTCGAGCGGGCGTTCCTGGCGGCGGCCGTGCACGCGGCCGCCGCAGACCGGCGCCGGTCCCGTCGGCAGAGCCTCGCCGTGGCCGGGCTCGCGGCGGCCGGCGGCGCGCTGATCACCCTGGCCGGGGGGAGCCGGATTCTGCGGGCGCGGCGGGATTGATCAGCCCCGGGGCCAGGGAGTTGAACATCGCCCTGTTCAATCAACGGGCGATCGGGGCGCGCCTCGGAATGTCGATCACGTCCTTGCGCGGCCGTCGGCGGGCCGGGTAGCTTGGCGGTCGATCCCGGCTCCCGCAGTTCGTTGATTCACCTTCCAGGATCGGGATTTCCCCTCCGTCGTGGCCGGCCCGGAGCCGGCCGACGGATTTCTCGCGAGCTGATTCCGGTGCCGTCCCGGCCGGTTCGGTATCCGGTTCACCTCGATCCGACTTTTCCCAGCCTCCGGCCCAGCCATTTCCCGAATCCGCGTCAAGGGGGAGTCATGTCCAATTCGGCCCGTCCGGTCCACCCGGTCCACCCGGCCCGTCCGGTTCAAGCGGCCAGTCCGGTGCACAGCTGGGACGAGTTCACCACGCTGCGCGAGGTGGTGGTCGGTACCGCCGTCGGCGCCCGGCTGCCCGGGCAGTCCGACCCTTCGTCCTGGCTGTCCTGCTTTCCGAAGACCAGGGCCGCCGACCTCGGCTCGATCCCGGTCGGCGCCTACTCGCAGCAGGTCGTCGAGGAGACCGAGGAGGACCTGGACGCCCTGGTCGCCACCCTGCGCGGCCTCGGCGTCACCGTCCACCAGCCCGAAGTGGTCGACCACGCCGCCGAGTTCGCCGCCCCGCACTGGAAGGCCGACGGCGGCTTCCACTCCTACTGCCCGCGGGACCTCACCCTGGTGGTCGGTGAGACCGTGATCGAGGTGGCGAGCCCGATGCGCGCCCGCTACTTCGAGGTGTTCGGCCTGCGCGGCCTCTTCCAGGAGTATCTGCGCGGCGGTGCCCGATGGTTGGCCGCACCCCGCCCGCAACTGAACGACGAGCTCTTCGAGTTCGACGCCGACGGGCTGCCGCTGCTCGGCGAGGCCGAGCCGGTCTTCGACGCCGCCAACGTGCTGCGGCTCGGCCGCGACGTCTTCTACCAGGTCTCCCGCAGTGGCAACGAACTCGGGCTGCGGTGGCTGGAGTCCACCCTTGGCCTGCTCGGTGACCTGCGCCTGCACCCGCTGCGCGACATCTACGGATACACCCACATCGACAGCACCATCGCGCTGCTGAGGCCGGGCCTGGTGCTGCTCAACCCCGAGCGGATCAGCCCCGAGACGGTGCCCGAGCCGCTGCGGGGCTGGGACATCCTGTGGTGCCCGCCGGCCGAGCCGTCCGCCGACTCGACCGAGCCCGAGCCCGAGCACTCGCTGAGCGAGAGCTGGATCAGCATGAATCTGCTGATGGTCAGCCCCGACACGGCGATCGTCGAGTCGGACCAGCGGAGCCTGATCAAGCAGCTGGAACACGCCGGCATCACCGTCCTGCCGCACCGGCTGCGCCACTCGCGGGTGCTCGGCGGCGGTTTCCACTGCGTGACCCTGGACATCCGGCGGGACGGCGGGCTGGAGGACTACCTGTCGTGATCGCGGCGAGGTGGGGGCTGGCATGCTTGACGGGTGACTTCTCCGTTCGACGCCGCCGTCCCCGCCCCTGCCGCCGCTTCCGTTCCCGCCGTTTCCGTTCCGTCCTCCGCTCCGGAGTCCGTGCCGGCCGCCGAGGACCGGGACGCCCGGCCGCAGTACGTCCTGCCGCTCCTCGTCCGGATGGAGCGGGCCACCCCGCCCGGGCGGACCGACGCGCTGGAGACCTCGGCGCGGGCCGTGCTGACGCTGCTCGCGGACTCGCGCGTCACCGAGCCGGACGGGGAGTGGGCGGAACGGGTCGCCGCCTGGGAGGACGCCCGGATCCGCAAGGTGGTCCGGCGGGCCCGGGGCGGAGAGTGGCGCCGGGCCGGCGAACTGCCGGGGATCACGGTCACCGGGCGGGAGGCGGAGGTGCGAGTGTTCCCGCCCGTTCCGCTGGACGGCTGGCCGAAGGAGCTCGCCAAGCTCCAAGGAAACGGTCTGCATACACTCTGGGGATGAACACCCCCCTGAACAGGCACGTTGCGATGCGGGCCGCCCACAGCTCGCCCCGAGCCATCACGTACGCGCGGCAGAGCAACAGGCGTGATGACGACAGCTTGGCGTCCCCGGTTATGCAGCAGCGCAAGGGGCAGAGCCTCGCCGACGCGCGCGACTACGAGTACGACCCCGACACAGACCACTACGAAGACGTGGGCAAGTCGGGGTGGAACCCCCACGTCTACCGGCATGGCTTCGAGGCCATGATGGAGCGCGTCCGCTCCGGCACCGTGGACGTGGTGATCATCTACAACCTGGCCCGTCTGACCCGCAAGGGTGCGCTGGATGCAATCCAGATCGAGGCCGAGATGCGGAAGCACGGCGTCACGCTGTTGAGCGTCCTGGAACCGTGGCTCGACACGTCTACGCCGGTCGGCCTGGGCATCTTCGCCATCATCGCGGGCCTGGCCGAACAGGAGTCGTCGAGCAAGTCTGAGTTCATCACGGATGCCAAGGAACAGGCGCGCCTACTCGGCGGCCACACCGCCGGTACCGCCCCCTACGGCTTCGAAATGGAGAAGGTGACCGGCCCCGAGGGCGTCAAGGTTGTCTACCTCCGTGAGCGGGTGTCAGAAGCCCTCATATGCCGGTGGATCATCCGGCGAGTGGCGGCGGGCCGGACGCCGGCTTGGGTGGCGAAGGTGCTCAACCGTGCGCGTGTCCCGTCTCCCGGTTCCCGCACGCCGGGCCGGGTCAAGGCACTTCGCGCGCGCACGGGGGCCAAGCTCGATGTGGACCAGTGGACGGCACACGCCATCCGGCGAATCGTCCGTGACCCGCGTATGGCTGGCTTCGCCACCGACACGTCCGGCGAGAAGTACGAGATCCGGCGGGACGAGGACGGCGCCCCCATGCGTGTCCATGACGCCCTGGTGCCCGAGCAGCTGTGGTACCGGGCAACCGGCATGCTCACAGCGGCCGGGAAGAAGTACCACAACCCCCACACGGGAGTTGCTTGGCTCATGTCCGGGTGGGATTTCCTGTACTGCGACTGCGACGCCACCATGGGCGCTGCGAACGTCTCGGCGGACCGGACTGTCTACCGGTGCAACCGGGGCCCCGAGGCGCTGCGTGCCATGGGCAAGCGAAAGACCACGATTGAGACAGACGTAGTCGAGTACCACGTGCCCGCCGAGGTGTTCGCACGTCTCTCCGCGCTGGACCTGGACGACGAAGACGACGTGGCTCTGTGGACGGCAGCAGGGAAGGCGTACGCGGAGCGCCAGGGGGCATCCGAGAGGGAAGTCGAGCTGGCCGCCGCAAGGACGTCTGAGGAGCACACAGAGGCTTCCCTGAGGCAGACCTACCGGGAGCGGGACGAAGAGCTGTACCAGGGGCCTGTGGGGGCCGAGATGTTCGGCGAGCGCGTCATGAAACTGACTATGGCTCTGGATCGCGCCCGGAAGCACAGGGAGGCCCTGGAGGCCGAGGAGGCCGCCGTGGGCATCCTGCCCATCGAGGAGTGGTTGGGCGAGGAGGGGGCCTACGAGGACCCGATTGAGGAGGGCCCTTGGGCAAAGTGGTCGATGACGGAGCGGCGGGAGTTCCTGGGCCTCCTGATTGACCGCGTGGTAGTGCGCGAGGGCAAGCGCGGAGGCCACTACAAGCACCGGGAGGACCCGCGCGAGCGTATCCAGATCCTATGGAAGCACCAGGCCCCCAAGAAGGCCCCCAAGAAGGACCCCAAGAAGGACCCCATGGGGGACGCCAAGGGGGCGGCCAAGGCCCCGGCGGGGGTCGCCTGACGAATCGTCATATAGCGCTACAGGGCGCGCGTTCGGCAGGCTCCGGCCCGCCGGGCGCGCGCTCTCGGCGTGTATGGGTCTGGGCACGGCAGAAAAGTTGCCGTCTCCCTAAACTCCCTGCACGCGTATAGGGGTTTGGGTGGACGGCAACTTTTCTGCCGTTCACGGTCGCCCGATCCGTTTCGGGAGGCCGCCGCCGGGCCGGTCCGGCCCGGCACAACGGGCGGCTGTTAACCACCGCTCTTCAATAGGTATGTGACGCTTCGTCTGTCGCTCTCGGCGACGCTGCGAAGCTCTCGCGATCTACGGCCTGTCGGTCGAGCCATGCCCGGTGTCTCGGGTGCTCCCAATAGGCCGCACCTGCGTTGCTGGCCGACTCTCTCCCGGCTTGCAGCGCACTGGGCCACCCGCCGCACCTTTGGCGGGTGGCCCTCTCTCATTTCTCAACTCACTTGCACTGAATGCAAGTTGAATGAAAGGAGCAGAGGTGTTCAATCCCGAACGGATGAGGTCTCGCCGCGTGGCACTCGATCTCACCTGCGCCCAGCTCGCCGACCGCATGGGCGTTCACGAGACGACCGCATGGCGCTGGGAGAACGGCGAGGCCGTTCCGTCGATCGCCCGTGCCGCCGAGCTGGCGGCTGCACTTCGGGTGCCGTTCCCGGCACTGCTGCGCCGGGCCAAGTCCGACGACGAGTATGCGGCGCTGTTCGGTGCCGAGACTGTTCGGCGTCGCCAGCCTGGCGCGCCGGTGTTCGACACCTGGGCCGACGCCCGGGAAGTCGCCGACATGGACGGACTGGTTGAGGGTGTCCGAGCGGCCCAGCGCGAGGCCGGTAAGCGTGTCTGAGGGCCATGACCGCGCGGTCATGGCCCGTGTGGCCGCCAGGGTGGCCGAACGGGCCGAGGAGGCCGCTCGGAGGGCCCGGGAGGCGGCCGAGGTGGTCGCCCCGCCCTCGCAGCCTCCGGCGGGCCCTGACCGGCAGGTATGGCAGCTTCGTGCCGCTCTGCGGCACGGTATCCCCGAGGACCACGCCGGACGGCTCAACGGCACCACGGCCGAAGAGGTCGAGGCTGACGCGGTGGCCTTCGCCGAGATGATCGGCCGGGCCGGGGTGGTCGCGCCGAAGCTGCGGAGCCGACCGGCACCCATCGCTGGTAGCGGTGGAGGCGTCCCGGAGCCGGCCGATCGGCGGGCCTCTCTCGTGGCGCACATGCGCGGCGCTCGCCGAATCTGACCAACAACCAATTGCCCGACGAGGGCTGTATCTGGAGGTAACGCTATGGCTGCTGCCATGACCAATGATGTCAAGACTCACGATCTGATCGCCGAGACCGCCGTCTCCTACCTCGCTCAGACCGGGGTGGCCTCCGCGCTGGTCTTCCGCAACGCCGAGAAGACGTTCGGCGGTGGCTCTGGCAAGACTGTTCGCATTGCCGTCCCGAACCGCATCGAGGCTAAGAACTTCAATGGTACCGACGAGCTTTCGGCCGCCACGGAACGAGAGGTCGAGGTCAAGATCACTGAGGCCCCGTACAGCTCGGTTCCGGTTCGGCAGGACGAGGCCACGTTCGACATTCGCGACTTCGCAACTCAGGTGCTCGCGCCACAAGTTGACGGCGTCGCGCGGGCGCTGGAGGCTGCTGCCTGCGCGCCCATGAACAAGGCCATCGCGGCCGTGAAGGACACTGACACCGTCCACATCATCCAGCGCGGAGACGGCTTCGACCTGGACTGGATCGTGGAAGCTGGCACCGAGATGGACGCCAACGACGTTCCTGAGGAGGGGCGTTGGCTTCTCGTGGGAACCGAACTCAAGGGCTTGATCCTCAAGCACCCTGACATGAAGCATGCGGACAAGTCCGGTTCCTCGGACGTGCTGCGCCGGGGCGAGATCGGTGATCTCCGAGGCTTCAAGGTGTACCACTCCAACGCCCTCAAGGGTGGCGCCATCGCCGGTGTTCGCGAAGCATTCGCCCTCGCGGTGTGCCCTCCGGTGATGGGCGCACTGGGTGGCGGGTCGCT
This sequence comes from Kitasatospora sp. NPDC088351, assembly GCF_040685575.1. Classification (NCBI taxonomy): domain Bacteria; kingdom Bacillati; phylum Actinomycetota; class Actinomycetes; order Kitasatosporales; family Streptomycetaceae; genus Kitasatospora; species Kitasatospora sp. NPDC088351. The sequence goes on along the minus strand of NZ_JBFBIL010000024.1, from coordinate 52,857 downwards.
GCCGCTGCTGAGTGGCAAGACGATTAGCGAGGACGGGTACGCGATCGCGGTTTGGACCGCTTGGGATCAGAGTGGGCACAGCGCCGTGCACACGGTGAAGTCGTTTGCTGGTGGCGCCGAGATCGACCCGAACCGCTATGTGGCCTTCAAGCTGGAGGCCGCGAGCGGCGCGGCAAAGTGACGAGAGGTCATCTCAATGTCTCCCGTCTGGCATCTGGAGTCCCACCAATCCCTCACGTGAGGGATTGGCGGGGCATTCATGCCGGTCTCGCTATCGCAGGGAACCCCTTTCAGGGGGGTGTCCTTACCAGGGGGCCGGGGTTCACGTAAAGGGTGGTCATCTAGGGTGCCTTATCTGACTATCCATCAGTTCCGTATGAGGGCTCTACCGAATGGCGCGCCTCGCCCCTGCCTCCGGGCTGGAAGCGCATCCGCCTCGCCGTGCTGCGACGCGATGACTTCCGTTGCACCTGGCTGCGCGAGGACACCGAACAGCGATGCGCCGAGCGCAAGCGCCTTGAGGTCGACCACGCGGGCGACCGCGACGACCATGCGCTAGCCAATCTGCGCACGCTGTGCCACTACCACCATGCCAAGCTGACGCACGCTCAGAGCGTGAATGCTCGCACCTTCGCTGTGAAGCAACGCGAAGCCGAGCCAAGCGCCTACGCGCAGCGCCTCGCGCGCCGCTTGAGCGAGCGCTGAGCCGCCACCTTGGCCCGGCGCGCGCTGGCCCGAACCGGCTGCTCGCTGGGGCCCTCTCGCGTCCACTCTCTGACCATGGCTGCCACTCCGAAGGGGTGGGGGGTGACCCCCCTCCGCTTCCTTCCCGCAGCACCATGTCAAAGCGATCCAAAAAATGCTTAGCGCTAAAGGTCTTTTTTTCGGGCCCAGAAAGGGAGTTGAACGATGACCTCCGACACATCGTCGGATCTGCCTCCGGCGCCCGGCGGCCTCGGCCAAGCCGGGACGGACCTTTGGGAAGCGCTCCGCGCAGAGGGCTGGGAGCTGTCGGCGGGGGAACGGGCCGTCCTCGCCGACGCGTGCGCCCTCCGGGACGAGGTCGAGGCCGTACGGGCTGCTCTGACGGCCTCCGGGCCTGTCGTGACCGGCTCCGCCGGCCAACCGGCCGCGCACCCGCTATTCGGCGTGCTGGACCGCCAGCGTGCCCAGTTCGCCCGACTGGTCGGGCAACTCGGGGTCACACTCGATGGCGAGGCGCAGGACGGGCCTCTGTCGGTCAGTCAGGCTGGCCGGGCAGGTGCTCGGGCACGCTGGGGGGTGCGTTGATGGCGAGGATGCGGACCCGCCCCCCGGCGGGGGTCACCGGCAAGTCGTGTTTCTGGTGCGCGCGGGAGGGTCATGCCGCTTGCAGCGAAGACGTCCACGCTCCGAAGCGCGCCGAGGACTGGAGGCTCTATCGGCAGCTTGCGGGGGAGATCGAGGCGGAGAGCTGACGCATGAACAGCAGATAGACCAGGCCCCGGTCTGCCTTGTGAGGGCGGGCCGGGGCCTTCTGTCGTTTCTGGGCTACTGGCTCCCTGGCCGGTTGGAAGTGAACCGCGCCTGAGGTTGGCGGGGCGTCAGGCGGCGAGCAGCATGCGGGTTCGCTCGCGGAAGTCAGCGACCAGCGGGTGAGCGCCGAAGGGAACCATGCGCCGCTGCACGTCCTGAACGGCTTCGACGCTTCGGGAGGACTTCACTCGGCGTGACAGATCGATGGCTCGGACGCCAGCAGCGTGGGCCGCGTCGAGGTCGCCCCTCTGGATGTGGGAGACAGCAAGGGCAGCTTGAGACATCGCCCCGCGCCGGGCCCGGCCCTGTGCGCGGGCGTAGTCGATCGACCGGTGCGCGTGCTCGGCAGCATGGTCCGGCTGGTCGAGGTCCCGGAAGACGTTGGCGATCTCGCCGTGCAGGTACGCGCCGTCGATGAACTTCGCCCACTCCGCCTCTCGGTCCGGCAGGACATTGGCAAAGGCATGTTCGGCCTCGGTGACCGCGTGGGCGGCTGCCTTGGCATCCCCGGCGGCTGCAAGGGCCCGCGCTTCGAGCGCCCACAGGTCGGCGAGGCAGGCGGGGGAGTCGGCGCGGCGGAGCCCCTGACGGCCCGCCTGGGCGAGCCTGCGGCCTTCCTGGGGGTTTCCGAGTAGCGTCGCCTGGTCGGCCATTCCTGCCAGGACGTGGGCCCCCAGAGCGGCATCCTGGGACTCCTCCGCGAGACGGAGCGCCTGGATCAGGTACCGCTGCGCGGTGCCGTGCTCGCCGTCGTCGTAGGCCATCCACCCGAGCAGGTAGGTCTGCTCCGCCGTGGCAGCACAAAGAGCCTGCCGGACGTCGTCGGCGAAGGTACGTCGGAGCAGCGGGTAGACGTGTTCGTTCATGTAGGCGGTGAGGACCAGACGGCCGGAGCCGCCCCCCTGCATCACGTCCATGTCCTGGAAGCTCGCGAACATGTTGCGGACACTGACGACGTCTTCGAGCCGGACGCGGGGCCCGGGTTCGGGCTGTTGGTCAAGAGTGTTGAGAAGCCAATCCCGGGAAGGCCCGACTCCTGCTGTTGCCGCGAACGGCACCGCTGCCAGAAACGCGCGTCGATCCATGTCAGCCCTTCCAAGCTCGGTGACCGCTTCTACCGTCTCCCCGAACGATGCGCTGTAAGCGAGTGGCCGGTCAAGGTCTGGCGAATCGCCGAAGCCAAGGTCATATGCGGTGACCCGGTAGCCGAAGTGGGCTGAGAAGACATCAGCGATGATGCGGGGGAGAGGGTGGCGTGGCTGCTCGCCGAGACACCAGCGGCGCACTCCCGTCGTATCCGGGTTGATGTGCGGGTTCCCGTACTCCAGCGATCGTCTGTGCACTCGCCGGGCTACCTCGCCACGGCTCAGACCGGCCCGCTCGATCATGCCTGCGAACTTGCCGTTTGCTTGCTTCCCCATGGCTCCCCGCTTCGCAGCTGCCTGAAAACCGACAGGGTTCAACACCCCTTCGCACGCTACCGGAGGGCGTCCCTCCGAGGTTGGCTGAATCAGTCAACTTCACCATGGCGAAGGGTGGCGAAGCGGTGTGACGACGACAAGGCGCGGTGTCGACGCTGACGTGATGCGGCCTGAGGTCGGGATCGAATCGGACGCCGGCTGCGAGGTGAATTGCCAGCAACGACGGGAGAGGCGCAGGGGGTTGGAGGCGGCGAGTCAAGTTGATTCGTCGGAGCCCGCCGAGTCTCCGACCATGCAACTCCTCCGGGAACGCACCCGAGAGCTGACCGAGTGTGCGTCGAACTGGCGTGCCTTCTTCGAGACGTAGGGAGCCCCCATGACCACCCCTCAGCGGGCGCGAGTCGGTGCGGACGATCCGGAGGAAGTCGGCTCGCCGGTGATGCCCCCGACGTTCGAGCTGGCACACCGGAACTGCTACCCGCCGACAGCGCCGCCCGAGGACGCTGCACTGTCGGTGCCGGTGCGACAGCAGGCGGACGACCTCCCGGCTCCCGTCGAAGAGACGGCGTCAGAACCGCAGGTCGTCACCGTGTTCCACGACCCGGACGTGACCGTGTGCGGCCTCGCGCAGTGCCTCGGCGAGGCGCGCGAGGCGGAGGACGGTGAGCACCAGGACGACGCCCCCTCGCCTCGGACGTGTCCGTGGGAGAGCCCCGGTTCGTGCGGTACGTCGCCGACCACGTCACCGTGACTGTGAAGGGGGAGGCGCTGTGACCTACGTGGGGTTGGGCTTGTTCCTCCTGGTGTTCCTCGGAGGGGTCGATTGGGACCCGAAGGAGCACGTCCCCGGCCGCCTGTGGTGGGTGCGGGTCGGCCCCCGGCGGACGGTGGAAGTCTGGCGCCGAGGGCTGGGCATTCACGTGATCATCATGTCCCGCTAGCCGGGGCATCCCCGGCCGTGGTCGAACACGCCCGGGGAGCTGAGCCCCGTCCTGCCTCGGCAGGAGGGGGCAGCGATCCGCCGCCGACGGCGGGCGCCGCCAACCAGGGGAGGAGCAGAGGCATGACGCAGACCGAAACCCTTTCGCGTGGGGCCGAGTTGATGTTGAAGGGCCCGTTCTACGCGTACGCGGACCACATCACCACGCGCGTAATGGAGGTCAACCCCTCCTTCACGCGGGAGTACGTCGATAAGCTGGTCAAGGCGTGGGCGGACGTGGCCACGCTGACGGTCGAAGACGGAGAGAGCGAAGACCCGAAGTACGTCGTTACGCCGCACATGGTCGAAGTGACCGCCGCCGCCCTCTCGTTGGCGCGCATGTTCGTGTCGTTCATGAGTGCCATCGGGGGCGGGCGCTTCGTTCAGTGGGAGGCCCCCCGGGAGTACGCCAGCATCGAGGACTTGGTGCGGACTCGCATTGCTCTGGTAACCAGCGGGTTCGGGGCCGATATCGACGTGTGGGGCGTCGCGTGAGTTGGGCTACCACCGAGCGGGACCGGCAGTACATGCTGCGGCGGCTGGTCGTCGCCGCGCTGCCCGCCGTTGCCCAGCGCCACGCGTCCGGCGTGAGCGTGGCCACTCTGGGGATCATGTACGGCTGCGACTCGGACTGGCTCCACCAGCAGCTGGTCCAGGCCGGGCACGTCGACCCCGACGACACTCCCGCGCCGTCTCGGCAGATGCCGAGCCCGCTGGAAGGTATCCCCATGCCCGGCCGCAAAGCCTGGCCGTAGCCCCGAACCGGTCCCGCCCGTGCCTGTCCCTCAGCGACGCACGGGCGGGGCTTCAAGCCGTCCAAGGCTCGAATGGAACTCGCAGGTAGCCTGTCCCGGTGACCTCACTTTCCGAGCCCTTCGACGCCCCGAGCCCAGTCGACGCCCCCACCGACCGCGACGCCAATCCGCAGTACGTGCTGCCGTTGGTGCTGCACCTGGAGAAGGCGGACCCTCCGGGGCGCACGGACGCGCTGGAGACCTCGGCGCGGGCGGTGCTCACGCTGCTCGCCGACCCCCGGGTGACGGAGGCGGACGGCGAGTGGGCGCAGCGGGTGGCGGCCTGGGAGGACGCCCGGATTCGCAAGGTGGTCCGCCGGGCCCGGGGCGGGGAGTGGCGGAAGGCGGCCGAGCTGCCCGGCATCACGGTGACCGGGAAGCGGGCCGAGGTGCGGGTGTACGTGCCGGTGCCGTTGGATGGCTGGCCAAAAGAGCTGGCCAAGCTACAGGTGTCGGGGCTTGAGCTGACCGACGATCCCCAAGGTGCACCCCGCCCGATTCTCCAGGTCTCCGGCACCGATCTGGAGGAGACCGGCCCGGTCGCCGCCGCCGAGCCCGGCCTGCCCGTGCTCTGGCTCAACCCGGAGCTGGAGATGAGCGCGGGCAAGACCATGGCGCAGACCGGCCATGCCGCCCAGGTCGCCTGGTGGCGGCTGGACGAGACGCAGCGCAAGGAGTGGGCCGAGGCCGGTTTCGCCCTCGCCGTCCGCACGGCGACGCCGGAGGCCTGGGCGGAGCTGCTGGTGAGCGGCCTGCCGCTGGTCCAGGACGCGGGCTTCACCGAGATCGCGCCGGGGAGCTGCACGGTGGTCGCGGAGCACCCGGCGCTGCGCGGGTGACGGGTGACGGTCGGCGGCGAGTGACAGGGAACAGCGGACGGATAACAGCTTTCGGATAACAGAATCTGAAAGCTGTTATCTGTGATCCGTCCCCTGAAAGCTGTCATCCGTTCCAGGTCTCCCGTCGCCGTGTCCGAATGCCGCCAGCATCCAGGGCGGCGGGTCGGTGAGTATCGGTGACGAAGGGGTTGGCCCCCGTGCCGTCCGCAGCCGGGCCCGACCCGCCCGAGACTCCGGAAGGACACCCCCGTGACCACCGAGCCCGCCGCCCGGGTGGCGGCCGCCGACTGGGCCGCCGTCGCCGACGAACTGGACGCCCACGGCTGCGCGCTCACGCCCCGGCTCCTCTCCCCGGCCGAGTGCCGGGAGCTGGCGGCCCGGTACGACCGGGCGGAGCTGTTCCGCACCACGGTGGACATGGCCCGCCACCGCTTCGGCTCCGGCCAGTACCGCTACTTCACGCACGACGGCCTCCCCGGGCCCGTCCGGGACCTGCGGGCCGCGCTCTACCCGCACCTGCTCGCGATCGCCCGCACCTGGGCCGGGCGGCTCGGCCGGCCAGCCCCCTGGCCGGACACGCTGGACGAGTGGCTGGAGCTGTGCCACCGGGCCGGCCAGTCGAAGTCCGCCCAGATCCTGCTGCGCTACGGACAGGGCGACTGGAACGCGCTGCACCGCGACGTGTTCGGCGAGATGATCTTCCCCCTCCAGGTCGTCATCGGCCTCGACGAGCCGGGCAGGGACTACACGGGCGGCGAGTTCCTGCTCGTCGAGCAGCGGCCCCGCGCGCAGTCCCGGGGCACCAGCACCGTCCTCGCCCAGGGCCACGGCCTGGTGTTCACCACCCGGGAGCGCCCGGTGAAGTCGGCCCGGGGGTGGTCCGCCGGCCCCGTCCGGCATGGCGTGAGCACGGTCCGTTCCGGCCACCGCCACGCGCTCGGCCTCGTCTTCCACGAGGCCTGAACGGTTCCGTGATGACCTCCGCCACCCCTGCCCGCTCGCCGCTGATCGGCCCCGCCGCGATCGCCGCCTACGGTCCCCTGCCCGCGCCCGGCCCGCACACCGCGGCCGAACTCGCCGCACTGCTCCGTCTGCTCACCGGCGGCCGGGCCCGCCTCCACACCGTGACCGTCGGCCACAGCCGCGACGACGCCTCCCGCGCCGCCGCGAGGGCCTTCACCGAAGCCTGGCTGGACCTGCCGGGACGGTCGGTGCTCGCCGTCGTCGACTGGCCGGAGCAGGCCGCCTCCTGGCTGCGGCCCGCCCGCCGACTGACCGCCCCGGCGCCGGACGCCTGGGTCCTCGCCACCGCACCACTCGGCTGGGCGCAACTGGCCCGCCGCCTCGGCCGGGAGCCGGGCTGGCGGGCGTGGCACACCTTCGGCTTCGCCTCGCTCGCCTCGCCCGCCGAACCGCGTGCCGTCGCCCTCGCCGGTCAGGGGGCGCTGGACGGCCTGCGCGGTGCGAGCGCCGACGGCGGCACCTGGGAGATCGCCGACGGCCGGCTCACCACCTGCCCGCCGGGCCGGGCGCCTCAGACGGTGTAGCGGCGCATCGCGCGCAGGCCGCCGTACGCCGCCGCGGCCGCCCAGAGGGCCATGATCAGCAGGCCGGACCAGTGGCCGTAATGGATCCCCGGGTCCGGCTGGGTGCGCGTGGCGTACAGCCCGGCCCGGTCGGGCAGGAACTGGCCGGCCTCGCGCACACCGGGGATCGCCGCCAGCCAGGTGGTGCCGAGGAAGACCATCGGGACGAGCAGGCCGAGCGCGGCGCTGAAGTTGCGCAGCATGGCCGTCAGGCCGAGGCAGAGCACCACCAGCAGCGGGTGGTAGAGCACCCCGGCCGTGAAGGCCCGGGCCAGACCAGGGGTGGAGAAGTCCAGGCCGGTGGTGGCGGCGACGACGAGGAACGAGCCGGCCGTGGAGGCCAGCCCCATCAGCAGCCCCAGTCCGATGCCGAGGGCGAGCTTGCCGCCGTAGAGCAGGCCTCGGCGGGGGACGGCGGTGAGTGAGACCGAGATCATGCGGGTGTTGAACTCCTGGCCGATCAGCAGGACGCCATGGCAGGCCACGGCGACATGGCCGAACAGCAGGCCGTAGAAGATCCCGTTGCTCGGGTCCTCGCCCGGGGTGTGGTCCGCCTCCCCGTACGCGGCGTTGACGGCGGCGGCGATACCGACGGTCAGAGCGACGGCGACGAGCGGGGCGAGCCACTGGGAGGGAAGGGTGGTGAACTTGACGCGCTCGGAGCGCAGGACGTTCAGGGCGGTCGGAGCGCCGGTCATGGGCGTGGTCATCGAGGTGTCGTTCCCAACGGTCTCGGAAGAGGCTGACAGGGAAGTGGGCGAGGTGCGGGCGGAGCGGCTCGCGGTGGAGGCACCCCGCCGCCGGTCGCGGAGGCAGGCGCAGGCCCCGGGCCTCGGCGCAGGACTCAGAACTCGGCTCGCCGCAGGGCGCGCAGGCCGCCGTACGCCGCGGCTGCCGCCCAGCCGGCCATGATCAGCAGACCGGTCCAGTGCCCGTACACGACCTGCGGGTTGTCGGCGTAGTGCAGCGCGTACTGGCCGGCCCGGTCCGGGAGGAACTGCACCACGGAACGCGCCCCGGGTACGCCGCTGAGCAGCGGGGAGAGCAGGAAGACGGTCGGCACCAGCAGGCCCATCGCGGCCGTGAGGTTGCCGAGCAGAGCGGTCGCGCCGATGCAGAACACCACCAGCAGGACGGGGTACAGCACCCCGGCGGTGGCGCTGCGGGCGAGGGCCGGGCCGTCCCATGCACCGGGTGTGGTGGCGGCGTATCCGGCGAAGGAGCCGGCCGTCCCGATCAGGCCGACGGCGAGGGCGACGAGTGCGCCGACGGCGAGTTTGCCGCCGTAGAACAGGCCTCGGCGGGGGACGGCGGTGAGCGAGACGGTGATCATGCGGGTGTTGAACTCCTGGCCGATCAGCAGGACGCCGAAGCAGACCAGCGCGGCCTGGCCGAAGTTGAGGCCGTAGTAGAGGCCGACACCGGGGTCGTCGGTGAGGCTGTGGTCCTTGCCGCCGAGGGCGGCGCCGACGGCGGTGGTCAGGCCGACGGTGAGCAGGGCGGCGAGGACCGGGGTGAACCAGAGCGAGCGGAGGGTGGCGAGCTTGATCCCCTCGGACCGCAGCAGGTTCAGTGCGGTGGACGTGGACGTGGACGTGGACGTGGACGTGGACGTGGACGTGGACGTGGACGTGGACGTGGACGTGGACGTGGACGTGGACGTGGACGTGGACGTGGCCGGGGCCGGTACGGACGGAACGGTGCTCATGCCGCCGCCGCCCGGTACTCGACGCTGTCGGCGGTCATCCGCATGAACGCCTCTTCCAGCGAGTCCTGCTGGACGGCGATCTCGTACAGCACCACGCCGTTCGCCGCCGCCAGCGCCGCGATCCGCTCCGGCTCGGCCCCGCTCACCTCCCAGGCGTCGCCGTCCACCGGCTCGGCGGTCACCGTTCCCGAACCGAGACTCCCGAGGTCGCCGCCGAGCAGGGCGGCCAGCTTCGTCCGGTCCACCGCGCGGACCCGGATCCGGGTGCGGCCGTGGCGTTGAAGGAATTCCGTGGTGGCGTCGTCCGCCAGCAGCCGGCCCCGGCCGATGACGACCAGATGGTCGGCGGTGAGCGCCATCTCCGTCATGAGGTGGGAGGAGACCAGCACGGCCCGGCCCTCGGCGGCCAGATCGCGCAGCAGGGTGCGGATCCAGCGGATGCCCTCGGGGTCGAGGCCGTTCACCGGCTCGTCCAGCAGCAGCACCGGCGGGTCGCCGAGCAGCGCGGCGGCCACGCCGAGCCGCTGGCGCATGCCGAGCGAGAACCCGCGGATCCGGCGGCCCGCCGCCTCGGTCAGGCCGACCTGCGCGAGCACCTCGTCCACCCGGCGGTTCGGCAGCCCGTTGCTGGCGGCCAGCCAGCGCAGCTGGCCGCGCGCGGTGCGGCCGCCGTGCACGGCCTGGGCGTCCAGCAGGGCGCCGACCTGCCGCAGCGGGTCGGCCAGTTCGGCGTACCGGCGACCGCCGACCAGGGCGTGGCCTGCGGTGGGCCGGTCGAGGCCGAGGATCAGCCGCATGGTGGTGCTCTTGCCCGCGCCGTTCGGCCCGAGGAAGCCCGTCACCACCCCGGGCCGGACGACGAAGCCGAGGTCGTCGACCACACGCTTTCCGTCGTACTCCTTGGTGAGGCCCTGAACCTCGATCATGACGCCCTCCCGCGTGCTCCCCGGACCTTCCCCGGACTCGCTTCGGGCTCCTCCGGATTCACTCCGACCCGCTCCGACCCGCTCCGGGATTCCGGACCCCGGCTCTCCGGCTCCGACGGCCCCATTCCACCGGAGCGGACCACTCCGGCGGATCCCGCCGGGGAGTGGAGCTCTCTCCCTCTTGGGAGGGAGCCGCGGCACATCGCTGACCTGGCAGGATGGCGTCATGCCCAGGATCCTCGCGCCCCTGCTGAGCGCCGCCACCTACGCGCGGTGGCTGCATCTGGTGATCGGGTGGATCTTCGCCGGCGTCGTCCTGATGATCTACCCGGGGACGTACGGGTTCAGCCTCGCCGAGGTCCTGGCAAGGGCCGTTCTGCTGGATGCCGTGCTGCTCACGCTGGCCGCCCTGCTGCCCGCGATGCGCCGGGCCGAGGGCGTGCAGGCGCGGCTGCTGCTGATGCCCGAACGCGAGCAGGACATCGCCGCCGAACCCGCCCGTACCTGGGCCGACCGCCGACGCACCGCCGTCTGGTTGATCGGCCGGGTGGCTCTCGGCTCGGTGGTCGGGATCCTCGCCGTGCTGGTGCCCGCCGGCGCCGTCGAGCTGGTCGCCGACTCCGCGCCGAACCTGCACGGAATCCAACTCCCGCACCAGCACGGACTGCTCTGGTACCCGCTGCTGGCGGCCGCGGCGCTGTTCGGCTACGGCTGGCTGGTGGTCTGGGCGGGGCGTCTGCAACTCGCCATGGCGGTAAGGCTGCTGGGACCGTCCCCGGCCGAACGGCTGGCCGAGGCGGAGCTGCGGGCCGAACGTCTGCTGGAGCGCAACCGGTTGGCCCGCGAGCTGCACGACTCCATCGGCCACGCACTGACGGTGACGGTCCTTCAGGCCGGTGCGGCTCGGGAGGTGGGCGACCCGGCCTTCGTCGCCAAGGCGCTCGAAGTCATCGAGGAGACCGGCCGACAGGCCATGGACGACCTGGAGCGCACGCTCGTGCTGCTCCGCGAGGCCTCGGACCGGCGGGACGCGTCGGACGGGTCCGTCACCGAGCGCCCCGGCATCGAGCAGCTGTCCGCGCTCTTCGACACCGCGCGGGCCGCCGGCAGCCCGGTGGAGGCATGGATCGACGTGCCGTCGGGGAAGCTGCCCGGGGTGCTCTCCCGCGAGTCCTACCGGATCCTCCAGGAGGGCGTCACCAACGCCCTCAAGTACGCGCCGGGCGAGCCGATCAGCGTCCGGATCGCCCTGCGGGGCGGCCGGTTGGAGCTGCGCTGCGCCAACGCGACGGGCGGGCCTGGCCCGTCGTCCGCGCGCAGCGCACCGCGCAAGGGCGGCAAGGGACTTCGCGGTATCCGGGAGCGGGCCGCGCTGCTCGGTGGCGAGGCCTCGGCCGGGCTGGAGTCCGGCGAATGGGTCCTGGCCGTCCGCATGCCCCTACGCTTGGGCGTGTGATGATCGACATTCTGCTGGCCGACGACGAGGAACTGGTCCGGGCCGGACTGCGGGCCGTGCTGGAGGCGCAGGGCGACCTGCGGGTGGTCGGTGAGGCCTCCGACGGAGGCGAGGCGGTGGCCATGGCCCGGGAGCTGCGCCCGCACGTGGTGCTGATGGACGTCCGGATGCCGGAGGTCGACGGTCTGGCGGCGACCCGCGCCCTCGTCCGGTCGGGCGCGACCGGGGAGCAGCCGCCGAAGATCCTGGTCGTCACCACCTTCGAGAACGACGACTACGTCTACCAGGCCCTGCGCGCCGGTGCCGACGGCTTTCTGCTGAAGCGCTCCCGCCCGGCCGAGATCGCCCACGCGGTCCGGCTGGTCGCGGCGGGCGAGTCGCTGCTCTTCCCGGCCGCGATCCGTCGTCTCGCCGCAGGCCAGGGCAACGCGGCCGCCCGCGCGACGATGGCCCGTGCCGCCCTGACCGAGCGTGAGGCCGAGGTGCTGCGGCTGGTGGCCCGGGGCCTCGCCAACAGCGAGATCGCCGAGCAGCTGTTCCTCGGCGTGCAGACGGTGAAGACGCACGTCAGCAGTGTGCTGGCGAAGCTCGGCGCCCGCGACCGCACCCAGGCGGTGATCGCCGCGTACGAGTCCGGCTTCGTGGAGCCGGCCGAGGACCGGCTGTCCGAGGAACAGCCGAACCGTGCGGACCCGACGCGGAGTTGAGCCGGCCGTAGGGCAGGAGCCGGCCCACCGACGGGCAGACGCCGGCCCCGCCGTCCGGCCCCGCCGTCCGGGACCGGTAACCGGTGGGCCGAAGCGATACCCGGCGGGCCTGGCCGGTACCCGGTGACGGGTGGCCGATGAGGGTGCTCAGGCGGGGTACGCGTGGGTCTGGGCGGCCTTGACCGAGGCCCAGACGGTGGTGCCGGGGGCGAGATCGAGCTCGGCGGCGGCGGCCGGGGTCAGGTCGGCGGCCATCGGCAGGTCACCGGCCAGGTCGGCGCGGACCTGGTCGCCGTGCAGGTCCAGGCCCGCGACCTGGAGCTCCCAGACGTTGCGCGCGCTGGACTGCGGTCGCTCCCGGTGCAGCGTGACGGCGGACGGCGGGAACGCCACGAAGGCGGGGCCGGTCAGCTCCTCGGTGGTGGCCAGCACGGGGCCGTCGGCCAGCGTCACCCGGTGGCCGTCCGCCGTGCCCTGGTAGAGGTTGAGGCCGACCAGGCGGGCGATGTAGTCGGTGCGCGGACGCCGGGCGATCTCGGCGGGGCTGCCGGACTGCACCTCGCGGCCGTCCTCGATCACCACCAGCCGGTCGGCCAGCACCATCGCGTCCAGCGGGTCGTGCGTCACCAGCACCGCCACCGCCTCGAACTCGGCCAGATGGCGCCGGAGTTGGGCGCGGACATCGAGCCGGGTGCGGGCGTCCAGGGCCGCCAGCGGCTCGTCCAGCAGCAGCAGCCGCGGCCGTACGGCCAGCGCCCGGGCGAGTGCCACCCGCTGCGCCTGGCCGCCGGAGAGGCGGCCGGGGCGGGCGCCCGCGTGGTCGGCCAGGCCCATCCGCTCCAGCCAGCCGGCCGCCTCGGCCCGGGCCTCGCGCTTGGGACGGCCCTGGCAGCGCGGGCCGAAGGCGACGTTGTCGAGGGCGCTGAGGTGCGGGAAGAGCAGGTAGTCCTGGAACACCACGCCGACCGGACGCTCCTCGGCGGGGGTGTGCAGCCGCTGCGCCGGGTCCTCCAGGACGCGGCCGTCCAGCCGCAGGTGGCCGCCGGTGAGCGGGAGCAGCCCGGCGAGGGCGCGCAGCGCGGTGGACTTGCCGGCGCCGTTCGGTCCGAGCAGGGCGACCACCTCGCCGGGGGCGGCGGTGAGGGCCAGGTCGAGGGTGAAGGCGGCGCGTTCCACCCGGAGCCGGGCGTCGAGCGCCGGGCCGTTGAGCGCCCGGCCGTCGGGTGCCCGGCGGTCGGGCGTGTGGTCGTCGGGTGTGTGGTCGCTCGGGGTGTCGGCGGGGGCGGTCGTCATGGGGTGGGCGTCCAAGGGGCGGGGGCCGGAGCGGGGGCGGGTGTGCGAGGTGGCGGGCCGGGTGGTCCGGCCCGCCACCGCGGCGCGGGCGGCGCGGCGCTCACGGGGTCGACATCCAGCGGTCGCGCAGCCCGACCAGGACGGCGATGGAGACCACCAGCAGCACCAGCGAGAGCGCGATCGCGGCCTCCGGGTCGGACTCCATGGCGAGGTAGACGGCGAGCGGCATGGTCTGGGTCTTGCCCGGGAAGTTGCCCGCGAAGGTGATCGTCGCGCCGAACTCGCCGAGCGCGCGGGCCCAGGCCAGTACGGCGCCGGCACCGATGCCGGGGGCGATCAGGGGCAGGGTGACCCGGCGGAACGCGGTCAGCCGGGAGGCGCCCAGGGTCGCGGCGGCCTCCTCGTACCGAGGGTCGGCGGCCCGCAGCGCGCCCTCGACGCTGATCACCAGGAACGGCATCGCCACGAACGCCTCGGCGATCACTACGCCGGTGGTGGTGAAGGGCAGCGTGATGCCGAAGGCGGAGTCCAGCCAGGAGCCGACGATGCCGCGCCGGCCGAGGACCAGCAGCAGCGCCACACCGCCGACCACCGGTGGCAGCACCAGCGGCAGGGTGACCAGCGCCCGGATGACGCGGCGGCCGGGCAGCTCGGTGCGCGCGAGCAGCCAGGCCAACGGCACCCCGAGCAGCAGCGACACCGCCGTGGCCGCCGTCGCGCAGACCAGCGAGAGGCGCAGCGCCTCCCAGACCTCGGCGCTGGTGAGCTGGTCGGACAGCGTGCTCCAGGGTGCCCGGACCAGGAGCCCGACCAGCGGGAGGATCAGGAACGCCAGCCCGAGCAGCGCCGGGAGCAGCAGCGCGACCGGGACGCGGTGTGGGCGCCGCCGTCGGCGCGGCATCCCCTTCCCTGGGTGCGCCGCGCCGCCGGTGCCGGTGTTGTGGCCGGTGCCACCGGTGCCGGTGGCACCGGTGGCACCGGTGCCGGTGGCACCGGTGGTCCCGGTGGTGCGTCCGCTCACGGTGCCTGGAAGCCCGCCGCGGTGAGTACCTGCGTGGCCTCGGGCGACTCGATGTAGGCGACGAAGGCGGCGGCGCCGTCCTTGTTCGGGGCCTTGGCCAGCGCGGCGATCGGGTAGTCGTTCACGGCCTTGTCGGCCTCGGGGAAGTCCACGCCGTCGATCTTCGCAGCATCGGCCTTCACATCGGTCTTGTACACCAGGGAGGCGTCGACCTCGCCCAGCTCGACCTTGGTCAGCGCGCCCTTGACGTCCTGCTCCAGGGTGACCGGGGTCAGGTTCACGTTGCCGGCCTTGAGCGCGGTCAGGGCGGCGGCGCCGCAGGGCACCTCCTTTGCGCACAGCGCGACCTTGACGCCGGGTGCGGTCAGGTCGCCCAGGCCCGCGATGTGCTTGGGGTTGCCCTTGGGGACGGCGATGGTGAGCGTGTTCTTGACGAAGGTCTTCGACTCGCCGCTGACCCCGCCCGCGTCGGTGACGGTCTTCATGGTGGCCGGGCTCGCGGCGGCGAAGACGTCGGCGGGGGCGCCGGAGTTGATGCTGGTGGCGAGGCCGGAACTGCCGCCGAAGTTGAACTTGACCTTGGCGCCCGGGTTGGCGGCCTCGAACTTCCTGCCGAGTTCGGTGAAGCTCTCCTTGAGCGAGGCGGCGGCGAAGACGTTGATCTCGCCGGAGGCCTTCGGGGTGCCGGCCGACCCGCTGGCGGAGGTGCCCGCGCCGCCCGAGCTCTTGCTGCCGCCGTCGCTGCCGCAGGCGGTGACCCCGAGGCCGAGGGCGAGGGCCACCGCGGTGGCGACGGCGACTCTGCGCGTGGTGGTCGTACGGGTGCTCATCGGTGGTTTCCCCTCCTGGGCGCGCCGGAAGGGCGCGGGGACTCGGTTGCAGATGCGGTCATTAAGGCGATCATAGTGTCGCAAATACGAGTGAAAGTTTGCCTGCCGCATTGCGCAGGCAAGGTGCATCAAGGGCGAGTGCCCCGCCGTGGGGAGCCTCAAACGGCGCCGCCCCCGGAAGCCCCGCCTCCCGCAAGCGTGCTCACGGAAGACCCGCCCCCGGAAGACCCGCCCCTGGAAACCCGTCGCGGCGAAGCGCCCCGGGGCGCGACAGTGGTCACCGTCCGTACGCACCGCCGGCCGACCGGCCGAGCCAAGGGGAGGAGCACACCCATGTCCACGCTGCGCGTCACCGCCGAGCGGCTGACCATCCTGGCGCACCCGAACGCCGACGCACTGGAACTCGCACAGGTCGGCCTCTACCGGGCGGTGGTCGCCAAGGGCGCGTACCGCAGCGGCGACTACGCCGTGTACATCCCCGAGCAGGCGGTCCTGCCCGCCCCGCTGATCGAGGAGCTGGGGCTGACCGGACGGCTGGCCGGCGGAAACGCCGACCGGGTCAAGGCGGTCCGGCTGCGCGGGGAACTGTCGCAGGGCATCGTCTGCCGTCCCGGCACGCTGGCCGGCACCGACCTGGCGGCCGCCGCCGAGCGCGGCGAGGACTTCGCCGACCTGCTGGGCGTCACCAAGTGGAAGCCGCCGGTCCCGACGTCGATGAACGGCGACGCGGTGAGCGCGCCGGATCTGCTGCCCTGGGTGGACATGGAGAATCTCAAGCGTTTCCCGAGCGTCTTCGAGCCGGGCGAACCGGTGGTGCTGACCGAGAAGCTGCACGGCAGCTGCTGCCTGGTCACCTACCACGCCGCCACCGGCGAGGTGCAGGTGTCGTCCAAGGGCATCGGGGCCCAGGGGCTGGCGCTGGCCGAGGACGAGCGGAACCTGTACTGGCGGGCGGTCCGGGCGTACGGCATACCGGCGGTGGCCGCCCGGCTGGCGGAGCGTCTCGGCGCCGAGCGGGTCGGCATCTTCGGCGAGGTCTTCGGCGCCGGTGTGCAGGACCTCACCTACGGCGAGTCCGGCCGCGCCGAGCTGCCCGGTTACGCCGCGTTCGACGTCTCGGCGGTGCTGGACGGACAGCTGCGCTGGCTGTCGGCCGCCGAACTGCTGGACGGCCGGCTGCCGCTGGTGCCCGAGCTGTGGCGCGGGCCGTTCGACCCGGACACCGTGCTGGCGCTGGCCCAGGGGCGGGAGACCGTCTCCGGGCGCGAGCTGCACCTGCGGGAGGGCGTGGTGATCCGCCCGGTGGCCGAGCGCTGGAGCCCGGTGGTGGGCGGGCGGGCCATTGCCAAGGTGGTCAGTGACGCCTACCTGACCCGCAAGGGCGGCACCGAGTACGAGTAGGCGCAGCCGGTGGGCGTGTACGGCCGGGGCGGCACATGCCGGTTGATGTATGAGCCGCGGCCGGGCGCCGGCGCTGCACGCCAGGGGCGTGCAGGGCGGTCGTGGGTGATCCGCGACCGCCGTTGTGAGCCCTTCTCCATGTGATTACCAGTCAGTTAAGTTCGGGGGACGGTACTGGAGGAGGAGACAGATGACCACCGCTGCCCAGATACCCGGCCCGCCCGGACTCCCGTTGATCGGGTCGATGCTGGACCTCACCCGGCGCCCGCTGCAGACCTACCTCGCCGCCCGGCGCGACTACGGGGACGTGGTCCGCTTCGTCGCCGGACCGCCCGGGCTCCGCGCCGAGTTCTTCATGGTGTTCTCCCCGGAGGGCGCCCACCAGGTGCTCGCCGGCGAGGCGGCCAACTTCCGCAAGGACAACGGCTTCTACGACGAGCTGCGGACCAGCATCGGCAACGGCCTGCTGACCAGCCAGGACAACGACTACCAGCGCCAGCGCCGGCTGATCCAGCCGCTGTTCACCCGCCGCCGGGTGGACGGCTATGTGGACGCCATCGCGCTGGAGGCGGATGCGCTCACCGAACGCTGGCGGGCGGTGCCCGGCGGTGTGGTGGACGCGGCGGACGAGATGTCCCGGTTCGCGCTGCGCGCCGTCGCCAGGATCCTCTTCGGCTCCGACGTGGAGGCGGCGGTGGAGGTGGTGCACCGTAGCTTCCCGGTGCTCGGCGAGTACATACTCGAGCGGGGTTTCTCCCCGGTCCGCATTCCGCGCGCCTGGCCCACGCCCGCCAACCGGCGCAACGCCGAGGCGCAGCGTGACCTCTACGGGATCTGCGACCAGATCATCGCCGAACGGTCGGCCCGGGCCGGGGCCGTCGAAACGGACGACCTGCTGGCACTGCTCGCCCGGGCCCGGGGCGAGGACGGCGCGGGCCTCGATCCGACGGAACTGCGGGACCAGGTCCTGATCTTCCTGCTGGCCGGGCACGAGACCACCGCGACCTCGCTCGCCTTCGGGCTGCACCTGCTCGCCCGGCACCCGGAGGAGCAGCGCCGCGCCCAGCGCGAGGCGGAGGCGGTGCTCACCGGCCGGTCGCCGACCGCCGCCGATCTGGAGGCCCTGCCGTACATCACCCAGGTGTTGAAGGAGGCGATGCGCCTCTATCCGGCGGCCGCGCTGATGGGTCGGCGCTCGGTGGCCGAGACGGTGATCGGCGGGCACGTCGTCCCGGCGGGCGCGCAGGTGATCCTCGCGCCGTGGGTCACCCACCGCCACCCCGACCACTGGGCCGACCCGGACCGCTTCGATCCGGACCGTTTCCTGCCCGGCCGGGAGAAGGAGCGGCACCGCTACGCCTGGTTCCCGTTCGGCGGCGGTCCTCGTGCGTGCATCGGGCAGCACTTCTCGATGCTGGAGGCGGTGCTGGCGATGGGGGTACTGCTGCGCGACTTCGACATCGAGGCGGTGGACCACGAGGTGGCGCTCGCTCAGGGGATCACCCTGCGGGCGGACAGCCCGATGCGGATCCGGCTGACGCCGCGGGGCTGACAGGCTGACAGACGGGCGGCGGGCGGCTGACAGGTGGCGGCCGGCAGAAAACAGATGACAGAAAACAGATGTCGGATAACAGATAACGAAAGTCGTCATCTGTTCGCCGTCCTCCCCGGTGGCACCGGGGTCGACCCGTTCGAGCGCGGGCCCGCCCCGGGTGGTGCGGTGTGCGCGGAAGGGGTGGGGGGTGCGGGCGGAGGGGGTGCCGCCCACCGGGACGGCACCCCCTCGCTCGTCTCCACTCGTCCGATCGCCCGCGGCTCAGCCGCGCGACTGGAAGGCGATCCTGGTCCAGCTGGAGCCCGGGCAGTTGCCCCAGACCGCCCACGGCTGCGGTCGCGCGCCGATCCACAGGCCGGTGGTGGAGGTGCCGTTGGCGCAGTAGGTGATGGTGCGCAACTCGCCGGAGTAGATCGTGCAGTTGCCTTCCCAGCGCCAGCCGTAGTTGGCGGTGATCACGCAGTGGTAGGAGGCGGCGATGGCGTCGGCCGTCGTCACGCCGGATCCGGCGGTGATGGACTGGTCGGGGACCGGCTCGGCGGTGGCCGGCAGGGCGGTGGTGCCGAGCACGCCGAGGGCGGCCACGGCTACCACGCCGAGCTTGGTGAAGGTCCTGGCGATACAACCTGACATGGCGTTGTCTCCTCGCTCATGGGGGTTCGTCCCGGCCGGGTGCGGTGCTGGTCGGAATTCCCCGACGCCACCCGATCGGTAACACAATGCACACGAATAACTGCAAAGAGTGAGACGACGAACTATGATGTGACCTGTGTCACAACTAGGCCTTCAGGGTGCCGATTTCCGAGGGGGCGGCATGGAACTCAGTGGTCGGTGCACAGGTGGGCGGGAGCCGGATTTCGGCGACGCCGGAGGCGTGCCCGGTCGCGCCCCGGATCCTGGGGCCGCGAATCCCGGCGCGGCTGATTTCGACCGGGTGTTCACGGAGCTGCTGCCCCGGCTCCATCGGGCGGCCGCCTCGCTCACCGGAAGTTCGCTCGCGGCCGGTGACGTGGTGCACGACGCGTATCTGCGAATAGCCCGGCGCCCCGAGCACTTCCTCGGCCATCCGCAGCCGTACGCCTACGTGTTCACCACGATGGCGAACATCGTGCGCGACCAGTGGCGCCGGGAGCGCCGCCGGGCGGCCCTGTCGGGGCCGGTCGAGGCCGAGTTCGGTGCGGCCGATCCCTTCGGCGGCGGGGTGGGCGAACTGCAGGCGCACTGGGAGGTGGTCCGGCTGCTGCGCTGTCTGACCGTCAAGCAGGCCCGGGTGGTGGTCCTGGTCGACCTCGACGGCTACAGCGTCGACGAGGCCGCCGAACTGCTGGGTGTGCACCGCAGCACCCTGGCGGTCACCCGGCGCCGCGCCCTGGGGCGGCTCCGAGCCGTCCTCGAACACGAACACGAGCGCGAACGCGGCCGCGAACCCGCCGTCGAACCCGAACCCGGCCCTGGCCCCGGCCCTGGCCCCGGCCCCGGCCCTGGCCCCGGACCCAGGCCCGGCCCCGGACCGGCGTCCGGTGCCGAAAGAGCTCCCGACGCACCGAACTGACGATGTGTCAGCTGATCCGCCGCCCCGGCCCGTACGCTGCGAATCGTGATCACGTACGAGGAGCAACGCCACCGCGCCCTGGCCGGCGAGGGCCGCTGGTCCGAACTGCTGGGTGTCTACCGGCAGGCCCGGGCGGCGGCCGTCGTACGCGGCGGTGAGGACTGGGCGGGGGTGGAGACCGCGCCGCTCGGCCATCTGATCGCCTACGCCGCCCCTCCCGAGCTGGCCGTCCGGCTGTTCGACCCGGACGGTGGCCCGGGCACCGCGGCCGGGGTCGCCGACCACGATGCCGGGCCGCTCTGGGAGGTGCTGGCGACCCGGCACTCGTGGCTGCGGCTGGCCCCGCTGCTCACCCCCGCGCCGGTCCGCCGGCTGGTCGCGCACACCCGGGTGCTGATCGGCGAGGACCTCTCGTACGGCGCCGAGCCCGCCCCGGAGGGCGTGCCGTTGCTGCTGGAGCCCTGGGAGTCGGCGGGCTGGGGCGAGGGCGCGCGGGTCCGGGAGTACCTGCCGTCCGGTGGCTCGTGCAGCGCGCTGCTCACGCTCCCGGCCTCCCGGGAGGGACTGGGCCCGGTGACACTGCCCGCGCCGGGCGCCCGGCTGCGTGGCCAGCGGGCGACCAGGGCGCTGGCCGCACTGGTGGGCTGGGCGGACTGGGCGGAGGTGGCCTGCGTACGCGGGCCGGCGCCGCAGGCGGTCGCACAGCTCGCCCCGGGGGCGCGGGTCACCGGGGGGTACCTGTCGTTCGCCGCCGCCTACCCGGCCCTGGTCCATGCGGGCGTCGCGGACCGGTCGCACGGCTCGGCGCACGGGCGGCTGGCCCTCTGGCGGGCGCTGGCCGCGATGGCCGGCGCCGACGGGCCGGACCGGGCCGAGGTGAACGCCCTGGTGGCCCGGATGCGCTGCTTCACCTGGTGCGACCCGGCGGACGGTCTGCGTCATCTGCATCTCGCGGTCGAGGACCCGGCGTCCGGCCTGAGCTGGGCGGTCAGCGGCTCCGAGGAGTTGTAGGGCCGGTCCGGCAGCCCCTGGCATCCTTCGGGGCCGCAACCGCGAACCCCCGGCCCGGCGCCGCTCGGGGGTTGGGCGAGGCGCCGGACCGGGGGAGAAGGGGAGGCTCAGGCGGCCGCCGGGGTGGGCGCGGGCGTCGGCTGGGCCCCGCCGGGTACGTCGGTCCCACCGGGCACACCGGCTTCGCCGGACCCCGCGTGGGCGTCCGCCCCCGGGTGGCCGTGCGCGTCGACCAGCGTCCGCTCGTCGAACGGAACCGCGCCCGCCAGCACCTGCCGGGCGCGCTCCCGGTCGAACTCGCCGGTCCACTGCCCGACCAGCACGGTGGCGACGGCGTTCCCGGCGAAGTTGGTCAGCGCCCGGGCCTCGGACATGAAGCGGTCGATGCCGACGATCAGGCCGACCCCGTCCACCAGCGCCGGCTTGTGCGACTGCAGCCCGCCCGCCAGGGTGGCCAGGCCGGCGCCGGTGACCCCGGCCGCGCCCTTGCTGGCGATCACCATGAAGACCAGCAGCGACAGCTGCTCGCCGAGCGACATCGGCTTGTCCATCGCCTCGGAGATGAAGATCGACGCCATGGTGAGGTAGATCGCGGTGCCGTCCAGGTTGAAGCTGTAGCCGGTCGGCACCGTGATGCCGACCACCGGGCGGCTGACGCCCAGGTGTTCCATCTTGGCGATCAGCCGCGGCAGCGCGCTCTCCGAGGAGGAGGTGGAGAGGATCAGCAGGAACTCGCGGCCGAGGTAGCGCAGCAGCGCGAACACGTTCACCCCGGCGACCAGGCGCAGCAGCGCGCCGAGCACCACGACCACGAACAGCGCGCAGGTGACGTAGAAGCCGATCATGATCACGGCGAGGCTCTTCAGCGCGGCCGTGCCGGTCGCCCCGACCACCGCGGCCATCGCGCCGAACGCGCCGATCGGTGCCACCCACATGATCATCGCCATGATGCGGAACACCAGCCGCTGCATGTGCTCGATCCCGCGCAGCACCGGGGCGCCGACCGGGCCCATCGCCTGGAGGGCGAAGCCGGCCAGCAGCGCGACCAGCAGGGTCTGGAGCACCTTGCCCTCGGTGAGGGACGAGACCATGGTGGTCGGGATCATCCCGAGCAGGAAGTCGGTGGTGGACTGCGCCTCGCCGGCGGCGGCCTGGGCGTGGCCGGACTTGGCGAGCGCCGCGGTGAGGTGGAGGCCGGAGCCGGGCTCCAGCAGGTTGCCGACCGCCAGGCCGATGGCCAGCGCCACGGTCGACATGGCGAGGAAGTAGCCGAGGGCGAGCCCACCGACCTTGCCGACCTTGGCGGCCTTGGTCACCGAGCCGATGCCCAGCACGATGGTGCAGAAGATGACCGGGCTGATCATCATCTTGATCAGGTTGACGAAGCCGGTCCCGACCGGCTTGAGGCCGACCGCGAAGCCGGGCGCGGCCAGTCCGACCACGACGCCCGCGACCACCGACGCGATCACGGCGAGGTAGAGGTAGTGGGTGCGGTCCTTCGCTCTGACCCCGGCCGGCCGACCGGTCGGCCCTGCGACTCCGGTGATGGACATCTGCGGCTCCTTCGCCCTTGCACGTCCGGCAAGTCCTGGCGGCCCCGGGTGGTGGGCCGCTCCGACTATGGGCCCGCCTCGTGACGAAGGTCACGTTTGTGTTCATAGAGTTCACGGCACGCGGTGGCCGGCGGCTCTGCTCCGGGTGTGGTGCACACTGTCAGGCATGTCCGTGCGCACCCTCCCCGCTCCGCGCCGGCTGGTCCGCAGTCTGGCCGGGCAGCTCTTCGTCGTCCAAGTGGTCATCGTCGCCGCGGTGGTGGCGGGCGGCGCCGTGCTCGCCTACCTGTTCACCGCCGGCCGCACCGAGGCCGCGGCCCGCCGCCAGGTCACCGCCGTCGCCCGCGCGGTCGCCGATTCCCCGTCGGTGCGGGCCGCCGTCGCCGGGCCGGACCCGTCCGCGCTCCTCCAGCCGTACGCGGAGCAGGTGCGGGCGGACACCGGGGTCTCCTTCGTCACCGTGATGGACACCGCCGGGGTGCGCTGGACCCACCCGCTGCCCGGGCAGATCGGCAGGACCTTCCTCGGGCACATCGACTGGGCGCTGGCGGGGGAGACCCGCAGCGAGACGTACACCAGCACGCTGGGCCCGTCGGTCCGCGTCGTCACGCCCGTGCTGGACGACCGGGGCCGGGTGGTCGCGCTGGTCAGTGCGGGCCTCACGGTGCAGTCCATCTCCGCCCAGCTGCGCGGGCCGCTGCTGGCCCTGGCCGGTGTCGCGGTGGCCGCGCTCGCCCTCGGCGGGCTCGGCACCTACCTCGCCAACGCCCGGCTGCGGCGGCACACCCACGGCATGGGGCCGGCCGAACTCAGCCACCTCTACGAGTACCACCAGGCCACCCTGCACTCGGTGCGCGAGGGCCTGGTGCTGCTCGACCGTGGGCACCGGGTGGTGCTCTGCAATGACGCGGCCCGCGAACTCCTCGGCCTGTCGGGGGAATTGGAGGGGCAGCCGATCGCCGGTCTGGGCCTGCCGGAGGCGCTGCTCGACGCCGTGCTCGGCGCCGGGCCGGCGCGCGACGAGGTCCACCTCACCGCCGAGCGGGTGGTGGTGCTCAACACCTCCGTCATCGGCACCGGCCTCGGCCGGGTCGTCACCCTTCGCGACCACACCGAACTACAGTCCCTGAGTGGCGAGTTGGACTCCGTCCGGGGCTTCACCGAAGCGCTCGGCGCACAGGCGCACGAGGCCGCCAACCGGCTGCACGCCGTCGTCTCGCTGATCGAACTCGGCTGCCACGAACAGGCGGTGGAGTTCGCCACCGCCGAACTCGCCCTCGCCCAGCAGCTCACCGACCGGGTGGTCGCCGCCGTCGGCGAACCCGTACTGGCCGCCCTGTTGCTGGGCAAGGCCGCCCAGGCGGCCGAGCGGGGAGTGGACCTGACCCTCACCGAGGACAGCCGCATCGACGACGGTGTGCTGCCGCCGGACCTCTCCGACCGCGATCTGATCACCGTCCTCGGCAACCTGCTCGACAACGCGGTGGACGCGGCCGTCGCCGGCGCCGCCGGGAACCCCGCCCCGCCCGAGGTCGCCGTCACCGCCCGGATCGACGACGGCCACCTGCTGCTGCGGGTCGCCGACACCGGTGCCGGGATCGACCCGGCCGCCGTGGACGACGTGTTCCGGCGCGGCTGGAGCACCAAGCGGGACGCCCACGGGCACGGCCTCGGGCTCGCCCTGGTCGCCCAGACCGTCCGGCGCAACGGCGGCACCGTCGAGGTCGGACGCGAGCACGGCGCGGTGCTGACCGTCCGGCTGCCGCTCACCCCGGCCGCCCGGCCGCAGCCGGCGGTGGCCCGGTGACCCCCGCACCTCCCGCCGTGCCGCCGACGCCGGCCGGACCGCCCGCGATCTCCGTCCTGGTGGTCGAGGACGACCCGGTGGCCGCGGCCGCCCACACCCTGTACGTCGAGCGCGAACCGGGCTTCCGCGCCGCCGGGACGGTGCACAGCTGCGCCGACGCCCTGCGCTTCCTGGACCGGGCCCGCGCCGCCGGGACGCCCGTCGACCTCACCCTGCTCGACCTCTACCTGCCGGACGGCCACGGGCTCCAGCTCTGCCGCGGCCTGCGCGCCGCCGGCCACACCACCGACATCATCGCCGTCACCTCCGCCCGCGACCTGGCCATGGTCCGCCAGGCGGTCTCGGCGGGGGTCGTCCAGTACCTGCTGAAACCCTTCAGCGGCGCCGCCCTGCACGACCGCCTGGAGCGCTACGCCCGCTACCGCGACAGCCTGGGCCGTACCGGCGAGGCCACCGGCCAGGACGAGGTCGACCAGGCCCTCGCGCTGCTCCGCACCCCCGAGCGCACCGACCTGCCCAAGGGTCTCAGCGCCCCCACCCTGGACACCGTCGCCACCGTCCTGCGCGAGGCCGCCACCGGCCTCTCCGCGGCCGCGGCCGGCACCGAGGCCGGCGTCTCCCGGATCACCGCCCGCCGCTACCTGGAACACCTCGTCGACACCGGCCTCGCCGTCCGCGAACCCCAGTACGGCACGGTGGGCCGCCCCGAGCTCTGCTACCGCTGGCGGGGCAGGTGAGCCCCGGAGGCCGCCGCCCGGGGCGACCGCCCCGGACCCGGACGTGCGACCGGGCCGCTGCCGGTGCCGACTACGGGTGGACCCGGGTCGCCAGGGCGAGGTACCGGTCGTCCCGGTCCGTGTAGCTGTCCAGGTGCCAGCCGGCGGCGGCGAGGAGGGGGCGCAGGCGGGGTTCGGCGCGCAGGTCGTCGGGGGTGAGGGCGCGGCCGTGGCGGGCGGCGAGGGCGGCGCGGCCGACGGGGTGGAACAGGGCGAGGGCGGCGCCGGTGCGGGTGACGCGGGCGAGTTCGCACAGGGTGCGGGCCGGGTCGGGGAGGTGGGAGATCAGGCCGGCCGCGAACACGGCGTCCAGGGCGGCGCCGGGCAGCGGCAGCCGGGCGCAGTCGGCGAGCAGCAGGGTGGCGGTACCGGGGTGGCGGGTGGCGGCCTGCTGGAGCATCTCGGGGGTGACGTCGGCGCCGAACACCCGGCCCTCGGCGGCGACCGCCGCGCGCAGCAGGGGCAGGGCGCGGCCGGTGCCGCAGCCCGCGTCGAGGACGGACTGCCCGGGCCGCAGGCCGAGTTCGGCGATCGCGGCCGCGTAGCGCGGGCCGTCGTCGGGGAAGCGGGCGTCCCAGTCGGCGGCGCGGGTGGCGAAGAACTCGCGGGTCCGGGCGAGTTCGGCATCGTACGGCGAGGACGGGGGCAGCTGCGGCATGCCCGGAAGAGTAGCGCGCGGGCCGTAACCACCAGGGCGGTCGCTCGTTGGAGAAGCGGGGTTCGTGTCACTCGCCAGGGTGGTTCTCGCTGCCTGTGGGGGGAGCCGACACCAACGGTCGGTAAAGTTAGGCTTACCTAACTTGACTGGGAGTATGCCTTGACGCTCGCCGCTGAGCCCGCCACCGGGCCCGCCGTCCCCGCCCAGGCCCCGGGCGACGCCATCCTGCGCCGCCAGCGCGTCCGCGAGTCCGCCGCCCGTACCTACGCCCGCTCGTTCCCGATCGTCCCCGTGCGCGCCAACGGCATGACCGTCGAAGGTGCCGACGGCCGCCGCTACCTGGACTGCCTCTCCGGCGCCGGCACCCTCGCGCTCGGCCACAACCACCCCGTGGTGCTGGAAGCGATCCGCCGCACCCTCGACAGCGGAGCGCCGCTGCACCTGCTGGACCTCGCCACCGCCGAGAAGGACGACTTCACCACCGCCCTGTTCGAGAGCCTGCCGAAGGGCTTCGGCGAGCACGCCCGGGTGCACTTCTGCGGCCCCGCCGGGACGGACGCCGTCGAGGCCGCGCTCAAGCTGATGCAGACCGCCACCGGCCGCTCCGGCGCCCTCGCCTTCACCGGCGCCTACCACGGCATGACGGCCGGGGCCCTCGCGCTGACCGGCAACGTCGCCGTCAAGGAGCCGCTCCCCGGCGGCGGGGAGGTGGTCCGGCTGCCCTACCCGTACGGCTACCGCTGCCCGTTCGGCGTCGGTGGCGAGACCGGCGCGGACCTCGCCGCGACCTATGCCGAACGGCTGCTGGACGACCCCTCGGGCGGGGTGGTCAAGCCCGCCGCGATGGTCCTGGAGGTGGTCCAGGGCGAGGGCGGCGTCGTTCCCGCCCCCGACGGCTGGCTGCGCGCGATGCGCCGGATCACCGCCGAGCGCGGCATCCCGCTGATCGTGGACGAGGTGCAGACCGGCGTCGGCCGCACCGGCGCGATGTGGGCGGTCGAGCACAGCGGGATCGTCCCCGACGCGATGGTGCTCTCCAAGGCGATCGGCGGCAGCCTCCCGCTCGCGGTCGTGGTCTACCGCGAGGACTACGACGGCTGGCGGCCCGGCGCGCACACCGGCACCTTCCGCGGCAACACCCTCGCCATGGCAGCCGGCGCGGCCACCCTCCGGTACGTCGCCGCCCACGGCCTGGCCGAGCGCGCCGCCCTGGTCGGCGCCAGGATGACCGGGTGGCTGCGGGCCCTCGCCGACGAACTGCCGGTGATCGGCGACGTCCGCGGCCGCGGGCTGATGCTCGGCGTCGAACTCGTCGACCCGGACGCCGAACCGGACGCCTGCGGAGCCCGCCCGGCCGCGCCCGCCCTCGCCGTCAGGGTCCGCGAGGCCTGCCTGGCCCGCGGCCTGATCGTCGAACTCGGCGGCCGCCACGACGCCGTACTGCGCCTGCTCCCGCCGCTCACCATCACCGACGAGCAGGTCGCCGCGGTCCTCGACCGGCTCGCCGACGCCATCCGGGCCGCCTCCGGGGAAGCCCGGTGACGGCCCCCGACGAGCCCCGCCTCGACGGATCCCCGCCGGCGAACCCCGGCCCGGTCGACACCCCGCTCGACACCCCGCTCGACGCTCTGGCCGGCGGTGTCGCCGGCCCCGCCGCGCTCGGGCCGCTGCTGGCCACCGTGCTGGACGCGCTCGACACCGGGGCCGCCCGGCGCGGCGGTCCGCTGCCCGCCGGCAGCCCGGCCGCGATCGCCGCGCTGGTCACCGAGACCCTGGCCGGCGCCCACGGCCGGGGCGCGCTCGCCCGCCTCACCGAACTGCTGGCCCACGGCGCCGCCGACCCCGCCGACCCGGCCTGCGCCGCCCACCTGCACTGCCCACCGCTCGCCGTCGCGGCCGCCGCCGACCTCGCGGTCAGCGCCCTCAACCCCTCCCAGGACTCCTGGGACCAGGCCCCCGCCGCCACCGCGCTGGAGACCGCGCTGATCGACGAACTCGCCGCCCTGGTCGGCTACGACCCGGCCCGCGCAACCGGCGTGCTCACCTCCGGCGGCACCGAGTCCAACCTGATGGGCCTGATGCTGGCCAGGGACCAGAAACTCGACGGCATCGTCGAGTTGGACGGCATCCCGGCGGGTGTGACCCCCCGGATCATCGCCTCCCGCGCCGCGCACTTCTCCGTCCAGCGCGCCGCCGCCCTGCTCGGTCTCGGCGAACGCGCTGTCGTCCCCGTCCCGGTCGACCGCGAACTGCGCATGGACCCGGCCGCGTTGGAACGCGCCCTGGCCGAGACCAGCTGGGCCGGGCAGACCCCGATCGCCGTCGTCGCCACCGCCGGCACCACCGACACCGGCGCGATCGACCCGCTGCACACCGCCGCCGACCTCGCCGCCCGCTACGGTGCCTGGCTGCACGTGGACGCCGCGTACGGGGGCGGCGCGCTGCTCTCCGCGCGGCTCGCCCCGCTGCTGGACGGCATCGCCCGCGCCGACTCCGTCTCCCTCGACTGGCACAAGCTCGGCTGGCAGCCCGCCGCCGCCGGGATCTTCCTGACCCGCCGCGCCGAGAGCTACGTCTCGCTCGCCCGCCGCGCCGAGTACCTCAACCCGGCCGACGACGAGCAGGCCGGCTACCCCAGCCTGCTCGGCCGCTCACTGCGCACCACCCGGCGGGCCGACGCCTTCAAGATCGCCGTCACCCTGCGCACGCTCGGCCGGGACGGCCTGGGCAGGCTGGTCGACGCCTGCCACGAACTCGCCCTCGACACGGCCGAGGCCGTCCGCGCCGAGCCCGAACTGGAACTGCACGGCGAGCCCGTCCTCACCACGGTGGTGTTCCGCTACCGCCCGCCGGGGGAGCGGGACCCCGCCGCCGTGGACCGGCTCAACGGCGACCTGCGCCGGGCGCTGCTGCGCACCGGCCGGGCCGTGGTCGGCCGTACCGAGCTGCCGGGCGAGGGCCCCGGCCGGGTCCGGCTGAAGCTGACGCTGCTCAACCCGCACACCACCCCGGCCGACGTGGGCGCGCTGCTGCACGAGGTGGTCCGGGCGGGCCGGGAGGCCGGGGCGGGGTGACGCGGGGCCGCCGCGACCACGTCCGCGCGGCGGCGGTTGGCCGGTGGTCCGGGCGGGCCGGTGGTTCGGGCGGGCCGGGGCCAGGCGGGCGCTACTCCCCGAACAGGACGGCCCGGGTCTGCTGCCAGGTCTCCTGGTCGGCGGCGACCAGCAGCCCGTCCTCGCCGCCCGGCGCCTCCGGCCGGTACGGGCTGCCGTCCAGCCGGGCGGAGACCCCGCCGGACTCGGTGACCAGCAGCGAACCGGGGGCGTGGTCCCACGGCAGGGTGCGCCAGTAGAGGATGAAGTCCAGCGCTCCCTCGACGAGGTCCGGGTACTCGATCCCGGCGGCGTTCCGGCCGGGCGTGAGCTCGCCGAAGGCCGCCGCGGCGCTGGTCTGGAGCCGGCGGTGCGACGCCGGGTCGAGGTAGCGGCTCTTCACCGAGCCGCGCCACTTGGCGGGCACGGCGGGTGCCGGGGTCCGGGTCAGCCGGTGGCCGTTCCGCCAGGCGCCGGCGCCCAGTTCGGCGCTGTAGCAGGTGGCGGTGGCCGGCTGCCAGATCCACGCGGCGACGGTCTGCCCGGCGCGCACCAGCGAGGCCATCACGGCGTAGTCGGGGCGCCCGGCGATGAAGTTCGACGTGCCGTCGACCGGGTCCACCAGCCAGACGGCGGGCTCCGAGTGCAGGGCCTGTGCGAGGGCCGGGTCGGCGGCCACGGCCTCCTCGCCGACCACCGGGACGGGCAGCAGCTCGCGCAGCCGCCGCTCGATGATCACCTCGGCCTCGCGGTCGGCTATGGTCACGAGGTCGCCGGGGGCCTTCTCCATCACCTCGCCCGCGGCCAGGGCCCGGAACCGCGGCTCGACCACCTCGGCCGACGCCTCGGCGAGGATCTCCGCCACCTTGTCCATCAGCACGTGCCCGCTCCCTTCGCTGCCTACCACTCTCGCACGCCTGTGCGGTGGTGACCTGCGGCAGCCCCCTCGGCGGGGCGCGCGTCGCGGCCCCGCGCCGGGCTCCGCCGGTGTCCTCGGCAGCCCCCGGCAGCCTCCCGGCTGTGCCGTCAGCCGTCCCCGGTGGCCGCCCCGTCCAGATAGTGGAAGCCCGGGCGAGGGTGCATCAGGAACTCGTGGTGCGAGATGTTCCACCCGTACGCGCCGGCCATCGCGAACAGCACCCGGTCCGCCGTGCGCAGACCGTCCGCCGCCGGGGCGGCGCGGGCGAGCACGTCCTTCGGGGTGCAGAGCTGACCGGCCAGGGTGGCCCGGCCGGTGGTGACGGCGGGCCGCGGCCAGGGGTGGGGCCAGTCCGGCACCGGCAGCACCGAGAACGGCTGGTCGTGGCCGCGGGTGGCGGGGGTGCGCAGATGGTGGGTGCCGCCGCGGACCACCGCGAAGTCCTCGCCGTGGCTCCGCTTCACGTCCAGGACCTCGGTGGCGTACCAGCCGCAGTAGGAGGTCAGCGCGCGCCCCGGCTCGATCCGCAGGGTCAGGCCGGGGTGGCGGTCGAGAAGTCCGGCCAGGCCCGCGCCGAAGGCCGTCCAGTCGAAGCGGGCGGCCGGGTCGGCGTAGTCCACGGCCATGCCGCCGCCCACGTTGACCTCGTCCAGGACGAACCCGTGCCGGGTGGCCAGCGCGGCCGACCAGCCGACGATCCGCTCGGCGAGGGCCAGCTGCTCCCCGGCGGCCAGCCCGCTGGCCAGGTGGGCGTGCACACCGCGCAGCCGCAGCCGCCGTCCGAGCGGCCCGGCGAGCAGCCGGACGCACTCCTCGGCCCGCTCCGGGTCCAGCCCGAACGGGGTCGGCCGCCCGCCCATCGCCAGCGCCACCGAGGCGAGCGTGCCCGTCGCCACCGGCAGGTTGACCCGCAGCAGCACGTCCACCACGGTCTGCGGCCGCCCGGCCAGGACGGCGGCCAGCCGGTGCAGCTCCTGCTCGCTCTCGACGTGCCAGCGGTGCACCCCGGCGGCCACGGCGGCGGCGATCTCGGCGGGCGTCTTGCCCGGGCCGCCGAACGCCAGCCGGGCGCCCGGCACACTCGCCCGGACATGGGCCAACTCGCCTCCGCTGGAGACCTCGTAGCCGTCCACGGTGTCCCGCAGCGCGGTCAGCAGGGGGGCCTCGGGGTTGGCCTTGGCGGCGTAGTACAGCTCGACCCGCCGGGGCAGCGCGGCCCGGACGGCGGCGGCGTGCGCGCGCAGCGCCGCCAGGTCGTAGACGTAGGCGGGCAGCGCCTCCGGCGCGAGGCCGGCCACGTGCCGGCGGACGGCCTCGGTCATCGGGCACTCCCTGCGGCAGCGGGAACGGGGGCGGTCGCGGTGGCGGGAACGGCGGTGGCGGGAACGGGCCGAGTGCCCGCGAGCGCGTCCCGGCCCGGGGGCTGCGCGGCCCCCGCCAGGATGTGCCCGGCCAGCGGGGACGGCAGCCGGACGTACCCGGCCTCGCGGTCCGCCTTGCGCTCCCAGCGGGTGAGCAGGTTGGCCTTGGCGGGCAGCGGCGCCCCGGCGAGCAGGGCGCGCAGCCTCGGCGGGCAGCCGTGGGCGTGTGCGTACCGTGCCAGTGTGTGGCGGACGGCCTCCCAGAGGGCGCCCTCCAGCGCGGGGTGGCGGTCGGCGAGCGCGGCCAGCAGTTCGGCGATGTGGTTGACCAGCAGGCAGTAGACGACGCGGTCCCAGCCGCGCTCGGCGTCGTACGCCATCGGCCCGGCCACCTCGGGCGGCAGGACGGCGAGCGGGGCGGCGTTCCGTTCGGGGAGGAGCTTGGTGCCCTCCAGGTCGCGGAAGATCACCTGGGCGGGCCACCCGGCCGCGTCCACACCGATCAGCACGTTCTGCAGGTGCGGCTCCAGCACCACGCCGTGGTCGAAGTAGGCGGCCAGCACGGGTGGGACCAGCAGCCGCAGATAGGCGTTCCACCAGTCGAGCGCCGCCCGCCCGTCCTCCCGTCGTTCCCCGCCCCCGGGGCCGTCCCGCTGCCCGAGCAGCCGCGAGATGTGCGCCGAGCTGGTCGGGTGCTCGTCGGCGACGGCGGCCGCGAGCAGCGGGGTGACGCCGGGCCGCAGCACACCGGCGAAGCCCTCCCGGACGATCAGGCCGAAGCCCTCGTACAGCGCCTGGTCCGGGCGGCCGTCGGCGCCGGGCAGGGCGAGGGTGCGGAACGCCGGTTCGCGCAGCACTGCGGCGTCCGGGAAGCGCTCGGCGAGGTCGGCCAGCGCCGGGGCGAGCAGCCGGGTGAGCGCGACGGCGCCGGTCAGCTCGTACGCGGCGTTCTTGCGCAGGCAGTTGGTGATCCGGACGTTGAGGCTGAACTTCAGGAACGCGCCCGCGCCGTGCAGGGTGCGCACCGAGGCGGTGGCGGTGAACGGTTCCCCGCCGGGCCCGAGGTCCAGGATCTCCCCGCCGGCCAGCGCGTCACGCAACAGCGGGTGGTCGGCGAGGAGCTGGTACTGCCAGGGGTGGGCGGGCAGCAGTCGGTAACCGGCGGGCGCCTCGCCCAGTCCGTCCAGCAGCGCGGTGGCCCGCTCGTCCAGCGAGGAGTGCGCGAGCAGTTCCTCCCGGACGGCGAGGTGATGCAGCCGGAAGACGGCCCGGGACTCCGGCGCGTAGGCGCGCCAGTCGCCGCGCGCGGCGGAGCGGGACTTCGGGGCGGGGTGGAAGCGATGGCCGAACAGCAGGGCCTGCTCGGACTCCAGGTAGCGGTCGGTGCCGGGTTGTGGTCGGTTCTCCAGCCCCTCCCGCACGCCGTCATGGCTGGACGCCAGCTGGTCGAGGAACTCCTCGTTCACCGTTCCGGTCCGCAGCTCCAGCTCGTGCTGGACGTGCCCGGCCAGCTCACGCCAGTCCAGCTCGGTCCAGCCGTCCGGGCGTTCCTCCTCCACCGGGCCGGTGAAGCGGTGCGCGCCGAGCAGCGAGGTGCGGCGCAGCGTGATCCGCAGCCGGACGCCCCGCCGGGGCAGCCGGACCAGCAGCCGGCCGTCGGTGACGGCGGTCCGGCGCTCGGGTGCGGAGACCTCGCGCAGCAGGCAGTTGAGCAGGGTGTGGGCCACCGCCTGGTCGGCGGTCGGCAGTTCGTGGGTCATCGGCGACTCCAGCGCTTGCGGGACGGGAGGGCTGATCCGGTGGCCGTGACGGCACCGATTCCGGAGTACCACGCCACGGTGTTCGCGCTCATCGCGCGGGCCCGGGCGCCAGGAGGTAGTTGGGGCCGCTGGTGTAGTGCTTGTTGATGTCGGCGGCACCCGAGCGCTGCTTGCCGAGCAGGGTGCCGGCGGTGACCATGGCCTTGACGGGCAGCCGCCCGGCGTCCAGCAGGGCGGTGCGCAGCGGTGCGCCGGCCGGTCCGATCCGGTCGACGGCCTCGGTCAGGCGGCCGCGCAACAGGGCCAGGGTGTCGGTGAGTTCGGCGCGGCCGTGTGCGGCGAGGCCGAACGCCAGGGCGCCGGTGCAGAGATGGCCGGTGATGGTGGTGAACAGGTCGGTCAGCGGCCGGTCGTCCGTGCCGAAGATCCGGGCGTCGTCGAACTCCTCCCGGGCCGGGGCCTGTTCGCCGAGGGTGGCGGCGAGCCGGCCGGTGTGGACGCGCGGTCCGTCGTCGTCCTTGTAGAGCAGTCGCAGGCCGTCGCCGTCCAGGACGAGCGAGGTGTTCTGCTGGTGGGACTCCAGCGCGATGCCATAGCCGAACAGTGTGGTCTGCCAGTCGAGCAGCAGCTCCAGCAGGGCGTCGTAGAGGGCGAGCGGGTCACCGCCGTAGTAGCGGTCGGCCAGGTGGTCGAGGACGAGGCGGCCGCCGGGGGCGGGGGCCAGCAGGGCGGCCAGCGGGACGGTGACGGCCCGGTCGAGGCCGGCGGGGTAGCGGCGGCAGAGGACGGCGAGCAGTTCGTGCCCGGCGTGGGCCCAGCTCTGTTCGTCGGCGTGCAGGATTCGCCCGGCCAGGCGCGGTTCGCGGGCCAGCACGGCCTCGACCAGTCGCTGGCCGGCGGCGCCGTCGAGCAGGGTGCCGGGCTTGATGGTGCGCCGGTTGAGCCGGCCCAGCGTGGCGGTGGCGAGCGGGAGTTTGAGGTGGCGGGCGGGGTCGTCGGCGACCGCGACGGTGCGCATGGAGAGGGTGGGGACGACGGTCAGGTAGGGCCGGTCGGCGAGCACGGCGCGGTCGGCCAGGCCGGTGGCGCGCAGGGCCTCGGCGAGCGGCGCGCCGACGGTGAGGGGGTGCACCGGCAGGGTGGCCCAGGCGGCGTCGCCGCCGTCCAGGTCGAGGCCGAGCCAGCTGGGGGTGGGCCACCAGCTGGGCAGCGGCCGGTCGCCGTGCGCGGTGACGGCGCCGGCCGGGAGGGCCAGCCAGCGCAGTTCGAAAGCCGGGTGGAACTCCGGTGCATACGAGCGGAGTTGCTGTTCGGTGAGGCCGGCCCGGCCGCGCGCGGTGGGGTAGACCGGGTGGTCGAGATAGGCGGCGAGGGTGTCGTGGCCGAGGGCGGCGGCGGGGCCGGTCCAGTCGGCCGGGTCCGCGCCGTAGAGGTCGGTGAGCGCGGTGTGCACCTCGGCCCGGGAGCGCCGGTGCAGTTCCATGGTGGCCAGGGTCTGCCGGCACTCCTCGGTGAAGGCCGCCCAGCCGGGCCGGTCCTCGTCCTCGGAGAGCCCGGCAAGGGCGGCCACCACGGCCTCCAGGGAGGTGAGTCCGGTGCCGTGGAGTTCCAGCAGCGGCCACCGGGCCGCGTACTCGCACTGGAAGCCCTCCGTGGCGACGGGCAGGGCGAGGCCGGCCTCGGGGAGGACCAGCCAGCACCCGTCCGCCCGGTCCTCGGGCCGGCTGTGGCTGCGCAGCCCGAGCACGTCCTCGCGCAGCAGCGCGGAGAGCACCCGCAGGGTCAACTGGGCTTCGGCGGAATGGGGTTCGAAGGAGTCCGGGCCGGTGGTGTTCGCATCGGGTGCAGGGCGCGCGGTGCTCACGGGGTGATCTCCCAGCGGTTGGCCGCGCGGAAGCGGGCGACGGCGGTGTCCACGGCGGCCTGGTCGGTGCCGACGGCCCAGATGACGCCGAGGTAGTCCCGGTTGGTGCGGTAGTGCTCGTGGCGTTCGCCGAGCGGGCGCAGCGGCCGGTAGGCGAGCCGGACGCCGTCGCGCTCCTCGTCGTACGGCCCGGGGGCGGCGGTGAGGATGCCGGCCCGGTCGGCGCAGACGGCCTCGTTGCGGGCGCGGCGGGCGGTGTCGGCGCAGTGCTCGCCGAGGTCCTCGGGCAGTGCGCGGCCGAGGTGGGCGCCGAGGATGTGCTCGAACAGCGGGATGCCGAGGACCTCGGCGAGCATCAGGTCGCACTGGTCGCCGATGGCACGGTAGTTGACCTCGATGATCCGGGCCCGGCCGTCCGGCTGGACGACGAACTCGGTGTGGCACGCGCCGAGCCCGATGCCGATCGCGTCGAGCTGGGTGAGCACCTGGCCGACCACGTGCGGCGGGTGCGCGGGGGTGAACTCCAGTGCCTCCTCGATGAAGTGCGGGGGAGGGGAGAGCCTGGTCCGGAAGCCGCCGAGGACATGCCGCCGCCGACCGTCACCAAGCGTCTCCAGGGTGTGGAGCCGCCCCGGCAGGAACTCCTCGACGACGAGGGTGGCACCGGCCCGGCGGTGCTGGATCTCCCGGCATCGGAGCGCCAGTTCGGCGGCGTCGCCGACCAGTGTGACGTCCTCGCTGGCGACGCCCTCGCGCGGCTTGACGACGCAGGGGAACGGCGGGTCCAGCTCGGCCGGGTCCTGCCCGGGCGCCAGCTCGGCGGACCAGACGGAGTCCAGGCCGGCCAGGGCGAGGTGGCGGCGGAGCTGGCCCTTGTCCTTGGCGCGCAGCGCGGCCTTCCAGTCCTTGGCGGGCAGCCCGAAGTACTCGGCGGCCAGGGCGGTCTGGGTCTGGAGGTGGTCGCTGTTGCTGAAGACCGCGTCGGGCGCGTGGTGACGGGAGATGCGGCTGACCACCGCGCGGAAGTCCGGTACCTCGCACTCCAGCACCTCGGGCGCGAACTCCATTCCGGTGTAGGCGCGGTGGTGAGGGCCGGCGTGGTCGGTGAGCACGGTGACGTCCAGCCCGAGCCGGGCGGCGGCCGGGAGGAACCCCTCGGTGACCGAGTCGGTGGGATTGAGGGCGAGCAGATAGAGCCGCATGTCTGGCCTCTCCGTGGTGCGGACGGCTGCCGCCGGGGCCGCGGTGTCCGGCGGGTCGATTCTCGGCACGGGGCGAGATCCTAGGTTAGGTTTGCCTAAGTCCGTCAAGTCGCCCCCGGTGTGGTCCGGGGCATCCATTGATCGCCTATAAGGTAAGCCTCACCTCATTCGATCTCGGGAGTGCCGATGATCTCGGGAACACCTGTGCCCGCCGTGCCCCGCGTCGCGCAGCCCCTCCGCGCGGACTACCGGCGGCTGTCCGACCTCTGCCCGGTGCTGCGGGTCCGGCTGCTCGCCGCCGGCGAACCGCCCCCGCCGGCGGCCATGGGCTGGTACTCGGCGGTCGAACTCGCCCGTGACCCACAGGCGTTGGATGCCGCGCTGGCCGGCGAGGCCGCCCGGATCGCCGCGGCCGACGGCACCGCCCCGCGCCCCCATGTCACCGCCTCCCGGCTGCTGCACCACTACCTGTGGTCCGTCTGCGTCCTGATCGCCGGACCATGGCACCTCGGCCGCCGGGTGCCCACGATCGACCCTGCGGACCTCTGGCTGCACGCCCCCACCGGCGACCTCGCGCTCCGCCCGCGCGACCACATCACCCTCCCCGGTGACGACGAACTCCGCGCCGAACTGCGCGCCGCCGTCGTCACCCACGTCGAACCCCTGCTCACCGCCTTCGCCGCCCCCACCCGGCGCGGCACCCGGGCGCTGTGGGGCATGGTGACGGACGATCTCGCCTCCGCGATCTGGTACCTCGGCCGGATGCTGGGCGAGGAGGACGCCGCCGTCGCCGCCGCCGAGGCCGTCCTGCCCGGCGGCACCCTGCCGCTGCCCGGTGCCGCCGCCTTCCGCCGCCTGACCGGCGCCGACGGCCGCGAGCACATCACCCGCACCCGGCTCGGCTGCTGCCTCTACTACGCGGTCGGCCCCGCCCCCGCCTGCCTCACCTGCCCCCGGACCTCGGACGAGGAACGCCTGCACCGCCTCTGACGCCCCGTCCGTCACGAGCGGGCCGCGGCACCGGTGCCGGTGACGGCCGCCACGCTCGCCCACATGCTCCGCGCCCGGGGAGCCCGAACCGCGGCCGGTCGATGCCGCTCACGCTCCCCGCGGCAGCTCCCGCCGCCCGAACACCGCGACGCCCCGTTCCAGGTCGACCCCCGTCCCGGGCGGAGCACCCGCCAGGTTGTCGTCCCGCAGGGCCAGCTGCTCCTGGCGCTGCTCGATCTGGACCCGCTTGTTGGGGTTGAAGAGGGCGTGCAACTCCTCGATCCCGGCGGCGCCGAGGCCCACCCCGGTACTCCGCGCGCCCGGGCTCCGCCCGCGTCGCCCGATCCGGCGCACCGCGACCGACCCGATCAGCACCAGCATCAGCGCCGCCATCGTCAACATGCTCACGACTATCGCCATGCTGGTCCAACGAGCCCCGGCCGCGCCTTGGTTCCGAGTACCCTGCACCGTGGATCATCTCCCGGACGACCATCTCCCGGACAGTCGTCCCCCCGACAACGGAAGCGAGACGCCGATGGCCACCGTGCGCGGAACATCCGTGGACATCCCCACCCAGGACGGCACCGCCGACGCCTACCTGACCCACCCGGACGACGGCGCGCCCCACCCCGCCGTCCTGTTCTACCTGGACGCCTTCGGGCTCCGGCCGCACATCCGGGCGATGGCGGACCGGCTCGCGGCCGCCGGCTACACCGTCCTGGTGCCCAACGTCTTCTACCGGCACGGCCGCGCGCCGGTCGTCGAACTGCCCGAGTTCATCGCCGCGGGCGCGGACCCGGGCCTGTTCGAACGCCTCGGCCCCATCGTGGGGTCGCTCACCCCGGAGCAGACGGAGCGCGACGCCGACGCCTACCTCCGCTGGCTGGCCGACTCCCCGCTCGTCGCCGACGGGCCGGTGGGCATCACCGGCTACTGCCTGGGCGCCCGGCTGGCCCTGCTGACGGCCGCCGACCACCCCGAGCGGGTCGCGGCGGCGGCCGGCTTCCACGGCGGCTTCCTGGCCACCGAGGCAGAGGACAGCCCGCACCTGCTCGCCGACCGGATCACCGCGGAGCTGTACTTCGGGCACGCCGACCAGGACCCTGCGCTCCCCGCCGAGCAGATCGACCGTCTGACGAAGGCCCTCACCGCCGCCGGTGTCCGCCACACCGCCGAGGTGTACGAGGGAGCCCACCACGGCTTCACCCAGGCCGACACCGACCGCTACGACGCGGCGGCGGACGAACGGCACTGGACCGCGCTGCTGGCCCTGCTGGAGCGCGCGCTCTGAGATGATGAGCCGCCTTCCCGCCCGGCCCCCAGGCGGCCACCGTGCGGCAACTCCCCGACGGCACCTGGACGACCCTCACACCCCGCCCTCGGCCGCCCCCTGACGCACCTACTTCCACGCACTGATCGACCCCGAGGCCATCGTCCGAGGTGCAATGCCGTGGCGTACGGGAGAGTTCGCCCGGCCTCGGGGTGGATGGAAAACCGGTGTCGGCGAGCGTCCTGAGCTGGGATGATCATGTGGTGGTGCACACTGACTACCCACTCCCTCCGTCGCCGGCCGAGGCCGGCTTCCTCGGCGAGTTCGAGACCCATGTGACCGTCGCCTGCCCGGACGGCGATCTGCCGGGGCTCGAACGGTGGGCCGCCGAGCGCGGAGTGAAGCTCCTCCACATCCGCCTCGCCCGGGGCCGGACCAAGTCCCAGCCGATGGTGACCCTGAACGGCGCCGGATCGCTGCGCCAACAGCGTGTCGCGGCGGAGGAGTTGACGGACGGGCTGAGCGCCGCCGGGTACCGGCCGGTGCGGGTGAAGATCGAGGCCACGCCCTGGACGGACGGCGTTCCGGCGAGCGACGAGGACGCGCGCCGGCTCGGCCCGGAGCGGTACTTCGAGCACCATCTCAAGGTGGCTCTCGCCGCCGACGCCGAGCGCGAGGCCCTGACCGCCGTCGCCGTCGGCCACGGCGCGCACGTCTCCTGGAACGCCCGCCGGGTGGCCGGGCCGTCCGGGCGGCAGCAGCGGTTCGTCACCCAGCGCTGCCACGGCGTCGGCCTGCGGACGGCGGGGGACCGGCTGGACCGGCTGGTCGGCGCGGTCGCCGGGGCCGGCTTCGACATCCTCTCGGTGGAACGGGAGTTCGTCGTGTACGACAGCAATCTGGCGGTGGACGACGGTTGGCTCGACGGAACGGACAGACGATGACCGGCACCTGGGAATCCTTCGGATGGCGTAATCGGGAGGTGCCGAAGGCCCCGCTCGACGACGAACGGCGCCCGGGGTACGGGCTGCCGCTGACGCTCCGGCCGGTACAGGACCCGCGCGCGGTCCAGAAGGCGGTTTTCGACCCCGCCCTCAAGCAGTACCCGAACGCCTACCGGGCCACCGACCCCCGGTTCGCGGACCGCGAGGTCGGGCTCGCCTGGCGGGACGCCCGGCGCCGCGCCATCGACCTCGTCCTCGCCGGCATCGCCGGCTCGGACTGGGCCGACCACCTGGTGCTGCGCGGCAGTGTCCTGCTGCGCGGCTGGTACGGCGAGGCGGCGCGCGAGCCGGGCGACCTGGACTTCGTGGTCACCCCGGCCGACTGGGAGATCGGGGAGCCCCGGACGGCCGCGATGATCGACGGCATAGCCCGCGCCGCCGAGCTGGCGGCCGGGCAAGCTGCCACCGGGCATCCGGTGCGCTTCGACGCGGCAGGCGCCGTGAGCGAGGACATCTGGACGTACGAGCGCGTTCCCGGCCGGCGCCTGGCCCTGCCCTGGGCGGCCGAGGGGCTCCCCGGCGGCACCGTGCAGCTCGACTTCGTGTTCAACGAGCGGCTGCCGGTGGCGCCGGAGCGACGGCTGGTCCGTCCGCTGGCGGACGGGCCCGGTGCCCCGGTGCTCGGCGTCACCCCCGAACTCTCGCTCGCGTGGAAGCTGATGTGGCTGGTCACCGACCGGTACCCGCAGGGCAAGGACCTCTACGACGCGGTGCTGCTGGCCGAGTCGTGCTGGCTGCGCCGGTCGGTGCTGCGGGACGCCTTCGTGGGCGGGGAGCACTGGTACGCCTTCCACCCCGTCACCGCGGCGAGGATCGGGGAGCTGGCGGTGGACCTGGAGTGGGACGACTTCGCCCGGGAGTATCCCGAGGTCGAGGGCGGCCCCGAGCAGTACGTCCGACGGCTGGCCGAGGCCCTGGCACCGACCTTCGACGGCGACGACGGGACCGGCCCCGAGGCGAAGCGCTGGTGGCTGGCGGGCTGGGTGGACCGGTATCGCGAGGTGCTCGACAGCGCCGGTATGCCGGAGGTCCAGCGGCGGCTCGCCACCTCCGACGCCCCGGCCGCCCTCGCGATCGTCATCACCCGGGAACTGCTCGGAGGTGAGCGGTGCCGCTTCGAGGACGCCTGCGCCGTCGTCCTGGCGGAGCCGGCCTGGTCCGGCCTGGTCGACCGGTACGGGCGGGACCCGGAGTGGTGGGCCGGCCTGGTGCGAGAGGCCCGCGACGGGGCGTGAGCGCCGGTCGACGGACTGTCAGTGGCGGGTGCGAGGATCGCCGCCATGACCGAGGAGACCTTCGACTGGCGTTCGTTCCTCACCCGGTGGAGCGAGGAGTGGGCGGACGCGCACGCCGACGCCGACGACAACAGGGCGGGTGACGAAGAGCCGCTGCGTGCCCGCTGGCTGGGGTTCGAGCCCGCGTCCGCCGAGCGGACAGCCGCGATGGAGGCGTGGGTGGGGCAGCCGCTGCCGCCGTCGTACCGGGCCTTCCTGGAGGTCAGCGACGGCTGGCGGCACGCGGGCGGCTTCGTCTGGCGGCTCGCCGGTACCGAGGGGGCCCGTTGGCACCGGGACGGCGCGGGGGTGGGGCGGCTCGACCGTGAGTTCCTGGACGAGAACTCCTCGCCGGAGCAGGTCATGCGGGCCGGGATGTGGGATCGCGCGCTGCAGTTGGACGTCGAGTCCGACCTGGTGCTCGTCCTGCTCGACCCGCTCGACCGGGACGAGGCCGGGGAGTGGGCGGTCTACCGGCACGCGTCCTGGTCCGGTGGCCCGCCGACCAGGTACGGGTCGTTCCGGGCGTTCATGGCCGCCATGTACCGCGAGTTCCACCGGCTTGCCTCCGGCCGTACGGAAGGGAGGTTCGTCAACAGCACGACCCGGGCGCTGGACGAACTGGTCGAGCAGGGCCGGGCCGAGGCGCTGCGCGGGGGGTACGAGCGGGCCGAGGCGGCACTGAAGGAGGCGGCGGAGTTCGGCAGGCCGCGCGCCACGGAGATGCTCGACCAGATCAGGCGTCTTCTCGGGCAGACCTGGTCGGTCGGCTTTGGCGGCCTGGCGGCCGATCCGCGTTACACCGGTGACGTGGTGGCCGTGCTGGCGGCCGAGCACATCCGGTCCCAACGCGACCCGGGTTCATGGGAGTTCGTGCTGCGTTCCGCGTCCGGAGAGGTGCGCGGCGCGGCGGCGGAGATCCTGCGGCAGGTGGCGGAGCAGACCTTCCGCTACACCGCTCCCGGCGCGTTCGGCCGGGCCGTGGAGCACGCCCGGGAGCAGGCGCGATGGGGCGGCACGGACGAGGCCTGGCGGACGCTGCTCGCCGGGTTGCCGCACTGGACACCGCTGGGGCCGGACCACCTCGCGCCGCTCGGCCTGCTCGCCGACCCCCTCCTCGGGCCGCTCGTCACGCCGGAGCGCGGACGTGAACTCCTCGCCGTCCCGAGGGGCGGGTACGCCGACGACGGACCGGCGGGGGTCGTCGCCCCGGCCGGCGGGTCCGGCTCCGGCTCCGGGTGCGGGTGCGGGTGCGGGGGCGAGTCCGGGTGCGATGGCCTGGCCTGGCTGGCCGCCGAGGACCGGCAGGG
Organism: Kitasatospora sp. NPDC088351; assembly: GCF_040685575.1. Classification (NCBI taxonomy): domain Bacteria; kingdom Bacillati; phylum Actinomycetota; class Actinomycetes; order Kitasatosporales; family Streptomycetaceae; genus Kitasatospora; species Kitasatospora sp. NPDC088351. The sequence continues at coordinate 11,423 of NZ_JBFBIL010000024.1, read as the reverse complement.
GCGCCATGACGGGTACCGCTTCGTCCTGGTCGAGGGTGTGGCCCCGGACGAACTGCCCGGCCGGTTCGGGGCGGACGGCGACGCCACCGCGCTGGGTGCGCCGATGACCCGTTGGGAGGCTCAGTGGCAACGGTTCGCCGGCGGCGTGAGTTCGACGTACGACGACAAGGCGCAGGCCTTCGTCGCCCGGGCCGGAGCCGGTTGGAGCGTCGCGTTCGACACGGACCCGGCCTCCTTCTGCGCCCCGCGCTTGGAGTCCCCGGCCGCAGCCGCCTCGCACGGCACCCGGGCGGTCGTGGTCTGGGGCGTACCGGCCGAGTCGCACGCGGCCGGGGACGGCCTGTTCCACCTCTCCGTCGCGGAGGACGGCGAGGAGCGGTACGCGTACACCGTCGAGGGCGCTGACATCCGCCGCAGCGGCGCGATACCGCCGGCGCTCGACCCGGACCGGTTCTTCGCCCGGGGTGAGGACGCCGGCCCGGACCACGTCATTGCGGAACACGTTCTACCGGAGCAGGACGACCGGCGGCCCGACCGGCGGGCCGAGCGCGCGGCTCTGACGGCGATCGCGGCAGAGTTCGGTGTCGCGCTGCCCCGCTTCGCCCTCACCGAGGGCCGTCTGCACTCCTTCACCACCCGCTCGTGGACGCGCCCGCCGGGGCCCGGCGAGAGCTACGGGGAACTCAGGTGGATGGCGGCGGGCGAGAGCTGACGTGCGGTCGCACCGTGACGGCCACCGGGGTCGCGGGGGTCGCGGGGGTCGCCGGGGCGGACCGGCTTTCCTACGGACCGCAGGCGTCCTCACCCTCGCCGCCGGCGCGTGGCTCCAGCCGCCGCTGACGCAGCAGTTCCTCGTACTCGGCGTGCACCCGCCGGTCCATCGCCAGCGCGAACTGCGCGTCCGCCACCGTCCGGGCCAGCGGGCGTACCCGGAGGATCCGCTCGGTCAGCCGGGCCGCCTCGCCGGGCGGCAGCGGGGCGTTGGCGGAGAGCGCGCCGAGCAGCTGCCCGGCGACCACGGTGGTGAAGATCTCGGCGATCGCGTCCACGTGCTCCCGGGTGCGCCGGCTGGCCTCCAGGACGGCGGAGAGCGGCACCCCCTCGGCGACCAGCGCCATCGTGGCGTCCATCAGCCGGCGGCTGACGTGGGTGATGCCGTCGTCCTCCACGGTGATGTAGCCCTGGGCGATGGACTCGGCGGTGTTCTCCTCGGTCAGCTGGTCGCCGAAGGTGGCCTTGAGCTCTTCCCAGTCCAGGCGCACCGGCGTCTCGTCCGACCAGGGCGCGACGATCGCGGCCTCCAGCCCGATCAGCTCGGCGACGTCCCGGCCGCTCTCGCCGGCGCCGATCAACTCGGCGATACCGCCCAGGGTGTGGCCGCGCTCCAGCAGTTCGGCGATCACCCGCAGGCGGGCCAGGTGGGCGTCGCCGTACCAGGCGATCCGGCCCTCCCTGCGGGGCGGCGGGAGCAGTTTGCGCTCGCGGTAGAAACGCAGCGTGCGGGCGGTGATGCCGGCCGCTTCGGCCAGTTCCTCCACCCGGTACTCGCGTTGTCCGTCGTCCGCAGCCGCTCTGAGCTTCTCCACGGCGCTCAGCATAGGACCGGCGGTCGTCGAAACGGGGTGGTCGTCCTTCTTCCATCAACTGTCAGCAAGGGCTACCCTGCCAACCATGCCAGTGATTGCTGGCATGGTTACCCGGTCTCCGGGGGACGCTTCCCGGGACAGTTCCTCTTGGCAGTGTGCAATCCGCGATCCCACCCTCAGGAGGACGCCGCATGGCATCCAGCACCAAGCGCCCCCGGCCCGGCACGCCCGCCCAGGAGGCCGGAAACACCCAGGACGCCGACGACTCCCACGACGCGCACGACGTCCCGGAGACCGACGACGCCCCGGCCGCCCACGACCCCCAGGCCCCCGCGGCCGTCCCGCACGTCCGGGTGGCGGTCATCGGCTCCGGCTTCGGCGGCCTCGGCGCCGGCGTCCGGCTGCGCCGCGCCGGCATCACCGACTTCGTCATCCTGGAGCGCGCCGACTCGGTCGGCGGCACCTGGCGGGACAACAGCTACCCCGGCTGCGCCTGCGACGTCCCCTCGCACCTCTACTCCTTCTCCTTCGCGCCCAACCCCGACTGGCCGCGCAGCTTCTCCGGCCAGCCCGACATCCGCGCCTACCTGGAGAAGGTCGCCGACGTCTTCGGCCTCCGCCCCCACCTGCGCTTCAACACCGAACTCACCGAAGCCCGTTGGGAGGCCGAGCAGACCCGCTGGCGGATCACCACCACCGCCGGTCAGTGGACCGCCGACGCGATCGTCTCCGCCTCCGGGGCGCTCGCCGACCCGCAGATCCCCGACCTGCCGGGCCTGGACACCTTCCCCGGCAAGGTGTTCCACTCCTCCCGCTGGGACCACGACTACGACCTCGCGGGCCGGCGGGTCGCCATGGTCGGCACCGGCGCCTCCGCCGCCCAGATCATCCCGTCCATCCAGCCGAAGGTCGGCCGGCTGACGGTCTTCCAGCGCACCCCCGCCTGGGTCCTCCCGCGCGGCGACCGCGAGATCAGCGGGCTGGAGAAGTGGCTCCACGGGCGGCTGCCCGTCACCGCCAGGATCCGCCGTGGCGCGCTGTTCGCGCTCCGCGAGCTCCAGGTGGACGCCTTCGTCCGCCGGCCCGGCGCGCTGCGCCTCGTCCAGGGGCTCGCCGAGCGGCACCTCGCGCAGGGCGTCGCCGACCCGGCGCTGCGGGCCCGGCTCACCCCGGACTACCGGATCGGCTGCAAGCGCATCCTGCTCAGCAACACCTACTACCCGGCACTCGCCGCCGCCAACACCGAGGTGGTCGCCTCCGGCCTGCGCGAGGTGCGCGGTTCGACCCTGGTCGCGGCCGACGGCAGCGAGCACGAGGTGGACGCGATCGTCTTCGGCACCGGCTTCCACGTCACCGACATGCCGATCGGCGCACGGGTGTTCGGTGCCAACGGCACCAGCCTCGCCGAGGAGTGGAAGGACGGCATGGAGGCACTGCGCGGGTCCACCGTGCACGGCTTCCCGAACCTCTTCTTCGTCGTCGGCCCCAACACCGGCCTCGGCAACAGCTCGATGATCCTGATGATCGAGTCCCAGCTGAACTATCTGATCGACGCGCTCACCACGCTCCGCTCCGTCGGCGCCACCGCGATGCAGCCGACCGCCCGCGCGCAGCGGCACTGGAACCTCGAACTCCAGCACCGGATGGACCGCACCGTCTGGACCACCGGCGGCTGCCGCAGCTGGTACCTGGACAGCAGTGGCAGGAACACCGTGCTCTGGCCCGCCTCCACCACCGCGTTCCGCCGCGCCACCCGCAAGGTGGACCTCGCCGAGTACGAGCTGATCATGCGTACCGCGCCCGCGCCCGCCGCCGGCGCCGCCACCGCCACCACCGAGGAGGCCCTGGTATGAGCCCGACGCTCCCGGCCGACTGTCTTCCGCCCGCTCCCGTCGAGGAGTTGGACGTCCGCTCGACCGACGGCATCCGGCTGCACGTCGAGATTCACGGGCAGCCCGCGGCGCCGACCGTCGTCCTCGCCCACGGCTGGACCTGCTCGACCGCCTTCTGGGCCCCGGTCATCCACCAACTCGCCGACCGTTACCGGGTGGTGGCCTACGACCAGCGCGGCCACGGTCGCAGCGAGATCCCGCCGAGCCGGGTCCGCTACTCCACCCGGGCGCTCGCCGAGGACCTCTCGGCCGTGCTCACCCGGACCGTCCCGGCGGGGGAGCGGGCCCTCCTCGTCGGCCACAGCATGGGCGGCATGACCATCATGGCCGCCGCCGGCCGCCCCGAGGTCGCCGAACGCACCGCCGCCGCCCTGCTGGTCTCCACCGGCCCCGCCGACCTGATCGCCGAACTGACCATCCTGCCGGGAGCGGTGCGCTCCCCGGGGCTGCGCCGCTTCCTCCACCGCCGGCTGCTGGGTTCCCGGCTGCCGCTCGGGCCGGTCGGCCCGGCCAGCCGCGCCGGGCTCAAGTACGTGACGATGGGAGCGGCGTCACCCGCCGACCGGGTGCAGGCGGCGGCCCGGATCGTGCACGCCTGCCCGACCGCCGTCCGGGCCAACTGGGCGGGCGTGCTGGAGCGGCTGGACGTCAGGGCCGGACTCGCCCGGCTCACCGTGCCGACCGCCGTCATGGTCGGCACCGAGGACCGGATGACGCCCCCGGTGCACGCCCACCGGATGGTCGCCGCGCTGGCCGACCCGCAGGGGCTGCTCCTGCTGCCCGGCATCGGCCACATGCTGCCCGTCGAGCGGCCCGCCGAGGTCGTCGCCGAGATCCACCGCCTCGCGGGCGCCCATCTCGCCGTCGCCCGCCCGCTCGGCGTCCAGCCGTCGGCCGCCTCACCCGAGAGGAACGCCGACGCATGAACGCCACTCCGCCGCTCTCCGCGCAGGTCGTCGTGATCACCGGTGCCGCCCGAGGCGTCGGCGCCGCGCTCGCCCGCGCGCTCGCCCGGCGCGGCGCCGAGGTCGCCCTGGTCGGCCTGGAGCCGGCCGAGCTGAAGAACGTCGCCGCCCTCTGCGGACCGACCGCCACCGCCTGGGAGGCCGATGTCACCGACATCGACGCGCTCACCGAGGCCGCCCGGCAGATCAAGGAACACCACGGCCGGATCGACACCGTCGTCGCCAACGCCGGCATCGCCGTCGGCGGCCCGCTGCTGGACAGTGACCACCGGGTGTTCAGCCGGGTGATCGAGGTCAACCTCCTCGGCAGTGTCGCCACCGCCCGGGCCTTCCTCCCCGCCCTCACCGAGAGCCGCGGTTACCTCCTCCAGATCGCCTCGCTCGCCGCGATCGCGCCCGCCCCGCTGATGAGCGCGTACTGCGCCAGCAAGTCGGGCGTCGAGGCCTTCGCCCACGCGCTCCGCGCCGAGGTCGCCCACCAGGGCGTCAAGGTCGGGGTCGGCTACCTGAGCTGGACCGACACCGACATGGTGCGCGGCGCCGACCAGGACGTCGTCCTCGCCCGGATGCGCTCCCGGCTGCCCTGGCCGGCCGGCAAGACCTACCCGCTGGATCCGGCGGTGGCCCGCCTCGCCGCGGGCATCTCCCGCCGCTCCGCCCACGTCTACGCCCAGGCCTGGCTGCGCGGCATTCAGCCGGTCCGCTGGCTCCTCCCCACCCTGATCGCCGCAGTCGGCTCCCGCGATGTCGCCAGGCTGGCCCCGGAGCTGAAGGCCACCGCCGCCACCCGGATGCGCCCCGTCGGCGCGGGCGGCGCCGCCGACGAAGCGGCGCGCGGCGAACGGACCTGAGCGGCACGGGCAACGGAGGATAGGTAACAGACAACAAGTAACAGATGACAGGTAACAGATTTCGAAATCTGTTACCTGTCATCTGTCATCTGTTATTCGAATCTTGTTCGCCCGAGGTGGTGCGGTCAGCTCCAGTTGCCGGTGGTGGGGGTCCAGTTGGGGTTGCCGTAGCGGAAGGTGGTGTCGGGGGTGCCGTTGTAGGCGTTGCTGAGGGCGAAGTCGCCGGTGCTGGGGCGGTAGATACCGTAGGTGGTGCGGCCCTTGCCGGCCCAGTCGCCGACGACGGGGAGGTCGCCGGGGTTGCCGTAGGTAACGGTGGAGACGCTGCCGTCGTCGTGGCGCAGCGCGAAGATGTTCTGTTCGCTGCTGTTGGCGGCGGGGCGGAAGATGCCCATCTGGGTGTGGCCGACGCCGTCCCAGTCGCCGACGATCGGGATGTCGCCGGGGTCGCCGAAGACGACGGAGTCGACGGTGCCGTTGTCATGGCGGACGATGAAGGTGTTGGTGCTGGGGCGGTAGACGGCCATCTGGGCGTGGCCGTTGTGGTCCCACATGCCGGGTACGGGCTTGTCGCCGGGGTCGCCGAAGGTGAGGGAGTCGCTGGTGCCGTTGTCGTGGCGCAGGGCGAAGGTGTTGGTGGAGGGGCGGAAGACGCCGATCTGGTCGTGGCCCACGCCGTCCCAGTCGCCGGTGATCGGGGTGTCCCCGGTGTTGCCGAAGCCCACGTTCGTGGTGGCGCCCGCGGCGTTGCGCAGCGCCCACGTCCCGTCCTGGAACACCCCCGCCGCCGTCGGCCGGACGGAGGGCCCGGTCGGGTCGTCGACGACACTGTTGTTACGGACCGGCTTGTAGGTGCCGAAGTTGGAGAAGTACGGGTAGGGGATGGTGCGGTGCTTGACGCCGCTCCCGGTGAACTCGTAGCCCACATAGGAGTTGTGGCTGGTGTCGGCCCACTGGTCGAATATGACGATGTGTCCGGCAGCCCCCGCGGCGTCGTTCAGCAGGGCGTCGCCGGGCTTGAGGTCGTTCTTGCTGCCGAGCCAGGACGCGACGCCGCTGGGGACGAAGCTGGTGGTGTCCAGACCCGGGGTGGAGAGCTTCCAGGCCATCGAGGCGTAACCGGAGCAGTCCGTGCGGTAGCCCTGGTGGGTACCGTTCCAGCTGTAGACGAGGCCCTGGTTGAACCAGCCGTTGGCACGGCTGATGACCTCGGAGCGGGTGACGGTCGGAGCCGCCGCCAGGAGGGAGGCGCCGCTGCCCGGTGCGCTCTGGACGTTGAGCGGAGCGGACGGCCCCTGGCCGGCACCGCCCTTGTCATTCGTCCCGGGGACGGCGGCCGTGGCGTCGGCGGACGGCCCCGGCTGGGCGAGCGCCGGGGACGCACCGACGGCGAGGACGGACAGGCCCGTGGCGAGAAGGGCGCAGGCGGCACGCAGGGCGGGGCGCGAAAAAGGCATGGCTGTCTCCAATGAACGGCTCGAAGTCTGCATCGGAAGGCGCCGACGGCAGGGCGGAGGGCGGTGATGGCGACCGGGGCGGCTGTCCTGCAGGAACAGCCGGTCCGGTGCGCCGCCCAGATGGTGCTCCCTGGTGGCAGACACCAGCTTGGTCGCGGCTCAGGGCCGGCGGAAGGGTTGTCAGCTGGACGGAAGCGTCCCTGGACTGTTGCGGCCAGGTCTGTGGCCAGGGCAGGCGAAAGCGTCCGGCGGACGCGTGTGAGGGGTGGCGTGGGGGTGCATCACCGCGGGGAGCGCGCTCATGACGGCGGCTGGGATGCCGGACCGGCCACGGTCGCAGTCGGCACCGCGAAGGAGGCCGACCTGTCCACGGCCCGGGACAACGGAAAACGGCCCCGGACCGGGGCCGTTGGGCGAGTGGGGGCCGGCGGCTACTGCCGCGAGGAGACCTGCTTCAGTACCTCGTAGCCGCGCTGGACGAAGCGTCCGTCCAGCGCCGGGCCGCAGTTGGCCAGAGCCCCGACGACCGAGGCGGTCTGGGGGCAGAAGCCGACCAGTGAGGTGAAGCCGCGCGTGGCGCCGGAGTGGAAGAAGAGGTCGCGGCCGCCGACGCGCCGGTGGTTCCAGACCAGGCAGAGCTGGTCGGTCGAGCGTGGCAACCGCAGCCGGAGCTGCTGGACGTCGTCCAGAGCCTCTCTCAATTCGCTTTCCTCGCCGGGAAGATGCGCGCGGAGGAAGCGCAGCACATCGGCGCCGCCGGCGCGGACGGCGCCGGCGCCGGGCAGGCCGGGGATGCGCCAGGGCGGCAGCGGGCGGCCTCGCCGGTGTCCGACGGCCCGGTCGGGGGCGTCGGGGGAGCAGGTGGTGGACCGCAGGTCCAGCGGGCGGAGGATGCGGTCGGCGAGCAGCTCGGGGTAGGTGGCGCCACCGGCCTCGGTGAGCAGGCGGCCGAGCAGGGCGACACCGTAGTTGGAGTAGCCGAACCGGCTTCCTGGTCTGTGGTGCACGGTGGTTCGCGCCAGGCCCTCCCTCAACTGCTCGTCAAGATAGGCGGCGTACGGGTTGCTGAACCAGGTGGGGACGGCCTCCGCGAGCAGGCCGGGCGGCAGTCCGGGAAGGCCGGAGGTGTGGGTGGCCAGGTGGAGCAGCCGGATCGGGCCGCCGCGGCGGACGGTCGCAGGGCGCCAGCGCTCGGGGAGGTGGCGTTCCACCGGGTCGTCCAGGGCGAGTTCGCCACGGGCCGCCATGGTGGCGAGCAGCAGTGCCGTGAACGTCTTGGTCACCGAGCCGAGTTCGAAAACGGTCTCGGGCGTGCACGGCGCGGCGCTGTCGCGGGCGAGCCGCCCGTGGCAGCGGACGGCCTGCCGGTCGCCGCGAGCCACCGCCAGTGTGACGGCGGTGGCGTGCGGCGCGGCGGCCCGTACGAGTTCGGCCAGCTCCGGCTCGCCGAAGCCGTCGAGTTCGCCGGGTTCGCCCAGGTCGTCGAGGCGATCCAGGCCGCCCGGGCCGCCCAGACCGTAGGGCCCGCCAGTCGCGGTGGGCCCGCCAGGCCCGTTCACCGGGCCGAACGCGTCGGGCTCCCCCGAACCGCCGAGGGCGCCCGCCACGTTCATGCGGCCACGGCGGCGCCGCCGAGCGCGCGGGAGAGGGTGACGGTGCCGGCCACCACCCCGACCACGGCGGTGTGTTCGTGGTCCTTGAACGCCTGGGCCGGATCCTCCGATACGGGTTCGGAGCTGTCGCGGGGGATCAGTCCGTCCTCGCGCTGAACGGCGGCCAGCGCCTCCCAGCCCTGAATGCCGGTGACGGGCTCGCCGATGCACGAGTCCACCACCAGCAGTTCGCCGACCAGGTCCCACTCGCCGACCTCCAGCCAGATGTCCACCCAGACGGGCAGCCAGGCGCGGACGAAGTCGGCCATCGGTTCGGGCAGGCCTTCCGGTCGGGCGCCCCAGTCGGTGAGATGGAAGACGGCATGAGTGATGTGGTAGCCGGTCATCCAGTCCATGGCCCACGGTTCGGGCGTGGCGCTGAGCCATGTCCCGGCGGCGAGGGCGGCCCAGTCGTCCGGCCGGTCGGCGAGGCCCACCACCCGGCGGGCGTTGGCGACGGCGAGCCGGCGGCCGGGCAGGATCTCGACGGCGTGCACGGACCGCAGCCGGCTGAGCGACGCCAGCAGCTCTTCCAGTGCGGGATGCCGGTAGCCGGCCCTGGCGAAGTGGACATAGGTTTCCAGCGGGTCGGTCATCACCAGATGACGCAACTGCCGCTCGTAGAGGAGGTTTCCGTTCTGCAGCTGGGACCAGCCGAAGTCCAGCATGTCGCGGGCGACCTGGGCGTCCCGTGGGCCGGTGACGCCGTCCCGCAGGACCAGCGAGGCGGCCAGCGCGCATTCGGCGATCGGCTTGTAGGCGTTGTTGGGGTCGGAGAGGTCGACGGTGACGTTGTCCGGGAGCCGGCCGAAGCCGCGTTCATGGGAGGCGTGCAGCCAGGCCATGGCACGCGAGCCGATCTGCTGTGCGATGGACAGCCGCTGATCGTCCGTCATGCCGTCGCTCCGTTCGGGGTGATGGCCAGCAGGGCTTCGGCGATGCCGAGTTCGAGCGCGGTTCGGGAGCTGCCGTCTCCGGCGGCGTGGATCCGCTCCAGCACCGGTTCGACCTCCAGCGGCAGTGACAGGCCTTCGGCCCGGGACCAGGCGAGCCAGCGGGCGAGCCGGGCGGCCACCCGGTGGTCGCGGCGCAGCATGGAGCGGACGGTGCCCCGGGCGAGCGCAAGGGTGTGGGTGCGGGCGGTCCGGTGCACCGGGCCGTCGAGGCCGGGCAGGGCGAGCGCGGAGAGCTGGGCCATCCGGACCGACCAGGCCTGCCAGGCATGCGGTTGCGGCTGCGGCGCGTGGTCGGGCTGGGGTGCGCGGAGGGAGAGTTCCGCCAGGCCGGGAGTGCTGATGGAGCGCAGGGTCCGGGCGAACAAGGCCCCGGTGGCCCAGTCCCGCCAGGCGGCGATCAGTGCGGCGCCCTCGGGGGCGTCCGGGCCGTCCGCCTCGGCGGCGGTTGACGGAAAGGCCCGGTGCGCCTCGGCGAGCAGCAGGACGGCCTCGGTGTCGGGCGCGGCGCCGCCGAGCAGCTGCGGGGCGAACAGGTCCGGCCCGAGCACCCGGACGGCGGCGAGCAGCGGCCGGGACGCGTTGGCCGTGCCGGGGTCGACGAGCGCGACCGCACCCCCGGCGCCCCGAAGGGCGCCGAGGGTCTGGGCCGCCATCTGCTCGACCGCTGCGGCGTACTCGTCGCGGAGCGAGGTATGGGCGAATGACATGGCTGGGTGGTCCTCCTTGAGGAAGGCTTCACGAAGGCTTGCGGGGAGGCCCGTTGGGAGAAGTTCCACATCGGTGGGCTTCGCGACGGGTGGCTTCACCGCGCAAGCCTTCGTGCGTGGCCGGTACCCGTTCCGGTTACCGGGTCTTCTCCTTGGGCGGCTTCGGGGACAGAAGGATGAGGCCCAGCAGCAACAGCAGCCCGGCGGCTTCGGGGCGGTACGTGGGCGCGTCGCTGACGACGGCCTCGTCCTCCACCATCAGGGCGCCGAGGGTGTCGAGTTCGGCCCGGGTCGCGCGCGACGCCGGGGCTTTTCCGGTCAGGTACTGAGCAAGCATCAGAAGTGCCTCCTCATAGGATCGTCATCGCCTGGTCCGGCGATGCCCCCGGACCGACCTTATGAGCGCCCACCGATACCTGCATCCGCAGTGCGCTGATCGGTTACCTTTCCGGTCTGTTGGGCCCGCCGGGGTGGGGTCGGTACGGTCGGGGATATGACCACTGCCTTGATCACCGGCGCGACCGCCGGCATCGGAGCCGCGTTCGCCCGCCGGCTCGCCCGGAGCGGCTATCAACTCGTCCTGGTGGCCCGGGACACCGGGCGGCTGGAACGTTCCGCCGCGGACCTGCACGCGAAGTACGGCGTCGAGACGGAGGTGCTCACCGCCGATCTCGCCACCGACGAGGGCATCGCGGCCGTCGAGGCCCGGCTGGCCGATGCCGCCCGCCCGGTGGACCTGCTGGTGAACAACGCCGGCTTCGGCAACAAGGGCGCGTTCCTGACCGTCCCGCTCCAGGACGAACTGGACATGCTGAAGGTGCACATCGAGGCGATCCTGCGGCTGACCACGGCGGCCCTGCCGGGCATGCGCGAGCGGCGGCGCGGGGCGATCGTCAACGTCGCCTCGGTCGCGGCCTTCCTGCCGCGCGGCACGTACGGTGCCAGCAAGGCGTGGGTGGTGAGCTTCACCCAGGGGGTACTGCGCGATGTCGGCGGGACGGGAGTGCGGCTGATGGCGCTCTGCCCGGGCTTCACCCGGACCGAGTTCCACCAGCGGGCGGGCATGGGGACGGGCAACATCCCGTCCTGGGGCTGGCTGTCCGCTGAACGGGTGGTGGACGAGGCCATGCGGGACCTGGCCCGCGGCCGTTCGCTGTCCATCCCGGGCAAGCGCTACAAGGTTGCGATCGCGGCCGCCCGGCTGCTGCCGTCCGGCGCGCTCGGCGGGCTCTCCTCCAAGGCGGCGCGCACCTACGGACCCAACTAGGCCGCGTATTCGGTCGTGATCAATGGGTTCGGGTGAGGTCCTTGATCCAGATCATTGCGCCGCGGAGGTGAAGGCCGGCGAGGTAGCTTT